>CAYGAM010000006.1:17291-43745 GCA_964347915.1 uncultured Nitrosopumilaceae archaeon | reverse complement strand
AACCCCTTTAGCAACAATTCTCACAACACCAAATCCCCCGGCCTTTTTTTTTTTATTCCGCCCCGCCCCCCCCCCCCGCCGGCTGTCTGGCTGGAGATCTGCAGGGCGTGAGAAGCAGTGCTTGATTTATCCATATTCGACATTGTACACGGCATTATTGGCATATTTAAGTAATATTTAGGCAGATTTTGGGGCGCGGGTACGGATTTTGTGCTTGACGGTCAGAAAAGCCGCCCGCTTTGCTGCCAATCAGTTGAAAGTATCGGCCGCATCCCGCAGCAAAAAACAGTCCAAGGAATTAGTCGAGAATAGCGCCAGCCATGCAGGCCAGAAAGATCACAGTGGCCGCAACCGGCATGCCGTGCCTGATTGTTTCAGGATGAATTGATTCGGCTTGACGGAACGCGGATCTAATGCGTTGGCGTAAAGCCAGAAGAAAAAGCTGCTGCCGGAGCGCCTGCGCGGAGCGCCGTTGCCGCAGTGGAGCATTCATGGCGAGTGTTCGCAGCAGCTCGGTCTCTGGAAGCTGTTCCGAATTTCAGGCACTAATCTGCCCGGGAGGCGCCTCTGAGGCAGCAATACTCCCGCCTAAGCTTCCAGAAGCCGAGCTGCCGCGAATTTTCCCAGAATGCCGGCCGCGTGCGCTGCGCCGTTTCAGTCAAGCGGAATGCATCACGGATCGGAATCAGGAAAGGAGATTTGTCCCGAGTCCAAAATAATCCTTTGCGGCAGGCTTGCCTGGCCAGAGCGCGCTTCGCTTGGCTGAGATTTGCGCATAACTTTTAAGCAAACAAGAAGGCACGAGTGACGATTGAAGCTAGACAGGGTTGCAATAATCAGCAAATTCGGCTCCAAGGAGTCTGAGGATGCGGCTGCCGCGATTGCCAAAAAATTCATGCGAAGAAAGGTCCAAGTCTATACGATATCGCCCGTGTCAGTAAGTGGCGCAGAAAGCATGGACAGCATATCGGACATGCGCGGAGCAAAGCTGGACATGGCGGTAACTCTCGGCGGCGACGGCACCACGCTGCGGGCGTTCAGAAACCTGGACGATGCCACCCCCATTCTGACGATAAACGTCGGAGGAAACCGCGGAATACTTTCAGAGATTACCCTGAACGAATTTGATGCCGCCGTAAGGCAGATTCGCGCGGACAGAATCATACTTGAAAAAAGAATGCGCGTTGCCGCAAGCTGCGGCGGACAGGAGCTTGTACCCGCCCTGAACGAGATCTACATTCAGCGGAAAAACCTCACTAAAACGGCAGAGATTGAGATAAAATTTCAGGACGACTATGTAAAGCAGAAAATGGACGGCGTCATAGTTTCAACTCCCAGCGGCTCAACAGGGCATTCGTTCTCGCTTGGCGGACCCATCCTGCATGAGAGCTTGGACGTGCTGATCATAACCCCCGTCGCTCCCGTATACAGGCTGGAGTCTATCGTCGTACCCGACGAAAAGATAGAGATACGCTGCTCTCACGACTGCAGCGTAGTAATGGACGCCCAGGTTGTAAAGTCTGCCGGATTCGACGAGCCCATAGAAATCAAGCGGTACAAAAAGCCGGCAATATTTGTGCGGCTGAAAAAGCGCGGACTGCGGCAGATGAGCAAGCTTGGCTTTTAGGATACCGGATAACGCAGGAGCAAGAACAGATCAGGCTGCGCAAAAGCGGCAGGATATTTGCAGGCAGCCAGTACAAGCAAAGATGCATGAATGATGGCAGGCAGCTACAGGGTTCTTGACGCAAGCGCGTTTTATGCGGGGCTGCCGTTCATGTCCCAGGAGAGGTTTGTGACAACGCCGGATGTCTTTGACGAAGTGCGGCACATCAAAAAGGATCAGGACGCGCTGGACATACTAATCCAGACGGGCCGCCTCAGAATAGAGTCGGCAGGCAAAGAATCAACGGACCGCACAGTGGCAAAGGCAAAGGAGACGGGAGACTATGGCAGCCTCTCAAAGCAGGACATATCAATACTGGCTCTCTGCCTTGAGAAAAAAAGCCAGGTGATAACGGACGACTTTGCCGTATCAAACGTGGCAAAGAGCATGCATGTGGAAGTTTCTCCGATAATGACTGGCGGAATCCGTACTGTCGGCAGGTGGGTGCAGTATTGTGCAGGATGCCGCCAAAGCTTCAAAAATGAGCCAGAGTGTCCGCTGTGCGGAAACGCCCTAAGGCGCAAGCTACTCAAGAGGTAGCCTTCTGCCGTACCATTCTACAAAGGAGCCGTCGTACAGCCGGACATTGGCATATCCTGCAATCTTCAGCTGGCAGTACAGGCTGGACGCGCGGTGTCCGTGCATGCAGTAGCATACTGTCTCCTTGTCTTTTGGAATGTCTTCCGATGAGAAGAGGCGTTCCAGATCGCGGCTGGCCTGGAACATTCTGCCGTCCGTTCCCACTCCGGACGTAAACGGAAGCAGCATGGCTCCCGGCAAATGTCCCGCCATAAACTCCTGCGGGCTTCGGGCGTCAAGCAGCACCTGCTCTGTGTCATTGCGTATCTCAGAATGGTATGCTCTAATGCTCTCGTTTTGCCTTGGAACAAATGATGCCGGTTCAATTCTGGGAATGCTTTTTGTGGTATCCATTCCCATCTGCAGCATTTGGCCAAAGCTCTCCTGCGCCAGATACGTCTCTGCATGCCCGAAATACCGGAGCGTCCAGAATATGCGCGCCGGCGACGGATCCATATAGTCTCCAACTATCACAACAGTCTTGGTCTCGTCGATGCCAAGCCCGCCAAAGACTTTGGCAGCATCCGCAGCGCCGGGAGCCAGGTTTGATCCGTACCGGTCAAGCTGCACGATGCGGTCTATTGCCAGCGGCTGCGAGCGCTGCATGTGTCCGTAAAGATACGCAGTCCTGGGACGGGAATCAAGTATCACTACGTCGTACCTGTGCATGTTTCCCTCAATCCACTTGTACGATTTGAGCACAATGCTAAAGCTGCCTTGTTTTTATTTTAAGTATGGGTTTTGCTCCAGATTCAAGCATGATATGCCCCCCAAGCCATGATGCATCGGCCGGCCAGGGCGCGCTGATCAAGCAGAAGCAAAAGTCATGCGCATGCTCCCAAGATGCTGCCTGCGGCAGGGATAATAGTTCCAGGCGCATTTTACATGAGATGATTGCCTTGCGCTGCCAGCCGGCAGCGTCGCCGCTCCCAGGCTGCGGATTTGCCTCCTCAGCCTACTCGCTCAGCCTCTTTTGCCCCGCATCCGGCGAGCCTAAAGCCCGCTTTTGCAGCATGTTCTTGATCTTTCTTGCCCTGGCCTCGCCGAGCCCTTCCACTTTTGCAAGATCAGATATCGTTGCATTAAACACGCCCAGCGGCGTCTGAAATCTTTCCAGCATGCGCACTGCAAGCTTTTCGCCAACGCCAGGCAGGCTGCCTATGGTTGACAGCTGCTGATGCTGCAGGTTTGCAGACTTTTTTATCTTCTTTAAGAGCGGCCCCCGCGCCTGCTCGCGTTTTTTGCAGAGCATCGTCAGCAGCTTGGCAGTATGAAGCGCGTTCGGAGTGGGAATTATCGGAATTTTAAAGTCAAGCGACACCTGGGACGCCGCCCTGTAGAATATCATCGGATTGTCCACAAGAATGTCTATCTCGTCTGCGTTGCCTTCCATTATCAGGACAGGGCTCTGGTAGTGCTCCTGCAGCCTGGCGCACTGGTCGTACAGCCGGCCGTCAAATATTGACGATACGAAATCAGAGACGCTTTTGCGCTCAATGACTGTCTCCGGTCCCACGATATAGTCCCCTATCGGCAGCATCCTTGTCTCAACATCCAGCCCCGCTTTCTGCAACAGCTGCGGAATCCTGCTCTTCTTCTCTCTCTCGTCCGCTACAATGCGCAGATCCTTGAGTCCGGCCATTACTGTTCACACAAATGCAGAATATTTACGCCAAGCGCTAGTTTGGCGGCGGGCTGGCGGCTCCTGGGCCCTTCATCGCGTTGCTTATCTTGTCCTCCTGTTCCTTGAGCGCCTCCTTGAGCCTGTCTTCCTGCTTTGTCAGTACGTCAAGGCGCGTTTTTGCCAGCACGTTCTTCTCCTCAAGATCTTCCGTCAGCGTCTGCTTTGCAGAGCGTATCAGAATGCTTCCAGCCTGCTTGTAAACGGCGTCATCATCCTGCGCCTTGCCAAGCTCCTCAAGAGCCTTGCCTACGTTAAGGCGCTCCATCTCAAGGCTCTGTTTTTGAGTCTGAATCGCCTGGAGGTTTTCCTGCGACTGCCTAAGCTGCACAAGCTGGTCGCGCAGCCACGGAGGTATCTGTTGTCCAGACATAGCAGTATAGATGCGCCCCGTTTTATTATATCTTGTCTATTGCGATATTTTTGCGCTGCGCGAAAAAGCATCCAAGTGCGGTTTGCAATGTGCACTCAAAGCGCAAATCGCAGTACGGAATGGTAGGCTCAGTATGACGCCGGAAACGCGCTCTGAAAATCGCACTATGCGCCAAAGGCGCATCCGGCTTTTGCGCTTGCCATAGAACAGGTACGCGCGCAGCCTGCCGGGCCCGGCTGCAAGGACGGCGGCAGAAATGCGCGCGCAATAATTTATCTAAAAGATGCAAGACGCAAAATTGTGAACCGCGAAAAGCAGCCGGACAGCAGCAAGCTTGCCCATACGCAAAAGCGCAAGTGGGTGCGGGCAGAGCGCAAGTATTCCAACGCATTGTGGCATGCTGATCTGCACGAGATGACAAATCCAGGCATAAAAGGAGAAACAGTGATTGCCTTGCTTGACGACGCGTCAAGATGCGTGACGGGAGCGTTTTTGTTCCAGGAAGCTTCGTCTTACAATGCAGCAGTGGCATTGAACTTGACAATAAAGAGATTCGGCAAGCCCGCTGCAATACTGTCCGGCAAGAGCAAATGCTTTCTGTCCAAAATGCCGCATGAAGAGATCGAATTCTTTAATGAGATACTGCAGGACAATAAAATCGAATCAATAAACTCCAGGCCGCAGCATTCGCAGACAACAGCCAAGCTAAAGAGATGGTTTAGGACACTGGAAGATGAACTGGGACATTTTACGAGCATTGGAGATTATGTTGACTATTACAACGAATGCCGGCTGCATTTTTCGCTTAACATGAACAAGGGCGAGACGCCGAGGGAGGCGTTTCGCAGGAAAACGGCGACAGGCGAAATCAGAAAAAGCAATCCGCAGTGGATGGAAGAAAATTCAAATCGTCCGGCATAGTTTTGGATGCCGGCTTTGCCCGCATTTGCATCCTGCAGGCCGGTGCGCGGCTTTAGCGCCGTCAAAATGCATCCGCAACAGATCGGTCTCTGGAAGCTGTTCCGGGTTTCAGGCACGAATTTGCCTGGGCGGCGCCTCCGAAGCAGCAAAACTCACTCCTAAACCTCCAGAAACCAAGCTGTTGCCGGCATTCTGCGCCGGCCTGTCGATCTTTTGGCGCCTGCCCGCGTCCGCATGCCTGACCTGAGAACTTTTGCCGTACTGGAATGCCGTTCTATACAGAGTATGGATCGTTCCGCAGATACGCAATCTATTTCTATAATGCGTAAATAAACTGCGACATTGATGCGATTAATGAAAACAATAATGATAATGCGGACTGCAGTCATGCGGACATCCGTGATTCCTCTGATGCATGCTGAAGCTCAGACGGGGCCGGAATAGCCTCAGGGAGCAGTAACAATCAACGGCGCGGGAGCTTCGTTTCCGTTTCCGCTGATTGACCGCCGGCTGGCAGAGATCAACAGCATCAGCGACAGCTTGAATCTGAATTATCAGTCCACCGGAAGCAGCGGAGGCGTAAAGCGGCACATTGAGGGTACGGTATCCCTTGCTGGAACAGACGCGCCTCTGACCGTAGCTGAAACAGAGGCGGTCTCAAGCACGCTACACATTCCTGAAACAATAGGAGCAGTAAATGTTGTGTACAATTTGGACGGCGTGTCAGACGGACTGAACCTGAAAGGACATGTGATTGCCGACATCTTTGAAGGCAAGATCACAAAATTGGATGATCCGGCAATTGCCGCCGACAACCCCGGCGTCGATCTGCCGTCAAGCAGTATTGCCGTAGTCTACAGGTCTGACGGTTCTGGAACAACAAAAGTATTCACGCAATGGCTGTCTTCCGTAAGCGAATCATGGGATGAGAGTGTAGGAAGCGGAAAGAGCGTAGGCTGGCCCGCAGGCAGCGGATCGCCTGGCAATGAAGGCGTTGCAAATACACTGCTCCCAACCGAAGGCGCAATAGGATACGTATCAATAGCGTATGCAGTGCAGAACGAGATCAAGAGCGCGGTAGTGGAGAACGGCGACAAGTCGGGCTTTGTCTATCCGTCTCTTGACACTACGGCAAGCGCCACAGGCGAACGTGCAAAAGCGTCTCTTCCTGAACCCAATGAAGCGCGGTACGATGTCAACCTGCTGAATGCGCCGGGCGCAGATTCTTATCCAATTGCTACTTTTACGTATCTTTTGGTGCATGAAGACGTCGCTGACGTTACGGACAGCCGGGACGAGGCTCTTGCGCTGGTATGGATGATTACAGACGGACAGCAGTATGCCAGCGAGCTCGGATTTGTTCCGCTTCCGGACGAAGTAATTGGCCTGGGCAAGGAGGGGCTCGGAACGGTTCGGTACGAGGGCGGCACACTGTGGGAATATGTTCCGGCTGCAGCAGGCCCGCAAATTCCTGAATGGGTGGCAGGCGCCTTCAAACTGTACGGCGACGGCCAGATAGACGACAGTACGCCCACATCAGCGCTGCAGTTCCTCATACAGGAAGGAATAATCAGCATAGAATAAGCGCGCGGCTTTTTTTTGTTTTTTATTATTGGATGACGCGCCTGACGCAGCCCGCGCATGCCTTGAGCTGCAAAGTAGGACTTGGCGCAGCCGCCAGAGCGGCATGAGCGCAGGATGAGGCGCGCGCTTTTGCCTGCAACATGATGCATTGCGGAACGCCGCTGAGCTTTGAGGCGCCGCATGAGGATGCCGGCCTGGCGAGCCGAAGCCTTGTCCAAAAATGATGGTGCGTCCCGGTGATGTCTTGGCGCCGCCCAGGAACAGTTCCAGCGCTGCGGCAACGCCGCCCATGCGCATCGTCCTGATTCATAGAGGCGCTAACAATCGCAAGCAAGATTTATACGACACGGCAAGAAAGAAACTATATGATTCCAGAAAATATTTTCACAGGCAGCATCAAAAGCAGCGCCGCAATTCATTCGCAAATGCGCAATGGCAGGCAAGGCAGTGGACGAATCAAAAAAGATTCCCATGAGTGCATGAAATCAAAGCTGCCCGCCGCGCTATTCGGCGAATTTGCGGCTGGTTTTTACGGCAATTTGGGAGCGTGTTCGATTGACTTATGATTCTGATGATGCCGGGAAACTTCGCGAAGCAGTTAAAATGCTGAAAAGAAGGCTCAGCATAATCGCGCTTCATCTCAAAATACTCGCCGCCAGGTGCTTCCGGACTAGCCTCAAAGACAAGTCAGACCAGAGCGGCAATTATTGGCGCACCATGGAAAAAAACCGGCGCTATTCAATCCGCCCAGGCGAGGATCCGGAAAAAGCCGGCGAGCAGGCAGTCCGCCGCCGCACGGAAAATAATCGCGGCAGATCCCATAAAATTCCATCACAAAAGGATATTGACACATTTGATTTCAAACATGAGCCGCCGGAAAAAGGCGCCATGCTGGAACGTTATATCAGCTACTATGAGACAGGCGACCCGGTATCTTATCTTTATTTTAGCTCGTCAAAAATAGCGGGCAGTGATAAGCTGGGATGGAGACCAATGGAGCTGGAAATTAACCGTGTTGAACGATCTCTTCTAAGCAAAGCATCTAAATTTGCAAAGTACGAATTATTCAGAACAGAGGACGGAATTGCGACCAAGAAAAAACTCAGCAAGAAAGCCAAGGACAAACTAATACAGGAAATAAAAGAATATGTCCGCATGATTGAGCCAGAATTGATGGCAGCTCTTGACGAGTACAACAGGCAGCTGCAAACAACATACGAAAGATCGCGCATGGCATATCGGAGCATGGACGAGAATAAATTCGAAGATCTAATGGCAAATGGATTACAACCAAATCCCAATTTTTTCAAAGGCAAGCATGGCGTAATCTATTGTTCAGTATCTCGCACCACCGCAATGGAATTTAGAGACAATCCAATCATGGTACAATTCAAAGATGTCGAGAAAAAGGGATTTGCCCTGGAATACATTCCGCTGTTCGGGCTGAAACTTGGCAACGACAATATCATTGAGAACTCAAAATACGGCGCAGTCAGACATATCAAAGAGCATGAGGTGCGCCTCTCAGACAACACCGGAGCTGTAATGGAGGTCGTCTATATCATGCAGAACAAGAATGCCAAGAATGCCAAGGAACTGGTAAAATACGTGCGGGGGCTCGGCTGGGACGGCAAGATCGTAATCATCAAAGGCGATGAACGCCCGAAAGGGCTCAATTTATAAATTGAATTACGACAACACAAAGTATGACTCTAGGCGGCGAAGGCGATCTTCCGACATATGTGATCGACACCCGTGAAGGTGTAAAAAAGATCATATTTGGATCGTTGGGCGACGTTTTAAAAATCAGAGAAACAGCCGACAAACCGATGACAATGCAAGAGGTCAGAAAGAAATTTGCCGAGGACGCCACAGGGATCCAAGAACTCATAGATGAGGATGTCAATCCCGACTTTTGCCGGAAATCACTGAAAATCCACAAAAAGATGCTGGCAGAGCTGGAACGCCGCTCCGCCCTCAAAGCTGCTGCCAACGACAACGATTGGCTCAATGAACATCAGCGCGCTTACATGAAAGATCTGAAACGCAAAGCTGACCTCAAAGCCTCCGCCTAGGCCGACAATCCGGCTCACCTGCAAGAGGTGCCAATCAATCTCAAAAAGCGAATCCTATCCAGTTCCGACTGCTTCCAGCGAATCGTCAAGGAAGAGCACCCCAAAGGCAATAAAATCGACGATCAGGCTCTGGCGATTGCATATTCCGAGTGCGGCGAATCAAAAACAGCACCGCATGAAGGGCGCCTGGCCAGGCTGAAATTCAAAATAATGAACAATGGCCAGAGCGGCTGAAACGCCAAGCCGAGATAATTCCGCCCGCCGAAACCAAAATCTGCTTCTTTAAGTAACAGATTGGGATCTGGAAGCTGGATTTTGGCACAAATCTGCCATATTTTTCTGGATCTGAACCGCAGTCACTGCAGTCATCTGGCCGCGACATGGCAGCGATCCTGTGTATCCGGATCAATTTTAGGATGCATTGACAAGGCTTGCTGTGTTTTTGCCCGCTATGCCGCCGCTGCACATGCAGGCTGAGCCGTCATGGGGATCTTTGCAGCCTTGTCGTCAAGATACTCCTTTACGAACGAGTAAAAATTGACGCCGCGCAGGCTGCATGCAGCGTATACGCTGCACAGGATCTGTCGTCCTCATTCCCCTCGGACCTGCTTCCGTACAGGATCTTTCGCATCATGGACAGCATGCGCACCGCCCTCTCGCTGTCGTTGTTGTGATAGTTCACGTTATGTTCCAGGAACGTAAACAGGTGGTCGGCCTCCCTCTTGAGGCGCTTTGTAGACCTGATGCAGTCCTTGTCTTTGTACATGGATGAGGCAAGCTCAAGCACGCGGTAATCAAGGCGCTGCACCTCTTCAGGCGTGGCCTTGCCCATATCTATTGCGTCCTTTAGGATGCCGCGAAGCTTGTAAAACATCATACTGAACTCGGAGCTGTGGTTTTTATTCAGCGTCAGGTACATGTCCAGAAAGTAGCGCGGAAGGCATTTTTGGTGCTTGCATCCGATGCGGTTCCACGGCGGAAACGAGTCCGAGATCGCAATGCCGTCAAAGTCGGCCGTCAGCTAATCTATGACATCGCCAGATCTGAACGGCGCTATGTGGTAGAACGTCGAGAATTTGCTCACAAGCGTCAGGACCAAGTGGCCGGCTCCGTTGAGAAACCAGCCTGTTTCGTCGCCTCCGACAGATTCGGAGCTTCGTATTTCCTCCAGAATATCATCGTAGACGGGCGTCATCTTCGCTGCTGAGACGTCACACAAGCGGATCAGTGTGGCCACTGATATGCAGGAGCCGTAAAGCATATGCAGTATGTTCTGAATCTTTTCATAGGATAGGTACATGCAGCGAAGGAATGCGGCTATTGACATGACAAGCTTACCATAATGCTCTCCCGGCAGCACGCCGGGCACGGCGGCAGCAATTTTTTTTTTGCATGACTTGCAGTATCGCCTGACCTTCCAGAGCCCGAGATGTTACATGCATCCCCGCCTGCAGGTTGGTGCGCAGAGCCTGGCGCTGCGGATGAAATGTCCGCCGGAACATTGCAGGACTGCCGCCAAGTCCGCCGTCTTGGCGCACAGGCATGACGCTGCGGCTAGAATATCCACCGTACACGATTCATCCATAATTGAAATGCCAAGCGGCCTGCCGCATTGCGCCAGTCAGAAATTCATGCTGCCAATTCAGCATCTGCCGGAACAGAACACGCAATGCCAAGGCAGATTTGCATGTAGAATCTCAAAAGTAGTATACCCTTCACGATCAGGCATTATGTTCCTCTCCTGTCTGCTCATCAATAACCTTTCGCCCTGCTGGAGGAGCCTTTCTGGCATACGCCTCTGCCGGGGTCTCTGTTCCATCACCCAGGGACATATGCATTCTGTCCTGGTTGTACCATTCTATCAGACGTTGCACTGGATCCTTGGGGCCCGTCATATTCAACGGGCCGCCTACATGTCCATTTGCGCCGTCAATCTTGGTGGTCTTGCCAACAGATGATTTCTCAAACGTAGGAAGCATGCGCTGGAGTTCCCTGTGGAAGCGTTCTAGCTTCCCGTTAGTTTGCGGGTGATTCACGCGGGCCAGAATGTGTCGGATGTTGAGCCTGACCAATTCCTTTTCAAATTCGGCTGCACCGCGCTTCCTGTGTTCAGACTCATTGGCATAGAACTGGGTGCCGCGGTCGGTAAGCACGCATGCAGGCTTGCCATACATGGATATTGCTTTTCTTAGAACCTCTATAGCATGCGCGCCCGTTGCTTCCTCAAACACGCCGTATCCGGTTATAAACCGCGAGGCATCATCCATGTACGCAATGAACCACCTACCGTCGTGCAGCTTTTTGTAATCCGTATGCCACATTGAATTGGAGTGTTCACGCTCATAGCGAATCCACTTACGCCTCTTGGCCTTTTTTGGCTGGACTTCGGCAAGATTTTCCTTCATCAGTATATTGTGTATGGTGCAGTGTGGTATATGGATTCCAGTATGCTTTACTATGTGATCCTCAAGACGTACCGCGCCGTAGCCGCAGATGTTTTTTGCAGACAGGATAGCAGAGTGTTCGCGGCGTCCAGTCAGGCCATGTTTGGGCCTGCCCATTCGCTTTGGATAGACGATTTTGCCTGCGTTCTTGTACCTGGCCCAGAGTTTCTTGACCCATATTGACGAGACGCCTATGGCGGCTGCTATCTCTGCAGTCGTCATCTTGCCTTCTCTCTTGCGCCTTACTATCCAATCAACTTTCGATTCATCTAACTTGTGCATGACACGCACCCGACGGCGCCCAATATGCCTCCATCGTTTCCGCAGGCTCCTGACATACCCACGCACCTTTATTTCCACTCTGTGGATCATGGCGCCCGCCGTCCTAGCCCCCAAGGGTATACTACTTTATAGACAATAGACAAGGCAGATTTGCATTCAAAACTTATAATTCATAATGCCGCCAGGCAAGGCATGGATTTTGAAGCCGGCGAGGATGAGATTCGCCGGCGCTTTATGTCAATAATATCAAAGGGCGCCACAAACAACACGTACAAGTTTGCCCTGGCCCGCTTTCTTTTGGACCATAGCCTTGAGAGTTCCAATACAAAGGTGTGGTACTCGGAAATTGCCGAGTACTTTTTCAAGTACTATTGGATGCAGGAGTGCAAGTGCCGCCTGCGGCAGGGTCCAAAGAAACAGGTGCCCATGATAATAACCATAATACGGCGCGAATTTGAAAAGGATGCATACCCGCAGTCGTACAAGGAACTGCAGAAAACAGACAGCATTAGGATAGCGCGGTGCGTGAACGAAATTACCAAGGAATGCTTTGATGACGTAATACCAAGATTCCAAAAGGTCGGCGGAAGCGAACAGCGAATCTTTTACGACTATCTTGCAAAAGAGTACCATGATTCTGCAGACAACAAAAAAGTGGATCCCAGAGGAGGGATACTGCTTAATGAAAAGGCGCTTCGATTCTTTAGGGACAATTATGCGTCGCTGTACAGGTCGGTAATTTTAGAATGGATACGCTTCCTGGAAAGGCGCAACTTTGGAACTCCAAATCTTGTAAAGAAGATCGAGGGGAATGCGCTGTACGCAAGAGATCAAGGCAGGTTTAGAAGGCATCTTGAATCGTTTTCCGACAGCGTCTGCTTTTACTGCGAAAATTCGCTGCTTCCCGGCAGGCACACGCATGTTGACCATGTCATTCCGTTTGACTATATTGGCGACACAGAACTGTGGAACTTGGTGCTTGCGTGCCAAAAGTGCAACTGCGAAAAGTTAGGCCGCCTGCCGCCAAGCAGATTCATCAAGGATCTGCAGGCGCGCAACGACGCCACGCAGAATAAAATGCTCCTTGAATCCCAGGACAGGCTCCCCTACGGCAGCAGGGACATTGACCGCCATTACAGGAATGCCAAAGCGCACGGCTACCCCATACTGGCAGACTTTCCCAGATGGATGTGCTGACAGATGAGGTTGGCGAGCCTGAGATGCCGGCTTCGCAGCAGAGGCATTGCATCAAAGCAGTTTCGTGCGAGGCCGCCGTACCAGGACAGTTTCGCATGGACATTGCAAATGCTTGCTTTTTGGCAGCAGGCAGATCGCCAATCTTTGGTTTTGCTGGATGGCGCATATTTCCTGTTTTACTGTCCGTTTTTGCTTCAGGCACAATCAATTCTTCTGCATGCGCAGCTGAATTTCTTGCATTCATTAGCCGCTCAGCATCGCCTTTGATTTCATTCCTTTTTCCGTCTTTTTTGATTTTGTCATGCGTTATTGAGCCTTGCAGCCTTGACTGTGTTATTCTGCAAGCAAAACAAAATACGATGCTAAATGAATCAAAGCTGCTGCCGCAACAATTGCCATTCCATATGATTTAGATTCCAAGCAGCCTATTGCCTCCCGAAGATAATATTTTGAAGGATGCTCGCATGCTCCTCGCAGGTGATGCAAGTTATTCATCCTCATTTTTATTAAAAACTGCGGCGGCAAGCTTCTCGAATGCTCTTACAAATTTTGGAAATCCAGGGTTGCTTTCTATCTCGTCAGCAGAAATGGCGTGAAGTATGCCGTGCCTTGAAAAATAGATCGCAATCTTTGAAATTGAAACGTCATCTTTTTTGCTTATCTTTCCAAGTTTTGCAAGAATATAATATCCAATCAGCTGATTGTATTGCTCCTGCCTGAATGAAAGAAATTTTGTAGTTTTAATGTCAATCAATGTATCATTAATGATAAGATCTGCATCTGCGCCCCCCACCAGTTCTGAACCGTATCCAAATGTCGGGTTGAGGTAGCATGCATTTTTTGTCTGAAACATTTTGGGATTTACCAACGATATCAGGTTGCGCAAGTCCTGCATGTCTCCCGGATTGGCCTCGCCTAGCTCCGGATGCATGCTTCCGGTGCGATACAGGACATCTATCTGTGCAAGAATTATCGACGTTCTCATCAAGCTGTCATCAAGTTTTCCCGTGCTCAGATATTTTTTATGAGCCTTTTTTGCATCGTGCAAAAGTGATTTCATTTTAACTGACGCATCAAGAATGTCCTTTGAAGCCTTCCTCCCATGGTTTTCTGCACCATGTTCCAGAAGGGCAAGAGAATGTTCTGCCACCCACGGTTTTGTTATGCAGTTTGGATTTGTGTATTCTATAAAAAATCTAAGCAGATAGTCAAAAGATGTGCCTACAAGGGAATAGTTCTTGGTTACAGGACACGCTTTCATCTCGCCCTCCAGCCTAGTTGGAGATAATGGAAATTCCTTTCTGAAAAGAGCTTTAACTTCTGGAATCTTTATGAAAGATGTTAATGACATGCTTTTTATCCTGACTAATTTTTCATGTGTGTTATATAATGATTAGGTTCGTTGCAGTTTGTTCTGCAGCAATGCCTGAGCATGCAAAAAGCGGCAGGCAGGAAAGGATCAGGACAGAGCCAAGAATTTTCTGCACAAGGATGCAAAGCATCACAGGCATATTCTTTAGACTGGAAGGCATGAACAGCAATCAGAGGGAATTAGCAGATGCAAGCACAATGCGCTCGCGAGAAAAGACTGTGCAACACATAACGGAGCGCAATTCTGCAGCCGCATCTTGGATGCAATTTCGCCGCACTTTCATGCGGCGCATCGCAGATTGAAAGGTCATAATGCAGGATGCGTCATCTCCCAATACTCAACATATCTGACGATCTCCTGCAAACTTGACAGTCCCCTTTTGAGGACTCTTCCAATACAGGCTTTTGCGCCTGGGATGCGTTATCAAATCGGCTGCATCCTGCAAGGAAGAGAGTCCGTTCATGCAGGCGCCGGCCCGCCGCCCGAATTTGCTGCAGAGTCCGTCAAAGATATCAGGCGTCTGCGGGCTGCTTTGGCAGAATCTGCTCGGATGACTGCAGCGAGTCGTAGCTTGCCCAGACCAGCCGCAGCAGCGAGTTGAGGTTTGCCCGCAGATGTGATATCTGGTCGGATTCCACGCGTACCGTTATCACGCCAGACAGGGACAGTTTGGTGGAAGTAGGATTCTCCGGATAATAGTTGTTGTCGATATTCAGCGAATCAAATACGGCCTTGGTCTTGGAGCCTGCTGACACGGTTATCTTGGCGCTATATTTTGACATCATATGCGGTGCCGGCTATCTTGAAAGAGCACTTTGGGCACTGCCAGATTCCAACTGCAACCCTTTTGAACGCCTTGGAGCCGCATTCAGGACAGGTCCGCTTCTGCTTGAGCTGAAAATGAATCTTTGAATACTGCTTTCTTATCTTGATGCCGTACCGCGCGCCCAGTCCTTTTAGCGACTTTTTTTTTGCCATTATTTCTTTACGCTCTGCAGCGTCTCTCTTATCTTGGCGCCAATCCTGACTGACATTTCGCCGCACTTTACAAGATCATCATACGCAAATCCGTCCTTGCCGCCCTTTTGAAGCGCGCAGATGTGTCCGTCAGAGTCTGTCGTTATTGTAACTCGTGCATCAAGGCAGCTCCACTCGTCGCCGTTTGGATCAACTATAATGTGGCTGCCGATTCTTCCCATTGTAACAGATACTGGTATCGTGGTAACGGGTATCGGAGATTCAGAATCTTCAACCAGGACGGGCGCATCCTGCTCAAACTTCCATGCAGGAGCTTTGGACGAGAGTATTGCCGCAGTGGCAGCATACGAGCAGGCGTCAAAGAGGTTTCCGTCATAGTCAAGCACGGTATTGTCCGCAAAGACTCCTACTACAGACTTGTCCTTTTCTATTACCAGCTTGGACAGATCAATCATCTTGCTCTCGCGGATTCCCCTGTCAACAACCCTTGCAAGTTCGATTACAGCCTCGCCTGGCGGGCCTGTCTCTACAGTAGGATGCGAAAACGGCAGCAGTTCTGCCGTACAGATAAAGATGCCCTTGTCTCCGACATCTGGAAACGGCCTGTCCGGCTGTATCTTGACTCCGCATATGACATCGCTGTCTCCCAGGCGCGCCCTTGCAGAGCCGTTTGCCTTTGGTATCACGTTGGCCTCAATCTTCAGATTCCTCGGCTCGTCAAACGCCCTGCCGTCAAGGCGCTTTCCTTCGTCCAAGAGCGCCGCTATTTTGTCCCTTTTTAGCTGATCAAGTATGGCTGCCGTCATTGTTCTCCCCCCCAAAGTATCGGTCGTTTAGCGCTTTTTTCTGTATCTCGTACACAATCTTGCATCCCTTGATGCCGGTCTCCAGGCATTTTGCATACTCTTCCATGCTAAGCACGCCGTCAAGCTGGAGCAGCGTAATTTTATCAAGGTTTGGCATATAGCCTACAGGCATGTCTGCCTGGCCTGCCTGGTCCTCTTCATTGTTGACATCAAGTATTATCGTATCCGCCACCTTGCCTGCTGCGCATGCTGAAACCATGTCCCTCATTGGTATTCCCGCATCTGCCAGCGCAACGGATGCCGCGTCAAGCGCGGCGCAGCGGGAGCCGCCGTCGGCCTGGAGTATCTCAATGTACACGTCGACTGCTGTTCTCGGAAATCGTTCCAGCATGACTGCCGGCTCTAGCGCCTCTTTTATCACCTTTGATATCTCAATCTCTCTGCGGGACGGCGCCGGATTCTTTCTCTCAGTTACAGAGTACGGCTCCATATGATACCTGCATCGCAGTATTCCAGTATCCGCCTGAGCCATGTGTTTTGGATGAACATCGCGCGGACCGTACACGCCGCACAAAATCTTATTGTCGCCAAATTCAATGTATGCTGATCCGTTCGCATTCTTTAGCACGCCGGCCTGCAGCATTATGCGCCTGGGCTCGTCCACCTTGCGCCCGTCGCAGCGTATTCCGTTCTCATCCAGCAAAACAACATTCGTATCTCTTCCGCCCATTACTGTTCACCGTCTACTTCTAGCACAGCCTTGACCTGGTCTGCAAGGTTTGGCGCATGCACTTTTTCATCAATAAGATGTATGGCTTTCTTTGCCTTTAATAACCCATCCGAATTGTCGCAGGAGACGACTATTCTGCCGTTCTGCCCTATTGTGACTATTGCACCGGTTGCAGTCTCAATCATCTGTATCATGCTGCCCCGCTTTCCTATCAGCCTCGGCACCTTGCTTGACGGCATTTCAATAAGATCGCCGGATTCGATTTTGCCCAGCTCGGGCTCGGACACTGTAAGAAGCGGATCTCTTGTTCGATCAAAGTTTGCAACCTTGGCTGCTACAAGGTCGCCTGGCCGCAGCCTTGTAAAGAGTTCGTCTGCATGCGCGGAAAAGCTTCTTCCAAATACGTCTGATGCCGGAAGCACGCCCACGTATGAAGATGCAATGTCCAGCTCCCATGAGAGAGACGTATTGGTCGTCACTTTGCCTATCACCATGTCGTTTGTCTTGGGATAGTATTTTCCCGTCACTGGAATCACGCGTACGGTTCCGTCAAATATTTCAGATATTCCCACAACGGTAGACACAAGATTCCTGCCGTCCAGAATTACATTCTGCTCCGGGCGGTACGGGCCACTGGTTATGACGGCTCCCGGAGTGACAAACTTCCGCTTTACTGCCTCCATTACTTTACCACCTCAACTGTGGCGGCGCCTTTGGTAATTGAACCCAGTTTTTCTATCACATTGAGCCTCTCTGCGGCGGATATTTCAAGTATTGCTTTTAGCGAGCCGTTTGTAAGCCAGTACTCTTCATTCAGCCGTCCCGCCGAACGCAGCACAGAGTACGAACGCGCAGCGTACTGGGCTGGTATTACTATCTCCAGGCTGAGGGTTTCAGTCTTGAGCGGAATTATTTTGCGCAGCTTTTCTACCGTATCCTTTACCTGCTCGTCTATGCTCTTGTACGGGTCGACTGACACCCTGGCATCCTTCATTGCCTGCTCAATTCTAAGCGGAGGGTGCGGCAGGTGCGAGCGCGGATCGACAAACGTCTTGGCTATTCTTTCCACAATCTGCCGCCGCTTTCCTTCTATCATCTTGCGCCTCTGGTCAGTTGTAAGATTGAGATCCCCCTTTTCCAGTATCTGCCGTGCAATATCGGCAGGGTCGTCTGTCTTGAATGCGCGCACCAGCTTTTCTGATGATGCCCTTGTTCCCTTGCCTGAATCCGCATAGATCTCGTCTGATACCAGTATGCCCGACAGATCCTTTCTCTTTCCCAGCTTGTACTCCAGTGCAGGGTCGGGCTTGACTAGAATTTCAAACCTGTCGCTCTCAAATGAAAATTTTACAACTGTTACGTCTGTCATGCTACTTGTGCTGTAAAGATCAGTTATTTATACGTGAATTGCTCACAAAGCCCGCTAGCTAGATTTTTATTTGGATTTTAGAGTTTTTGTTTGAATTGTCTTTGGAAGTGCTAAGCCAGGATGAGAGGAGAGTATCCATAAAGCTAAAGGGCGTTCCGCTGCCGTACGCCAATGCCATAAGAAGAATCTGCCTGAACGGTGTTCCCATATTTGCGATAGATACGGTAGAAGTCATTGAAAATACGTCAGTCATGGCAGACGAAGGCCTGGCGCACAGGCTGGGACTGATTCCGCTCCGGACTGATCTTCAAGAGTTTCAAGATCTCACGATAGCAGACAGGGACGACGATACGGCAAGAGTATTGCTGACGCTTGATTCTGGAATACAGCCGGAGACTAGGACCGTTCTGTCAGGCGAGATTGGCTCAGAGAACGATTCGGTAAAGCCGGTATCAGGAGACATTCCGATTGTTGTTTTGGCTCCAGGGCAGAGGGTAAAGATGCACATGTATGCCAGGCTGGGACGCGGCACAAAGCATGCAAAGTGGAATGCATCAAACGTATCGGTGCTGGCCAAGGCGGACTCTGACGACGAGAGAATCCTGACTGTAGAGTCTGCGGGCGCGCTGCCGCCAAAGCAGATAGTGCTGGCAGCCGTGGCAGAGCTCGCAGACCGCCTTGCGGAATTCAAGAGCATGATAAAAGATATCAGGATATGAAAGTCGTCAGTTTTGTTACTGTTCCGACGCAAATGTAAAGAATGCAAGCATGATAAAAGATATCAGAATATGAAAGTCGTCAGGCATGACAAAGACTCTAGAGCATGACTGAGGCATTGCAGCGAACTGTCCAGTTTTTTACGAATTATGAGTCATGCGGAAATATGCTCACAGATCATTTCTTTTCGGCGGCAGCGCTTGCAGTATCCAGCATGGCGGTTCAGAATGGAAATTCAGAATCGTCCGCATTTATCAGCTTCCGATATCGTCGTTCAATTGCGGCGGTCCGGCGCTTATCCCAGTCGTCAAAGCAACGCGGACAAGATGTAAAAACTGCGAAGGATTCCTAAAACCGGTCAAGCTTCGTTCTGCCAAGCAAATCGTCAAATTTTTCCGGCGTGATGAATATGGCTCCGACTAGTTTCAGCTTCGGTTCCACTCTCTGTTCCTCTTCTGCTGCCTTGACAGGCTCTGTCTTTTCCTGTATTCCTATCCACTCGCTCATCCTCTTGATTCCTCTCATCAGTCCCTCCAGATCCTGGCTTCGATTGTATTCCAAAACCATTGAGTTGAGATCGTCAGCCCAGTGCCGGACAGAGTCAGACTCGGCAATGTGAATAGCCTTCTTACCGTCGTCCCTGACAACATTTCCGTTCAGTATTGCATTCCTAATTATCTTGGAGACTGCTTCCACATTCTTGTCATGCTGCTGCTTCCTTTTGCTGTGAAGCTCTTTGACGTATGAGAACACAATATCGTTGTTCTTCTTTATTGCCAGGCGCGCCTTGGGATCTATGTCCAGCAACAGATCGAATGATTCCTGGCTTCCCGCGCCGTCCATCGGAAGATGGGTTGGCGTATCCTTTATGCATGATGCGAGGCGTATAGCCTCCGAATCGTCGTCCGGGACCGATGCCCTGCCAGTTGCAAAGTCATACTGGACAAAATAGACGCGCCTCTCCGGCTTTTCCTGCAGGTATGCCAGGACTGCCTCTTGTTTTTCCCCTCTTTTGCCGGTCCGGCGCCCCATTGGAACATTCTGAATCGTCTCCATCCCTTTTGCTTTGATGAATCTACCAAGTTCGTTGATTGGAGACAATGTGGGCATTACATCAGATTCTTGCTCCATCTCTTGGATTACTTTCTCAGAGCCGCCTTCGCCCGCAAGCACTTTGGTTCTGTGTATCGCGCCGTTGTACTGCCTTGGAGTCATCACCTCTCCCAATATCTCATCTCCGCCCCCAATTACTTCGTTAACCACATGTATCTTGTCCAGCAGCTTTCCCATAAGCTTCAGGATATCGTCCAGCTCCTTGTCCGGATAGCAGGCCCGCGTATGAATCACCTCATGCTTGCTGGTGAGCCTATCCACCCTGCCTGTTCTCTGAACTATTCTCATCGGATTCCACGGCAGGTCGTAGTTGATCACATAGTTGCAGTCCTGGAGGTTCTGCCCCTCGGCCAGAACCTCTGTAGATACCAGAATGTCTATTTCATTAGATTGCAGTTTGTCATCCTCCGGCGGGTTTGCGGCCGGAGCGAAGCGCCGGATATAGTCTATCCGCTTGTCTTGGTTTGTGCTTCCAGTGATGCATTTAACTACGTCACTTGGAAACTTTTTCCGTAGTTTTTTCGTGATGTATCGCGCCGTTACCATATATTCGGTGAATATTAGAACCTTTTTGCTCTCGTTTTCAAGCGCGCGCTCCTTCAGGATGGTCTTTATCACTTCATCAATCTTTGTGTCAACTGTGATCTTGTTGACCTCCTCAAGTAGTCTTTCTAGTATGTCCATGTCTTGTGTTAGGTCATGCTTCAGCGAATCGATGTCGTAGTTTTTGCCGATCTTTTCCTTTTGAACACCCTCTATCTCCCCAAGAAAGAACTTTATCTTCGCCTCCACATCCAGGTTCGTATCAAGATCTTCGCCCGACTCTACAGCGTTCCACTTTCTGATGATCTGGTTAAAGTCGCGGACACGCAGAATCATGCCCTGATCCAGCACATCCTTGATGTGTTTGTACAGACTCACCTTGTTCTCCAGACTGATTCTTACTGCCTCAACGCTGCTCTCAAACAGCTTTAGTAGCAAAATGACCTGTAAGTGTCCTATTGCTCTGTGCTTGTTTTTTTCTTTCTCGGACAGTCCAGTGTCGTACCTTTCTATTCCATATGGAACCATTGCCAGCTGTCCAATGTCGTCAAGTATTTTTCTAAATATGTTTCCGAACAGATCTGCAAGACTGTATCGTATGGGAGAATACTGATGAGCCGGAAACTTTATATCCTGATCACCTATCTTGTCGTTCCGGTACACATCCTTAATGTACGACCTTGTGCGCCGGACCATTATGACATCAAGTAGTTGCTGTATCTTTACCAACCCGGACATGAGATCCTTGTTTGCTGCATCTCTCATGTGTTTGTACAGATCAGGTATGCCTACATGCTGGTAAAAGTACGAGTCGTCGCCTCCGGTAATTATGGACAGCTGGTAGTACAAGTCCATCAGAGAGTTGTTGATCGGCGTGGCAGTAAGCAGTATGGCCTGCTTTCGTTTTCCTATGCTCATAAGCTTCATCAGATTTTTTCTGCGGTTTGCATCCTTTGAGCGAAAGTTTTGCGATTCGTCGATCAGCACCAGATCTATGTTTCTATATTTTCCCAGCGTCTCCACTATATTTTCCTTGCCGAGTGACTCCATCGCGAGTGTCTCGCGTACATTGATGTCGACCTCCTTGAGTTTTTCCTTCCACATACTGCGTAGAACCTGGGCAGGTGCGACAAGCAGCACCTTTTTGCCCTCTTTGAGAATCTTTTGACGCATCATCTCTATCCCCATGTTAGTCTTGCCGAGTCCGGTCGCGTCAGCGATCATGACGCCACCAAATTCTGAGACTATGAACATTCCGGCATTTACCGCATCCTGTTGGAATCTTGTCAGCATCTTGTTCTCCCTGGCGCCGTGATCCACGCGGTCAAGCAGAGGCCTGAACCGCTCAAACAGCATCTTCATGTAAACTTCGTACGGAGCGGCAGGCTGGCCGAACTTTGACTGCGTCAGGAGATCGATTAGTTGCCGCTTTGTATCCTGCGCCTCATTCCACATTCTGTCAAACCACTCTCTCGTCTGCCCTGCTACGCCAGGCTGGTACAGTCCGGCATTCAGCTCATAGTTTCCGGTCATGCCGCCTCCGGTAAAGTTGCTGGATCCTATGAATACCGAGTTGTTGCCAAGGATGTAGCACTTTGAGTGGTTGAACCGCCTTGCGCCAAGCCGTACCCGAATGTTATCCTGCTTCAGCAGACTGATCAGAGATGTAGTATCGTCTCTTGACTCTGGAGACAAGTCCTCGTCATCCAGGCCGGACTTTAGCGACGACTCTGTCAATTTGTTGTACTGTTTTGCATATCTCTCAAATGAGTCCCCCTGTGGGAATATCGCTTCTTTGCCCAGGAGTAGCCTCATTGAAAACGCGGCGTCCTGGGCAGCGTCCTCAAGGGTACCGCGGAGCAAGCTGTATCCGCGGACGTTAAAGTAGCCGGTGGATATGTCAAGGCTTTTCGCGTCAGGAATCTCAGAGTTGAGAATTCTCTCCATTGTTATTCCCTGCAAGTTGTCGATGATGTCCTTTCTGATTTTCTCTGTCATGATGTATCCTCAAAATACTCAAGCGCAAGATCGGCCATCTCTCCATAAAACTCCTTCAGGTTTTTGTTGTCCCATTTTATTTCGTTAAGGTCGTACAGTTCGGAATTTCTTTTGAATGCAGGAAACGAATCAATTACAGTTTGATATTCGTCTGATGTCAAGCCGTACGAGTGCGCCACCAGCGCGTCAATTTCAGCTGCTGTCTCAATTCTCTGCGCAGGCGTAAGCGGAACATTTGGAATTCTCATGGACCCGGCAAATCCTTCAAAGTCCGGACTTGAGGCAGTTCCCACAGTCATCATGGCGGCAAGCTTGGATATTCTTTTTTCATGAATTGGTGAAGGAAACGGCAGTGACTTTATGATTGTGGATAGATTCACTTGTATTTTGGCACGGGATGCAAAGTCGAAACAAAGTGAGTTTAATACTCCACATAGATAAGATATCTTTGCATTATATTCTAAATCAGTTCTGATTTTTCCATCATGCTCAAGTACGAAAGATCTTAGGGAGTATGTATAGAAGGTGTGTGGCGGAATCACAGCTGCAATAGTGGTACGCAGATCAGCTGAACGGGCTATGTTACGAAAAACGAGTCGATATGAATTATAGTGACCAATGCGTTTTCCAGTAAATACTCTTTTTTTACTCTCTCTTTCCAGGCCGCTCTTTTGGTAAGCCGTAAATTCATGATGTGACCATTGAGGATTGTACTGGTGGATGGTTTTTCCTTCATGTACAGGCCATCCTTTACCGTTCTCCATGAGGAGATCCGCATCATTTGTCTTATGAAATCCACTAGTCAAATTCATACTCCATCCATCTCCAATTCCAGTTTCCATGGAATTGTTCTGTGACATTTTTACGAGAAGATCCAACTCCTTGCCTACAATTTCAGGTATGATGTATTCGTCAGGCGACGACTCTATGATCCGGCTCTTTGTCAGTGTACCAAACTTTTCTTTCTCACGAGTGCTGTCGTCCAGTGACTGCAAACAATGCAAGTAAAAGCCCGCAGGAAACTTGTCAGGACCTGCATTATTGCGCACACTCAAAAGTACAAATCTGTAGCTAGAAATGATTGGAAATATCTTTTTGTTGTTAGTCAATACATAAAGCGACAAAATTTCTTTCTTGAGTATGCTCTTGCGCAGATCGACGCCCCCAACATTTGAAACAAACTGCGATGGAACAAGCATCGATATCACGCCATTTTTGGACACCATGCCAAGGGATCTCTCCAGCACAAGCTTCCAAAGATCCTTGTCTCCTGCGCCCTGCAGATCGTATGTAGAATAGAATGAGCTCTGTTCCTTGTATCGATTCTTGTACGCTTCATATTTTTTAGAAATTGTAGTGCTCTTGAGAATCTGTTCGGCAATTTTTTTCTTTTTTGTCTTGAGTTTAAGGCTTTTAAACACAGGATCATACAGTGAGAAAAATTCGTCATCCGATGCCTTAACTTTGTCCCACGGTGGATTTCCGATTATCAAATCAAAACCTTTGCGCGCGCCCACGAAAGCATCCATCATTTCTATCTCCCAGTGAAAGAAGTGATGCCGCTCTGCTAACTCGTTGACCGTTTTGCGCGCCTGAGTAAATTCTGCAGGCTCTGTCTTTGAATACCGGCCAAACTTGTGAATAAATTCGTTTGCGCTCTTTTTTGGCAGAATCTTGGAATTTATCTTGGATGCGGTCAGTGCATTTAGAATTCTTCTTGCAGGCTCCAGCGACTTTCTATGCTCAAGATACAGATCCTCGCTAGCATGAACCTGTTCCACCGTAATATCTGAACTAGATGCTATATCACAGATCATCTTATTTGCTTCGGCACCTGGCGACCAGTCATCAAGGGTGGTGTTCTCTTTGTCCTTCATATCGTCCATAAATGAGCCGATTGTAGAATCGCCCGTCTTCAGGTGATGATCCATGTATGTTAGAGGCATGCCGATCGCGAACGAGTCCAGCCACAGAGATAGCTTTGCCAGATCCACTGCCATCGGATTCAAATCTACACCAAAAATACAACGCTTCATTATCTTGCGTTTCAGCAAGACATCTGCTGTGAGGACGCTCTCATCAATCATTATTCCTTTGTTCCTTTGTTCTTCTATCGCCATTCTTCTATCCAACTCAATCTCGTACAGCAGGGGGTGATCAGCATGTTGTTCTAAGATTCCGGTCGCCCACAGTGTGATTCTGTTGAGAGCCTCAACCAGAAAGTGTCCGCTTCCCATAGTTGGATCGAGTACTTGTATGTCAAGTATGCGATCCATGCAGGTCTGCATGTCCTTCCTACTCTTGCTCTTCTTGTAGCGTCTAATGTCAGCTCTGATCAGCTTTTCGCGTCCTGCAAATATCTGATTCAGTCCTTGGTCGACTAGAAACTTGACAATCTCATCCGGAGTATAAAAGCTAGCAGATGTCTTGCGCGATATAATTCCGCCCTTTGACGCAAGATAAAGATCGTTTTTGTTGTAGGAATATGTAGCATCTTTTCTTGTATTTACCTCCCTTATTCCCTTTGAGTCCTCTAACAGCATAATGTCTTTGTCGGTCTGGCGCGGGCTATACTCCATCAGCGTCTCAAAGATGTTTCCAAGATGTCTTACGCTGAAATCTGCGTAATCTATGGCAAAGCCTTCATCTTCTAAAAGGCCGTAAAGCGCCTTTACAATAAACTCATTTTTGATCGATGCGCTGTCTACTGCAGGATCGTGCTTGAACAGATCTCCGTTGTACTGCGGGAGGTTGTGCTCGCTGCTTCCGTTTCTTATTCCTCCAAACAATCCAATAAGCGCCTTCCAGCACCCGTCACTATTAGGATCATTCTCAAAGAAGTCAAGCCGCCTCCGGATGTCCTGTAACGATATGGGGATGTATTTTTCGTCCCTTACTGGCAGGAGATTTCGTGACTCTGCATATGCCACAAACCATATCCGATACATGATTTTGAGAGATGTCCGTTTTGCATCTTCCAGTTCGGTTGAAGAAAATGTCTTTTTCATGTCATGCCCCAGTACACCCTTCACAATGTCTAGAAACAATCCATTAGAATTCATTATGCGTGCAGAAAGATTCGTCTCAACAGTCCGGCCATAGTTTTTGCCTTCATCAAAGAAAGTATTGACATCTGTCGTCTCATTCTTTGGCGCGAACGACCAGGCGCCAAACAGTATGACAAGGTATCTCGTAATGCTGTCATATTCTGGATCCAATACAATCTCAAAATAGTTCGTACTGGATGACGAGACTCGGGATGAATACAATCTCCACCTCCTGCCGTTGGTGAGTATTGCCCACTGGACCGAGCGCAGTGTGGCAACCGCTGTGTATGCTGGAGCGACATCTTCATCTCGTTCTCTGATGCCAAAGTCGTCCTGTTTCGTGATCGTAATTGAGACCATGCCGTCAAAGTACGAACCTTGCTGGTTTGAGACATTCCATCCCAGCGCTTGCAGCATCCTCTTTGTGTCGCCTATCGCATTCTTTACGTCGCCCAGCTTGGCATCAACATTCTGACGCGTGTCGCCAAAGATTCGACTTCGCAGATAGTGGGTTGAAAACAGACCCCTGTTGACAAAGTCACGCGTTGCACTTGGAATCTTGTTGATCAATGATTCTACTGCAAGCTGCAGATCAATCTTATCCTGCGCGTCCGCCATGTCAGTAGATCTCAGTATAGACGCAATGCGCTGGTACTCTGAGTCGTTCTCCAGTGTTATGGTATGGTTCTTATCAGACGATTTGAAGAAGAGTGTGCTCTTCTCTTCAAAAAAAACAATGCATGTCGAAGACTTCCTTACTGCCCGCTTTATCTCTGCGATGTTCTGCGGACCCCGTTCAATCAGTATGATTGGAACATCTTTTGATGGATTCTGGTGATTGAGGCTGTAGCAGTGCCATCCCTCGCGCAATGGCATCTCTTTCTTTGCATCAAGGCTGACTCCCATTGACGAAAAGAGTGTCTGGAGACTGGCCAACTAGACTGGGGGGGGGGGGGGGGGGGGGGGGGGGGGGGGGGGG
>CAYGAM010000006.1:10924-17281 GCA_964347915.1 uncultured Nitrosopumilaceae archaeon | reverse complement strand
ACCCCCCCCCCCCCCCCCCCCCCCGCGCGTGAAGGAACGGTTATGGTGACTACAATCGCGATTATCTACTAAAAGATCTTGTAGTGTGCTACACTTCATGCAATACGGACCAAATTTTTTTGCTATATACTTTTGGAGATGCAGGGCATATGCAAGCCCAGGTCCAAATTTGACTCATGCAGTGCATGCTAACCAATACGGTGTGCTTGTGCCTGTGCTGGTCAAATGTCGCGGACAAGAATGCATGCCGGAGTGCGATTCGGTGATCTTCAACGCGAAACGTAGGTCAAGTTTTCCTGCCATATGCGTGTTCTCTTCAGCCCGCCTGCGGCCGGAAGCAAAACGCACCATAATTATATGCAAAAAGCGAACAGCCAGGCTGTGGGAAAGCGCAAGGTGCTCAATGAGCGCGCACTAAAGGAGATAAGGCTGCCGGAAGAAGGCGAACTTTTGGGCAGGGTCATCAAGCTTTTGGGAAGCGATCAGGTAATGGTAAAGTGCTCGGATGGCATTACAAGGCGCGGAAGAATCAGAGGCAAGCTGAAAAGAAGAATTTGGATTAGAGACAATGACATTGTGATAATTGCTCCATGGGACTTTAAGAACTCGGAACGGGGCGATATCATCTGGCGCTTTACGCTGCCCCAAGTCGACTGGCTCAAAAACAACGATCATCTTGCACGGGACTTTTAGAATGCGCTAAAATGGAACTCGACAGAAAGCAGGAATCAAGGATCAACGAAAAGCTGAAAAAAAAGAGCAAACTTCAGGACGGCTTCAAGGGCAGCAAGACCGTAAACGAAGTGCTGGACAAGAGCGCAATGCTGACCATTTACCGCATGATAAACCTGCACGTAATATCTCATGTCAACGGCGTAGTAAAAGCGGGAAAAGAGTCCGTGGTATTCTGGGCCAAAGGGGACGGAAAGGACATTGCGCTCAAAGTGTACCTAGTCTCAACGTCCAACTTTAAGAAGCGCTGGCCGTACATAACGGGCGATCGCAGGTTTGGCAGCGTAAAAAAGGGCACAAGAAATATCGTAAACCTCTGGGCCAGAAAAGAGTTTCGAAACATGTCGCAGTGCTATGATGCCGGCATTCGGGCGCCGCGGCCCGTACGCGTCTTAAATAACGTCCTGGCTATGGAGTTTATAGGGAATAACGGAATGCCGGCAAAGACATTACTGGAATCAAAAGTCGAGATGAGCGACTATGACGACGCAGTATCAATCCTGCGCGACATGTACCGCAAAGCAAGGCTGGTGCACGGCGACTATTCAGAGTACAACATATTCAAGAACAGCGACGGCATTACCGTATTTGATCTCGGCTCGGCAGTAGATGTGCGGCATCCAGGAGCCATGCAGTTTCTCAAAAGAGACGTTAGCAACATAACCAGGTTTTTTGTCAAAAGAGGCATGAGCGTGCCCAACCCAAAAGACGCATACGAGGCGATAATAAACTGAGCTTTGAAAAGACGGTGCGAATCCCCGAAGAGCGGGTAGGAGTGCTGATAGGCAAGAATGGCGATGTCAAATCCGAAATAGAGAGCGCGTGCTTTGTGCAAATGGAGATAGACAGCGAGTCGGGCGAAATCACCATAACCGCGAACGATGCAGAAAGGATGCTTCCATTCAAGGCAATAGAGATCACAACCGCAATAGGGAGGGGATTTTCTCCGCCGCGTGCAATGAGGCTGCTGGAAGAGAACAATTCCCTGCACATAATCGATCTGCGCGAGTTTGCAGGCAAGGCGCAGTCCCAAATTGAAAGGATAAAAGGCAGGATTATTGGAGAAAAAGGCAAGGCGAGAAGAAATTTGGAGAGGCTGTCTAATACATACATATCCGTATACGGCAGGACGGTTGCGATAATCGGAGAGCCAGGCGATCTCAAGACCGCAGCCAGTGCGATAACCGCGCTGTCCAGCGGCAGGATGCATGGCGCAGTATACGGCAAGCTGGAATCGATCAAGAGAAGAGAAAAGGAAGGCAGGATGCAGTTGTGGGAGAATCAGAATGTCCTCTAAGGAAAAGTTCAACCAGATCTCTCCAAGCGAGTTCTTTTATCGGAACCGCGACCTTGCAGGATTCAGCAATCCTACGCGCTCGCTGTACACGGCGGTAAGAGAATTTGTAGAAAACGGCCTTGACGCATGCGACCAGCAGGGAATACTGCCTGACATACATCTCTCAATCAAGGCAGTCGATCCCGAAGCTCAGGACCCCAAGCAGTACATTCTTACGGTAAAAGACAACGGGCCTGGCAT
Source organism: uncultured Nitrosopumilaceae archaeon (assembly GCA_964347915.1). Taxonomy (GTDB): domain Archaea; phylum Thermoproteota; class Nitrososphaeria; order Nitrososphaerales; family Nitrosopumilaceae; genus CAYGAM01. The sequence continues at coordinate 15,012 of CAYGAM010000006.1, read as the reverse complement.
TGACGCCAAGCATGTTCCGCTGGCGTTCGGCACGGTCCTGTACGGCTCAAAATTCGGACTAAAGCAGGCGCGCGGAATGTTCGGCCTTGGCGCAACGATGGCCATACTGTACGGACAGATCACCACAAACCGCCCGGTTACCGTAAAAAGTTCGACTGACGGCAAAATCAGGCACGAGTTTGACATTCTGCTGGACATACAAAAAAACAAGCCGGTAATTTTGAAAAAGAGTTCCAGGAACATTGCAAAAAAAGGGCTGAGCGTGAGCATATGCCTGGAAGGCGACTATTCCAAGGCAGGCTCCAGAATACGGGACTATGTGTACCAGACATCGCTCATTACGCCGTATGCTACGATGACATTCGAAGACCCCAAGGGGCAAAAGTTTCGATACGCCAGAATAATTGATGCGATGCCAAAGCCGCCCACAATAATCAATCCGCATCCGCACGGCGTGGACGTAGAGACCATACGCAGAATGATGGCGGACGCCGTATTCGAAATTCCTACCGTAGACGACAAGCTCGTTGACAAAATGAAAAAAGAGCTAAAGCTGCGCGGCAATCAGACGCTTGACGCAATAATGAAAAAGGTGTCCAAAAAATGGAAGAGTCTCACAAGAAATGTCAGGCTTGCAGCGGCGCTAATGTTCTTTACCGGACTGGACTTTGAGCAGATTGGCAAGATACGCGTAGAGGATGTCGATGCAGCAAACAGCGTTCTGGCATACTGGGACTTTGGCAAGTCCGCGTCTGCAAGCGTTCAGATGGATCCTGCCAGCATATACTACAAGCAGATTGCAAATACCGTGATGGGCGAGACGCTTACCGCCTTTTTGACCAAGCGGTTTCAGCGGGTCGGCAAGGGCACTGCGGTAAAGTTTGCCCGCTTTGCCAGGTTCAGGCCTGAAAAGCGCCTGGGCGCAATGTCCAATCAGGAACTGGTAAGGCTCAGCGACGCCCTGCAAAAATTTGAGGGATTCAAGCCGCCGGATCCCAGCTGCCTCGCCCCCCTCGGAGCCGAGCCGCTTGAGGCTGGAATAAAGAAATTCTTTGAAGCGGACTTTACTGCCGTAGTTCAGAGAATGCCTTCCGCCTATTCCGGCTTTCCGTTTGTGGTTGAGATGGGCATAGCCTACGGAGGCAAGATTCAGGCAGGCGGCATTGATGTTCTGCGGTTTGCAAACCGCATACCGCTTTTGTACGACGAGGGCAGCGATGTCGTACTCAAGATAGTAAACGAGTTAGATTGGAACAGATACAAGGTAAAGGATTCCAGCGCACCCATGGTCATAGTATCGCACATCTGCTCCACTAGAATACCATACAAGACAGTAGGAAAGGAGAATGTTGCAGACAGGCCGGAGATTGAGCGGGAGATACGCCTGGCTCTCTTATTTTTGTCCCGCAAGCTGTCGTCTTACATGTCGCGCAAAGGCCAGGCAGAAGCTGCAAAAAAGCGCGCCGACCTTTATGCAAAGTATATTCCGCTGATAGCCCAGTTTAGCACCGAACTGTCCGGACAGGACGCAGAGCCGGACTATAAAAAAATACTAGAGGCCGGAGCCGATGGCAAAGAGTAGGAAAAAAGAGCCCCTGCAGGGCCAGACTACGCTGCTCGGGGGCGGCACGGAGCAAAAAGATTCTGCAGGTGCGGCAAAAAGCGCGCCTGCCGGAAGCAAGAACAGAGGCAGAGCCGCAAGCAGCGCAAAAAAGAATGACAGCATCAAGAGCAAAGGCGAAACTGCAAAGAAGAATCATGCCGGCAAGAAAGCCGCAAAAAGCGCCAGGACAAAAAAGCCAGCTGCTGCAAGCACCAAAAAAGACCAAGGCCGTCCTGACGGCGCCGGCAAAAAGCGCGGCGCAAGGAGGGCATCTGCATCAAAACAGGACAAGAACTCCAGTGCAAGGACGGAAAGCAAGGCAAAAGGCCGGAGCCGCACCAAGCTTGGCAGGAGCGAAATTAAGAAAAAGCGCGCCGAAAAGCAAAAGATGCTGCTAAGTTCCTTTGAGGGAATAGGCGAGACAATCTACAAGGATCTTGACCAAGGGCAGTTTCCCAAGCTGAATGTTCCCACCCGCTCGGTCAAGAATATAATATACGATCACGATCTTCGCCAATACACGCTAGGAAACAGCTCTTCCGTGCGAAGCTCAAGAAACACGTCGCAGCTGCGCTCGTTTACCCAGCTCATGTGGCTTGCATTCTTTGCAAACAGGCTGACACACGAAAAAAAGTCGTCCACCCTGCGGGATGTCTACTATTCCTCCCAGGCGTTTGCAATCGACTTTAAGAACCAGTCAGAATCAGACGGCATAATAGTCGACTTGGAGGCGGTAATCTCCCGCCCCAGGGAAGACTTTCACATATTTCCAGAAGAGCGCAGCGCCGTATTCGGCGACCTGAACATTGAGTATACCGTACCCGGATACGAAGGAAAGAGAATGAACCTCGCCAACCACCCTGACGGATATGCAATAGGCCCGAGCCTCACTAGCGCAGAACTCGTTGATACAGGAGCAGAAATAGTCATTGCCATAGAGAAAGGCGGACTGTTTACGAGATTTGTGGAAGAGCAGGTCGACAAGCGGTTCAAGGCAATAATAGTGGATACCGGAGGGCAGGCTCCGCGCTCTACCAGGACGCTGCTGCGAAGACTGCATGACGAGCTGTCGCTCCCAGTAATAATACTGACGGACGGCGACGTGTATGGAGAGCACATTGCAATGGTGATAAAGTCCGGCTCGGCAAACGCGGCACACCTCCGGGAGCTTACCGTACCGGATGCAAAATGGGTGGGCGTTTGGGCTTCGGACATAGACAGATACAAGCTTCCGACAATACCAATGACAGATGCGGACATCAAGCGCTGCCACGACCTGCTCAAGGATCCAAGGTATCAGGAAGGCTTGTGGAAAAAGGAGCTTGACGTATTTTTGAAGATAAAGAAAAAGGCCGAGCTTGAGGCGTTTACAAAGTACGGGCTCACAAACATTACGGACAAGTATCTGCCGGCAAAGCTGGAACTGGCAAAGACGCTCTAGTACAGGCAGGATGCATTATCCAGAATGCTGGCAATGCGAATGCAGTCCTGAAATAATTCGGATTCCAAGCATGGAGCAGATGCAGGAGAATTTATTCCGGCCTTATTCTCAGCGTAAGGACGCCGTTTCTGTACTTAAAGTCCGCCACCTGCATGTTTTGCGAGCCTTCGATTGGAATCTCTTTTGCAAATCCGCCGCTGCCGCGTATGTGCAGCATGCCGTCAACAAGCCGCACCATGATTCTGTCGTCCGGACCAGGCACTTCGGCAACAAAGATAAACTCGCCGTCGCCTTTGATGAGATCGTATATCCAGTTCTTGGTCTCTTGTTCCGGCGCCTTGTACTTTGGCTTTTGCTCCTTTACCATCTTTTTGAGCACGCGCCCCCAGTACAGCATCGTAATGGCAGCAATCCCCACCAGAATAAAGCCGACATAGCTCGAGTCGGCGCCCTGGGACATTATGTATATGGTTCCAAGAAATATGATTATCGCTATCGGAATTACAAAATTCAGCGAGTCTTCATTCGAGTATGTGCCCTTGTAGCTTGTCAATTACATCAGGAATACGCCAATCGAAGTATAAATAGTATATTTGCCGCCGCGCTCATAGATGCAAGGCACGTAAGATCTTAGAGTCTGCGGTATTTTTACCGGCCTGCAGGCAAAGGCGCCTCGCCGGTTCGCACAGGCCTCAATTCAAATCCAGACCGGTGCGTATACGATTGAATCTTAAAATTTGGACTACGTTCTAGTCGATATATCATCAATAAATTTGTAAATTGTTATTATGGAATTGGAATGATGTCGATAATAAGAAAACGCGATATTATGGTTTGCCATAATAAGATCGGATCTTGCGGGATGCCTGCGAGTACTCTGCTGGGGAGGGAACCCTGCCAGAGTATGGCCGATCCTTTGCATGCCCTTTGTACGGCAGGAGTTAGCAAGCAGGCAAGGGCCGAAAGACGTTGGGCTCCAGCGGCAGAGATTATTATGGAATTGGAATGATGTCGATAATAAGAAAACGCGATATTATGGTTTGC
>CAYGAM010000006.1:0-10824 GCA_964347915.1 uncultured Nitrosopumilaceae archaeon | reverse complement strand
AGATCGGATCTTGCGGGATGCCTGCGAGTACTCTGCTGGGGAGGGAACCCTGCCAAAATTGGAGAATCTCTTCCATAACTACAGTTCTAGGCACAAAGATCTTGTCGTTTTTTACACATTCAGGCATAGTTATTGGACAAACTTCATTCTGAGATATGTTTTTTAATAAGTATTTGAATAGTCATTATGGAATTAGAATGGTTTCGATAATAAAAAAATGCGATGTTATAGTTTGCTATAACAAAATCGGAATTTATGCGATGGACGTATAAAAGGAGTATGGTGGTGAATGGACAAAGCTGCATTTACAAACCCAAGCGGAATATTTACAACGAATAACGATGGGGATAAAGCATTCGTTCCCAGTGCATTGCCGCCAAGAATTCAGTACAGCAAACACACTACAACATTGGCAGTAGAGGCCCACATGAAATTAGGGCAGCTTTCTGGAATAGGAGAGACGCTACCAAATCCAGACCTGCTAATAAGACCATATGTCAAGAGAGAAGCAGTACTCAGTTCAAAGATTGAAGGAACACAGGCGTCAATGCTTGATATTTTTCAATTTGAGGCTGGAAAGAAAACAGAATCGAAAGAAGATGTACAGAACAAGAGAATCAATGAAGTTATCAATTACATACAGGCATTGAATGAATGCTTGGAACAAGTAACGACAGAATCAATCAGCCTAACGATGATAAGGAATGCGCACTATACTCTGATGGACGGCGTGAGAGGGCATGAAAGAACGCCAGGAAAATTCAGGCAGGTTCAAAATTGGATCGGCAGAGAATATTCAAGAATCAAAGACGCAACATATGTTCCCCCGCCTCCGGAAAAGGTAGATGAAAAGATGCATGAGCTTGAATCCTTTTTGCAAAAGCCTGATCCGGAAATTCCAGTTTTAATACAGTGTGCACTGATACATTATCAATTTGAAGCAGTGCATCCATTTGCAGACGGAAACGGGAGAATTGGCCGCTTGCTGATACCGCTGATTTTAGCAGAAAGAAATCTGCTAAGCAGGCCGTTGCTTTATCTGAGTGCTTATTTTGAAAAGAACAGGAGTGCATATTACAAGCATTTGCGAGATGTAAGTGAAAGGAGCCAGTGGACTGAGTGGATTAGATTCTTTTTGAGAGGAGTGATTGAGCAAGCAACCGATGCAATAGACAATGTAAAAAGACTGATTCAATTAAGAGATTTGTATGAAGAAAGGTTAAGAAAAAACAAGGCGTCAGGAAATGAGACGCGATTAATGACATATTTATTTGCCTGTCCGATAATTTCTATTCCAAGCGCGGCGGCATTTCTCAACGTAAGATATCCCGCTGCAAAGCTGGCAATTGAAAAACTGCAAAAAAAAGGAATTTTAGAAGAGTTGGGGCAAAGAAAAAGAGGCAGGCTGTTTCGGGCAGTCGACATTCTTGATATTCTGACATAGTCTTCTTCATAACTTCCCCTAAATCTCTTTGGAAAGTACCAGTACGCGCTCAGGCATTGAGAAAAGCAAGTCACAAGTTCGTTTCACAATTGCAATTTTATACTCCAGATGAAGAATAATGCCGCGTCACAGTGAAATTATACGCACAAATCGTTTCTTTTCGGCAACAATACCTGTAATCTCCAACGCGCAGCAATAGTCAGTTTTTTATGTCCCTTTTTTTGTTAAATGCTGTTTAGTAATGCCTCATGTTTCAGTTTATGTTGATGAGTCAGGAGATGTAGGATTTGCTGACACATCTTCAAAAATTTTTACTATAGGCTATGCATTTATAGCAGATAGATCGCCGACAAAAGAAAATAAGACAATAAAACGCGCTTTGAAAAACATTAACGCTAAGAGCAAAATGAAACTTCCTGAGTTTAAATTTTCAGCAGATTCTTACAGGGTTAGAAGAAGATTCCTAGACGTTATCAACAGATTGAATGTTGAGTTGGGAGTTTTTTGCATCAGCAAAGACTCGGTAAAATCAGAGCTCAAAGAAGTTCCCCATGGATTTTATAGATTCGCTACAGTAGACACAATAATTACTCATTTGGTTGAAGATTATATGCAAGCGCATGATCAGAATAATTCAATTAGATATACCATAGACAAAAGTTTGGCAAAGAATGTCAGGGATTCATTTAACGAATATTGTGAGAATAAAATTCACGACATGATGAGACAAAAAAAATTGAAGATGGATTTTACTGCAAGTATTTACCATGAAGATTCAAGAGATGTGCCTATGCTTCAGGTTGCGGACTATATAGCAAGTGCAACCCAAAAATTCATTGTTCATGGCGATGCGACGTTTTACAATGCGTATAACAACAAATTGAAATATCGTGAAAAACTGGACTGCAATGATAAGATAGTGACTCTTGACCTACTTCTCCCTGCCTGCCTTACAAGCGTCATTGGTTCGGTCAAGATCCTATTGATTGCTCAACAGACTTTACCCACCTGATTATTGTTCTCATATACCATATTAAAAGTTTGAGTACGAACTGTACTTTCGCTCATAACTATTGTCGTCGAAAAGCAGCGATCTGCGGGTGCATTTCCGCTTTGAGGTGCAGTACTTTTGAGCGCAGGCATAGTTTACGAACTATGCTCCATGACCATGCCTAAATGCGTAAAAACGACAAGAACTTTGCGCCTGGAATCGCAGTTATGGAGCAGGCTTTCAAAAAGCCATACATATTATATTTGGGCTCAAAAGATGCACTCTGATGACTAGCAGTACCACGCTGTTGATGGCAAGGGATCTCAAAAAAGCTTCCAAGAGCAACGACGCTCCGCTGTGGAGAAGGCTTTCACGCGAAGCGCTCAAGCCGTCGATTGCCAGACGCACTATCAACATAAACAAGATAAACAAACTCACAAAAGAGGGCGATGTAGCGTTCTTTGCAGGAAAGATACTGGGAACAGGCAACCTGGACCACGGCATTACAATATCATCATTCGCCATATCAGGCGCGGCTGCGCGCAAGATACAAAATGCAGGCGGAAAGTTTCAAAATTACAAAACCATGATGCAGAGCAATCCCACAGGAAAGGATGTGATGCTTCTTGGATGAAGAGGCAAAGCCTGATGCTGACGCAAGATCCGACGCCGCGTCAGAAAAAATCAATGCTGAAATAAATGCGGACAAAACTCGCGACGACAGCAGGACAGGCGAATCTGCATTGAGCGAAGCCGCGCCTGAAAGCGCTGCAACAAACGATGCCGCGTCTGATGATGCCGTATCTGGAGATGCTCCGTCTGGAAATGCTGCGGATGCCGCGTCTGACGACAATGCTGTAAAAAGTCCAGCATCTGGCGATATTGCGCCTGAAGATGCGGTATCTGGAGATGCCGCGTCTGACGACATCATATCAGGCGGGGCTGCGTCCGATAACAAGGCATTAGCCGATGCCGCGCCCGAAGACTCGGCATCTGGCGAAACTGCGCCTGAGGATGCCGTGCAAGGCGGGGTTGCGTCTGATGACGACGCCTCATCCGGCGGCATAGCGTCCGATGACGCCATATCAGTTGACGATGCAGCACCAGACAAGGCAGCATCCGACAACGCAGTTCAAGGCGAGTCGGATGACAGATATGGCATGGACGACCTGCGTCCGCCGGCCATTCCTCCAGCGTCTGTCATGAAAAAGGCGCGCAGTCCCGCAACCGCGCACATTGTCGTCGACGGCACGGAACTTGTAGCAGGACGGCTTGCGTCAATTGCCGCAAAGCGCCTTCTCAAGGGAGACCGTATTTCCATAGTAAACTGCGAGAACATAATGCTCAGCGGAAACAGGTCAAACATAATCAAGGAATATCGGGACTTTTTGGAGATCTCAAGCATCATACATCCAAAGCACGGTCCGTTTCATCCCAGAAGGCCGGACACCATGATAACAAGAATGGTACGAGGAATGCTGCCGCGCAAAAAGCCGTCAGGAAGGGCGGCCCACAAAAGGCTGCGGGCGTATATCGGCGTGCCAAAGCAGCTGAAATCCGTAAAAAAGGTGCGGTTTGACGGAGCAAGAATCAAAAAGCCCGCTGCCTACTATACCACAATGGCGGATCTTGGAAGAACAATAGGGTGGACGGAATGACGACGCCAAAGACCGAGATATACTTTGCAACAAGAAAAACTGCCAGCGCGCATGCATACATAACCAAAGGCAAGGGCAGGGTGCGGGTAAACAACATTCCCGTAGAGATCATTGGGCATGAAATGGCAAGAGAGGCCATTCTGGCGCCGCTGGAAATAGCCGGCGACTTGAGAAGCAAGATAGACATATCCACGCGGGTTCAAGGCGGCGGATACTCGGGCCAGGCCAGCGCCGTTGCCACTGCAATATCAAGGGCGCTGACCGGATGGACCAAGAGCAAAAAGGAGCCCAGGGATCATCCGTTTCCAAAATCAATACGGGACGACTTGCGGCGCAGAATAACGGAATACGACAAATACCTCATCAGCGGCGACGCCAGAATGAAAGAGCCGAAAAAGTTCGGCGGACCTGGCGCGAGAAGGCGCAGGCAAAAGTCATACCGCTAGTGTTGGCCGTGAAGGCGCTAATTCTAGCCGGCGGAAGCGGAACCAGAGGAAGGCCGTACACGGAATACATTCCAAAGGCCATGATTCCAGTGGACGACCGCCCGCTTGTCGACTATGTAATAGGACACATCAGAAAGTTTGACGCGATAGACGAGATCATCATAGTGTCAAACTTTGAGGGAATCGGCAGGCAGATGAAGAATTATCTTCAAGATTCAGGCGTAACGCTGGTTCAGGATTCGCAGTCCGGAACTGGAGGAGACCTGCTGCACGCTGCAGAAAATCTTGGCAGGACAGGCGAATTTCTTTTATGGTTTGCAGACAACCTGTGCGCGCTCAACATAGACGCCATGCTTGCCCACTACAAGGCGAAAAAGAGCATGGCATGCGTTGCTACAAGAACGCGCAGAAAGGAAGAGACCGGATTTGCAACCATACGCGACGGCATGATAGGGCACTTTACCGAAAAGCCCATGATCACTCTTCCAATGGCCGAATGCCTTGGCATATACATGCTCTCAACCAGGCTGCTTGAGATGATACGCTCAATGGGAAAGAGCGTCAACTTGTCGTATGACATACTGCAGGACCTGGCGCAGCGCCAGAGCGTGAGCGCCTATGATATCGGCGGAGCCGAATGGATTGATATCGAGTCGCCGGCTGTACTGGAGCGAAACAGGTCGCGCGTATACAAAATCATACGCCAGATGGCATAGCAGTACGGAGTCATGTTCACATTATCGGCGGCGGCGCAGAGCCGGCTTCGTACGCGGCAATTTTGTCCTCATGCTTTAGCGTCTGAGAGATGTCATCCAGCCCCTCAAGCAGGATTCTTTTCTTGTGATCTTCGATATCAAACTTGGCCTTGATGCAATCCGATTCTACAGTCTGACTCTCCAGGCTGACATCAACCCTGCCTTTGCTCAGCCTGCTTATCGCATCCTGCGGCAGGCGCACAGGCAGCAGCCCGTTCTTAAAGCAGTTGCTGTAAAAGATGTCTGCAAACGACGGCGCAATGACTACTTGAAACCCATAGTCCATCAGCGCCCAGACTGCATGCTCCCTGGACGAGCCGCAGCCAAAGTTTTCTCCAGCAGTCAGAATCTGCGAGCCCTGATACCTTGCATCATTCAGGACAAAGCCGGGCGTTTTCGAGCCGTCTTGCTCAAACCGCCAGTCAAAGAAAAGATATCTTCCAAATCCCGTCCTTTGCACAAGCTTGAGAAACTGCTTTGGGACTATTTGATCCGTATCAACATTCACCCTGTCCAGCGGCGTAACTATGCTGGATACTGTACGGAATGGCTTCAATCAAATCCCCCTTGCGTCCACAAAGTGTCCGTGTATTGCGGCAGCCGCTGCCATGACCGGGCTTGCCAGATGCGTCCTTCCTCCGGCGCCCTGCCTTCCTTCAAAGTTGCGGTTTGACGTGCTGACGCACCGCTCGCCGGCCTTGAGTATGTCCGGATTCATTCCAAGGCACATGCTGCAGCCGGAGTTTCGCCACGAAAATCCCGCGTCCTCAAATATGCGGTCCAGTCCTATCTCTTCGGCCTGCGCCTTTACCATCTGCGAGCCTGGCACCACCATTGCAGACACTCCTTCCGCCACAGTCCTGCCTCGGACTATTCGGGACGCCTCAATGAGATCCGAGAGCCTGGCGTTTGTACACGAGCCTATGAAAACGCGGTCTATTGGTATTTCGGTTATCGGGGTGCCCGGCTGGAGATCCATGTATCGGAGAGCCTGCTCTGCGCCGCGCGCCTCGCCGGGATCGCCGCGCGCATACTCTTCCGGCGACGGTATCCGCTCATCTACTCCGCATGTCATTGCAGGATTTGTTCCCCAGCTTACCTGCGGCTTGATTTCATCTGCGTCAATCGTACGCGATGCAGCAAACTCTGCGTCCTCGTCTGTAAAGAGTGTCTCCTGCCAGCGCTCTGCCAGCTCGTCATAGTTTCCCGGAGCGTACCGGCGTCCCCGAAGGTAATCGTATGTTTTGCCGTCAGGCGCAATCAGTCCCGCCCTGGCGCCAGCCTCTATCGACATGTTGCATATGGTCATCCTCTCCTCCATTGAGAGGTCTGATATTGCGTCTCCGCGATACTCAAGCACTGCTCCAATGCCTCCCGCAGTTCCAATAGTTCTGATTATTGACAGTATGATATCCTTGGCAGTAACGCCAGGCCGCCTTATCTTTCCGCTCACATTGATCTCAACCGGCTGCGGCTTTTCAAGCCAGAGCGTCTGAGATGCCAGAACATGCTCTATCTCGCTTGTTCCGATTCCCAGAGCCAGCGCGCCAAACGCCCCGTGCGTAGAGGTGTGGCTGTCCCCGCACACGATTGTAGAGCCGGGCAGCGTTATGCCAAGCTGCGGTCCTATTACATGCACTATCCCTTGCGCATCGCTGTTCATTCCAAAGAGGCGGATGCCAAAGTCCAGGCAGTTGCGCTCCAGCGCGCGAATCTGCGCATCAGATGTCTGGTCAAGCATGGGAAGCGATCGGTCGGTAGTCGGTATGTTGTGATCTACGGTGGCTACGGTAAGGTCGGGCCTTCGCACCTTTCTTTTGTTCTCCCGCAGGCCGTCAAACGCCTGCGGCGAGGTGACCTCGTGTACAAGATGCCTGTCTATGTACAGCAGCGCAGGGCTGCCTTTTGCCACCACATGCGAGTCCCATATCTTCTCAAAGATCGTTCTTGGAGTCATAGTTCGTCCAGATTGACGTTGAACAGCCCGCCCGCCTTGATTATTTTTGATATGACGCCCGGAAACGGCTTGATTTTGTAGGCGCGATTCCTTGCTGCATTGCGTATCAAGGACGATTCCAGGTCAAGTTCAAGCTCGTCGCCGGATGAAATGTCATGGTATGCGTCAGGTCCTATTTCTATTGGCAAGAGAAACGCTCCATCTACTGAATTTCTGTAGAATATTCTTGCAAACGAAAGCGCCAGGACCGCAGATATTCCAGAGCGGGACAGGGCTATCGGCGCATGCTCTCTTGACGAGCCGCATCCAAAGTTTTTGCCGGATACTATAAAGTCGCCCTGCCGCACCTTTGAGTGAAAGTCTGGATCAAGCCCCTCCATGGCATGCTTTGCCAGCTCGTCATAGTCGTGAACCTTGAGGTACGTTCCAGGTATTATTACGTCCGTGTCTATGTTGTCCCGTTCGTACTTTATTGCGCGCCCTCTCAATCAAGATCCCTCGGATCGGTTATCTTACCAGCAACAGCGGACGCGGCAGCCACCTGCGGGGACGCAAGGTAAGTCCGGGACTCGACATGCCCCATGCGTCCTGGAAAGTTTCTGTTTGTAGTGCTTATGCATACCTCGTCCTTTGCAAGAACGCCCATGTGCGCGCCGCAGCAGGCTCCGCATGTCGGCGGCCCCACCACAGCTCCGGCGTCCAGGAATATTTCCACCAGGCCCTCTTTCAGAGCTCTTTTGTATATCGATATTGCAGCCGGCAGCACCTCGGTTCTGATCTTGACGGTTCTTCCCTTGAGGATGCGGGCGGCAGCTTGCAGGTCTTCGAATTTTGCACCCGTACAGGAACCGATGTACGCCTTGTCCAAAGGTATGGACGAGGCTTCGCGGGCGGGCGCCGTATTTTCCGGAGAATAGGGCTTTGCCACCATAGGCTCCAGCAGATCCGCGTCGTACTCGTACACCTTGGCATACTCTGCGTTGTGATCGCCCAAAATGGGCTCAAACGGCGAATTTGTTCTCTCGCGCACGTACTCGGTTGTTTTTGCATCAGGCTCAATAATGCCGTTTTTGGCCCCTGCCTCAGTCGTCATGTTAGTCAGCGTGAGCCTCTCTTCTACGGACATTGCAGACACGGCATCGCCGCCAAACTGCATTGTGCGGTACGCTCCGCCGTCTGTTCCAATATCTCCTATTATTGCAAGTATGAGATCCTTTGCCATGACGTGGTCCGGCAGCCTGCCGCTGATCTTAAAGTAAGCGGTCTCCGGCACCTTGAACCAGATCTTGCCGTAAAGCAGCACGTATGCCACATCCGTGTGTCCCAGGCCGCATGCAAACGCGCCCAGGGCTCCGGTCGTATTCGTATGAGAATCGCCTCCGACATAGACTTCGCCCGGCAGTACAAGCGCCTCTTCGTGCGAGAGCGTGTGGCAGATGCCGTACTGGCCCATGCCGTATCGAAAGTGCTTTTTGATGCCGTGCTTTTTGGCAAAGTCCGACAGCACGGCTATGTTTTCTGCCGATCTCTTCTCTGCCGAAGGGACAAAGTGATCTTCGGCTATCCACACCTTGTCCGGATCATCCAGGGAATCAGTCCTTATCCCTCGCTTTTCCAGCTTGTCAAACACCTTGATGACTCCGGGTCCGGATACGTCGTGCATCATCACCTTGTCTATTTTTGATACGACGACGTCGTCCGGCGCAACGCGGCTCCTGCCGGATGAGCGGGCCAGTATCTTTTCGGTTATGTTCACAGTCATCAATGCAATATATCGAAATTAATACATTCGCTTCGCATTTGAAAGCGTGGTGCGGCAGAATATGCTCTCCGGCATGCGGCGCACGGCGTTTGGCGCATTGTGCGCTGCATCTAATTCCATGCCGCGGTACAGGCATCGTATTCCGGCGCGAATGGCGCGCGCCGGTGCGGACAATGCAGCAGGGCGCGAATGCCGTATTCTGACATGAATGTCATGCTTTGGTGCGCAGCATTCTGCTGCATTGCCAGGGCATGCGCCCGCCAGAACATGACGCACGCATGACGCGCGGACAGGCTGGATGTTTTGCTCCCGCAGTCCGATGAATGCGGCATATGTCACCAAATTTATAGCAGAAACGGACTATGCGCGCCATGCAGCTTTTAGGAAGACTGGAGATCTCATCGCGCAAAAAAATTGCCGAGTTTCTCAATGAGATGCATGTCGGCAGAATATCTACTATTGACGAGAACGGATACCCGCAGGTGATCCCCATGAACTTTGTACTCTTAAACGACATGATATACATGCACTCCCACATAAAAGGCGAAAAACTGAACAACATCAAAAGGGAGCCAAAAGCAGGATTTGAGGTCGACCGTGAACTGGAATTTCTGCCGTCGTATTTTACGAGCCCGCACGACGCGTCGGTTGCAGATACGCTCTACATAAGCGTAGTAGTAAAAGGAACCGCACGCATAGTTCAGGACAGGTCGGAAAAAGCCATGGCGCTCAATGCGCTTATGAAAAAATACCAGCCCGAGGGAGGGTACGAGCCGATTATGCCGGACTTTTCAGTGCTTAACCACGTGTCCGTGATACGGATGGAGCCGGACCAGACTAGAGGCAAGTACAAGATTGGGCAAACCCTGCCGCCAAAGAAGCGGACAGAGCTGGCGTCAATGATTTACAGGCATAGTCACGCGGCTGCGGAAACGCTGCGCATAATGGGATTTGAGATTGCAGGCGAAAAGCTGATCATGACCGGCGAGCCCGCATGGTGAAAGAATGCCCCCCGGCAGCTCGGCCAGGCAGCATGCCGGCAATCATTGGCTGAGGCTGCAGGACGGCATCAAAACAGTCATGATTTCGTAACAGCTTGGGCTCTGGAAGTTCAGACGTGAATTTTGCCACCTCGAAGGGCATTCCCAGTCAGATTCGTGCCTGAAATCAGGAGCAGCTTCCAGAGACCGATCTGTTACATGATTTCAGATCATTCCGCAAGAAATAATGCAGACGGCAATGCAGGATCAGTTTAGTCCCGCCTGAGCCGCCTGGCCATGACAATGCCGGCAGCGGCAGGAGCGGCCATGTACATGCCCAGGTTCAGGGCTATTACCAGAATGCCCAGAGCCAGTACTGTTCCTTCAGAGTGTGCGTCTGCCAGCGACATTACTGACAGCGAATGGATCATCGGAGTGATCAGTGCTTTTACGGCGTCCCGGAACGCAGGATTGTCCCGCTGCATGTCGGCTACGCCAGGCGAGAACTCATAGTACAAGAAATTGAATTTGTCCATAAACGAGGCTCCCGAGTCCGTGGAGAGAAGAGTGCCGTCCCGCAGCTCTCGCAACATCTGCACCTGCGGCGCCAGCTCGGTGCCGTATGCCGCAGTCGCAATCAGGCAGCCTCCGTCATCAGTTGCCGGCGCCTCCGGGCTTGCGGGATCAGTATCCGGTTCCGCTGGAACGGTTGAATCTGCGGTAGGAGATTGTTCCGTTGCAGGAACCTGTTCCAGGACACCAGGCTGTTCTGTTATGGGAACTGGTGCAGGCTCAATGTCGATTTCTGCAGGCTGCTGTACTTCTGCAGGC
>CAYGAM010000005.1:0-45577 GCA_964347915.1 uncultured Nitrosopumilaceae archaeon | reverse complement strand
GCCTGCTTCCGTATAATTTTCTCCCAGCGCGAGGGTTACAGTTGCATTGCCGTTCAGAGTCAGATAGTCTGGGTTGTGCAATATGACAACATCAGTTTTTCCGCCATCAGAAGAAAACGGAAATGGATTGGAAATTCTAGAGCTGGACCAATAATGCGTGGTGCCAAGGGCAGAACTGATAGCATTGGTTGAAAAGCTGCATCTCCTGTCTCCAAAGGTGATATACAGCGAATCGCGATCGGATTCTGGAAAGTAGCTGCTAATTTGAAAATAGGTTCTATGGCGTGCATGCGTAAACAGGCCCTGTGCGCTGTACTCCGTATCGTCAAACACAATCGTGTTGTTTGCAGTAGGCAGGTGATGTTCTATGGAGCCAATGCCAGAGTAAGGCCTAATAGTGCTCCAGCCAAATACGCCATCACCAGAGTTATGTCCCGAAGTTATAGTCACATTCCAGAGAGTCTGATCAGAACCGGCAGCTGCCTCAACGGGAAGATATGCATGATACAGGATACTGCATGAAACAAGCAGTACGGCCGCAATCATCATTGCAGAGCAACGCGAAGATGAGAGTGCGCGGCTTAATTCCGCCCCCCCCCCCCCGCCGGTCAAGCGGCTTGAGGATTGCATGCTGTGAGAGGCTCTGCCTGATTTGTCCATCATCGTTGCTGTATGAAGCAAGACGGGACTATTTAAGCAATGCGTGGGCGGATTCTGCAGGCAATTCGGGTCACGGAACCAGGCGGTTCGGGACAGTTCGGGTGACAAGTTCAGAGACCAAGCCCGCAGCCGCAACTGCAATATCGGCAATTCTCTCAGCCGATTTTGCCTGCTGGTTCTATTGCTCCTATGATCCGGCATTTTGGCATTTGCCGCGCATGCGGCCGGCAGGCTTGGCAGCCTTGCGCCTTCTGGGCATTTTTCATATAGTCCCGAAACAAAGCAGGCCCGTCCTTGCTGATTTTATGCGTCAGCGCTGACGCCGCAAATTGACGATCGAATGCAGGCGTGAATCTGCTGATTATGCCATTTTTTGCAGCTCAGGTCCGCGGCATTTTGGCCGTTGCACAGGTGCGGCGGCATCGCACAGGCTCAAATGCCAGGCGCGGATTAAATTTGGGCATGGCCATGCGCCGTTTTTTCTTGGCTGCCATTATGCGGCATGCATGACAGGCGCGGATTTATCAGCCAAGCGAAATGCGCCGGAGATCAATCAGAAGCACAGGCCGCGTACGCTTGGAGTGCGCCTCAAATCGCACCCAATGACAAGACAAGGATGACCGAGTACATTTCTTCTAGCTGCCGGCTCCAGGCAGCATGGCAAGCAGGCAGGATGCGGATATAAAATGCAGCAAAGCAGGCGGGCTCCAAGGCGGCGCCCGCCGCAGACGCGATTATCCAGTGCTCAAAGCGATGCCAGATATCGCAGATGACGGAATGCCAGGCAGGCCAGTGCATGATCCAAGAGGGCGAAAATGCGGACGGCAAAAGAAAGGATCTGAAAGCGCGCACTGCAGGCGCGGCGTGGCAAAATCTGCATTCTCCGGGCGCGGCTTGCCGGACGGAACCGCGCAAAGCTCGCCTCTGCGCGCCAGGCTGATGCGTCAGCCGCAGTCTGCATCATCGGCAGTGCGAAAAGTTCATGCAGGCTCCCAGCGTATGAACTCCCGTGCCGCCCGATTCCGGTGCCGGATGCGCCGCACATTTCAGCATGCCGCGCCGGACTGCAACAAAACTCCTCGCATAAGGCGCAGCGCAGCCGCAAAAAGATGCACGGCCGACGGGAAAGCCAAAATCAGGACAGCAGACAAAAGCCCGCCTCTCTTGCCAGGCTCGCGCGAGACTGCCGGCTGCGCGCATGAAAATCAGGCCGGACGGCAATGCCGTATCATACTTTAAATTTAATTTCCTTTGGAACGGCATCAATGGCAAAGTCATTCAAGCTTGTATCAGATTTCAGGCCGACAGGCGACCAGCCGGAAGCAATCAGGGAGCTGAGCAGGGGCGCGCTTCAGGGAAAGAATCAGACCCTGCTTGGCGTGACAGGAAGCGGCAAGACATTCACCATTGCAAACGTAATTGCAGAGACTGAAAAGAACGCCCTTGTCATATCGCACAACAAGACTCTGGCAGCCCAGCTTTACGCAGAACTAAAGCAGTTTTTTCCTGAGAACAACGTAGGCTATTTCGTATCGTACTATGACTATTACCAGCCGGAGAGCTACATCCCGCAGACTGACACGTACATTGAAAAGGACACGCAGATAAACGACAGAATCGAAAAGATGCGGCTCGAATCTACTGCAATGCTGCTCTCAGGCGAGCCTACAGTCATAGTATCCACCGTATCATGCATATACTCGCTCGGAAATCCTGCGGACTGGGACAGTATGGCCATGACGCTGTACGAGAACCAGAACATTAGCCGCAAAAGCCTGATAGCGGGCCTGATTGACGCAAGGTACGAGAGAAACGACACGGAAGTGGCGCCCGGAAACTTTAGGGTTCGCGGCGATACGATAGACATTGCTCCGGCATACTCGCAGGATATCGTGCGAATATCCATGTTCGGAGATACGATAGAGCGGCTGAGCGTCTATGAGCAGACAACGTCGAGGCTAAAGCGCAGGATACCGCAGATCAAAATATTTCCGGCAAAGCACTATCTCATAGCAGAAGACGCCCGCGGCAGGGCCGTACAAACAATCAAGGCGGAACTGGCGCAGAGGCTGACGGAGCTGCGCGAACTTGAAAGCCAGCGGCTGGAAATGCGGACAAACTATGACATTGAAATGATCCAAGAAGTCGGATACTGTTCCGGAATAGAAAACTATTCAAGGCATTTTGACGGAAGAAAGCCCGGCGAGCCCGCATTCTGCCTGCTGGACTTTTTTGACGACGAGCGCCTGCTTGTAATAGACGAGTCGCACGTTACGCTGCAGCAGCTGCACGGAATGTACAAGGGCGATCATTCAAGAAAAGAGCAGCTCATAAAGCACGGATTCAGGCTGCCCAGCGCGTTTGACAACCGGCCGCTAAAGTTTGAAGAGTTTGAAGGGTACATGAAGAATACGATATTCGTCTCTGCCACTCCGGGCGATTATGAAAAGGAGACATCATACCGTACGGTAGAGCAGCTGGTAAGGCCGACAGGCCTGGTTGACCCCGCAGTCGAGATCAGGCCTACGGAAAACCAGATAGACAACCTCATGAACGAGATTAAAAGGCGCGCAGAGCGCGACGAGCGCGTCCTTGTAATTACGCTGACCAAGCGCATGGCAGAAGATCTGGCCGAATACCTGTCCAGGAACGATATCAGGGTAAGATATCTTCACGCAGACATTCAGGGACTCAAGCGAACCGAGCTCATAAGGCAGCTGCGCCTGGGCGAGTTCGACGTCATAGTGGGAATAAACCTTCTAAGGGAGGGCTTGGACATTCCCGAAGTCTCGCTTGTTGCAATACTGGACGCAGACAAGGAAGGCTTTTCCCGCAACAATACGAGCCTGCTGCAGATATTCGGCAGGGCGGCAAGAAACATCAACGGCGCCGTAATAATGTACGCAGACAGGATTACCAAATCAATGAAGTCTGCAATAGGCGAGACCAATAGAAGGCGGGAGAGGCAGATGGCATACAATAAGATGCACGGCATCACGCCAAGAAGCATCACAAAGTCGATACCAGAGCAGGCGGCAGCCCTGGACGACATTGACGTCAAGTCAAAGCACCAGCTTGCAGAAGAGATCATCGCAATGGAGGCCAGAATGTCAAAATATGCAATGGACTTGGACTTTGAGCAGGCAATAGAGTGCAGGGATAAAATACAGCTTATGCGAAGAAAGCTTGAGCAGAAAAATGCTGGATAAGATAAGGATCAGGGGAGCCAGGGAGCACAACCTGAAAAACCTGGACGTAGACATACCAAAGAACAAGGTCGTGGTAATCAGCGGGCTGTCGGGCTCGGGCAAGTCCACGCTTGCCTTTGATACGATATACGCCGAAGGGCAGCGCAGGTACGTAGAATCCCTGTCGGCGTACGCGCGCCAGTTTTTGGATATGATGGACAAGCCCGACGTGGACTCGATTGACGGCCTCGCTCCTGCAATAGCAATACAGCAAAAGACCACCAGCAAGAATCCGCGCTCGACTGTAGGAACGGTAACCGAAGTGTACGACTATCTTCGGCTGCTCTTTGCAAGGATAGGAACGCCGCACTGCACAAAGTGCGGCAGGGTGATATCAAGCCAGTCGGCAGAGGCCATCTGCGATACCGTCCTGGAAGAGTTTCAGGGAAGCCAGATTCTGATACTGGCACCCATGGCAAGCCACAAAAAGGGCACGCACGAAAAAATATTCGAGTCTGCAAAGATTGACGGCTATTCCAGAGTCCGCATAGACGGCGAGCTGTACTCGCTTGAAGAGGAGATTCCCGCACTTGACAGGCAGAAATGGCACAATATTGAGATTGCAGTAGACAGGCTGGCTGCAGAAAAATCAGAGCGCTCAAGGCTCTTTGAGGCGATAGGAACAGCGCTCAAGGCCGCCGGCGGCACCGTAATGGTACACGCAGGCGACAGCGACAGAATATTCAGCCAGGAGAATGCCTGCCCGCACTGCAACATAAGCATAGGCGAGCTTGAGCCCCGCACATTCTCGTTTAATTCGCCGTTTGGCATGTGCGAGAAATGCAGCGGCTTTGGCTACAGCGAAGTAATAGATCCCGACAGAATGATGCCAGACAAGAGCAAGAGCATTGTGCAAGGCGGCATTGTCCCGCTTGAGAACATGGTAGGCAGCAACGACGGCTCCGCCGGATACGTAAGATCGCTGCTAAAGGCAGCCAATGCCGACATACGCGTCCCCATCTCAGATCTTACAGAAAAGCAGATTGACATACTGATGTACGGCCCCAAGGTGGCAGGCAGCGTGTACAGCGACAGCGACTTGATCAAGGCTGGAAGACGCCTGGAGGTTGGAATAATCGACATGTATGAGTTTGCAATGAAGCGCAGGTACGACGGCGACCGCGAAAAGGCAAGGTACATGTCAAAGATTGCCTGCGAGGGGTGCGACGGCGGCAAGCTGCGAAGTTCCGCTCTGGCAGTAACCATAAGCGGCATGAGCATAGCCCAGGTATGCGACATCTCAATAGACGAGTGCTATAATTTCTTTGCAAGCATCAAGCTCACAAAAACGGAACAGTACATAGCAAGGGACGTGCTAAAGGAGATCAGAAACAGGCTGGAGTTTCTAAGGAATGTCGGGCTGGACTATCTGACTCTTAGTCGGTCAAGCGCGTCCCTCTCCGGAGGCGAATCGCAGAGGATAAGGCTTGCCACCCAGATAGGCTCGAATTTAACCGGCGTGCTGTACGTTCTAGACGAGCCCACCATAGGGCTGCACCAAAGGGACAATGCAAGGCTGATTCGCACCCTGGGCAAGCTGCGCGATATCGGAAATACGGTAATAGTAGTAGAGCACGACGAGGAGATGATACGCAGCGCAGACTGGCTTTTGGACTTGGGGCCGGGCGCCGGGACTAACGGCGGCAGGATAACGTTCCAGGGCACCGTACAGCAGATCCTAAGGAACAACGAGACTATTACGGGACGGTACCTGGGCGGCTCTGAGAGCATACGCCTCCGGGGCAAGAGCAGAAAGAGAAAGGGCTCGATCATAGTGCGCGGAGCGGCTGAGAACAATCTCAAGAGCATAGACGTTGAGTTTCCCCTGGGGCTGATGACTGCGGTAACCGGAGTCTCAGGTTCCGGCAAGTCCTCGCTTGTAAACGAGATTCTTCTCAAGGCGCTAAAGGCAAGGCTGCACCGGGGGTCGGATGTGCCTGGAAAACACCGCGCAGTCGAAGGCGCGGAAAGCATAGAGAACGTGATTGCAATAGACCAGTCTCCCATAGGCAGGACGCCGCGGTCCAACCCCGTAACGTACATTGGCGCCTTTACGCCGATCCGCACCCTGTTTGCAGAGACGCAGCGCGCAAAGGAGCGCGGCTACAAGGTGGGGCAGTTTTCGTTCAATGTGGACGCAGGCAGGTGCTTTGAGTGCGAGGGAAACGGCCTGAAAAGGATAGAGATGCAGTTTCTCTCGGACGTCTATGTGACCTGCGACAGGTGCAGGGGCATGCGGTACAATTCCGAGACGCTATCGGTCCTCTACAAGGGCAAGAACATAGCCCAGGTTTTGGACATGACAGTCGAGGACGCGCTGCGGTTCTTTGAGAATGTCAGACCGATAAGGCACAAGATACAGACGCTGTACGACGTAGGGCTGGGGTACGTAAAGCTGGGGCAGTCGTCCACCACATTGTCCGGAGGCGAGGCGCAGAGGATAAAGCTGGCAGCCGAGCTTGCAAAGCGCAGCACGGAGAGGACAATGTACATACTGGACGAGCCTACGACAGGGCTTCACTTTGCGGACGTGCAGAAGCTTTTGGACGTGATAAACAGGCTGGTCGGCATGGGAAGCACGGCGGTCATAATCGAGCACAACATGGACGTCATAAGAAACGCCGACTGGATAATAGACTTGGGGCCCGAGGGCGGAGACGAGGGCGGCAGTCTTGTCGCCTCTGGAACGCCGGAAGACATGGCAAAGACGCCTGGAAGCTATACCGGAAAGTATTTGGAAAAGTTTGCAAGCAGATAGGGCATGGGCTTGGAGGAGAATAAAAAGGCGGCCGCTCCGGACCAGTCCGGCGTATACCTGATGAAGGACTCCAAGGGATCGATAATCTACATCGGCAAGGCAAAGAGCCTGAAAAAGCGCATAAGATCATACTTTGCAAGGAATCAGGATTTCAAGACGCAAAAGCTGGTGGAGAAGATTGCGGATATCGAGTTCGTCCTGACGGACGGCGAGAGCGAGGCATTTCTGCTCGAGTCAAACCTGATAAAGCGGCACAGGCCGATGTACAATATCGAGCTGAAGGATCAGCAGAGGTATACGTACCTGCGCATTACAAATGAAAAGTATCCCAGGCTGCTCGTTACCCGCCGGACTAGAACAGGCAAGTTTCTTGGTGAGGGAAAGGTGTACGGGCCGTTTACCCACGGCAGCTCCAAGCTGCTCACAGTAGGAACGCTGCGCAAGGCGTTTAAGATCAGAATATGCAAGACGCTGCCCAAAAAGGCGTGCCTGGAGTATCACCTGGGCAACTGCGAGGCCCCGTGCGAGTTTGCCTGGGCTCAGGAAAAGTACGGCAGGCATGTGGAGGACCTGGGCCGGGTATTAATGGGCAGGGACGGAATGGCGGAGTTTTCGGCAAGGCTGAAAGAAGAGATGGCAGAGGCGGCAGAACGCCAGCAGTACGAGAGGGCGTTGGAGATCAGGGATACATTGCAGCGGCTGGGAAGCCTGCGATCCGAGCAGAAGATGGAATATGCCGGAAGCATGCCCGACGAGGACTATTTTGGAATAAGAATCGAGGGTGGAACGGCTCTTGTCATGACGCTAAAGCAGCGGCACGGAGTGATTCGGGATACGGACAGGTTTTCGTTTGATGCAATGGCGGACAATACGTTCGGCAACTTTCTGTTTCAGTATTATACGACCCATGCGATTCCAAAGAGCATAATAGCCAGCGAGATGCCGGACAATGCGGCCGTGCTGAAGCGCCTGCTGTCCGATAAGGCAGGATTTGACGTGTGCATCACGGCTCCCAAAGGCGGCAAAAGGCGGCAGATGATAAGGCTGATAATGAGGAACATAGACCTGATTCAGTCAAGCGGCGCGCAGCCGGGCATTGCCGAACTGCAGGAGGCGCTGAAGCTTAAGCGCGCGCCCCGCGTTATTGAGTGCTTTGACATATCGAACCACGGCTTCGACTATGCCGTGGGCGCAATGTCCAGATTTGTGGACGGCGTTCCGGACAAGAGCGGATACAGAAAGTTCAGGATAAGGACGGTCCATGGGCGGGACGACTATGCGATGATTGCCGAAGTGGTAGGACGCAGGTATCGGCGGCTGAAGCGGGAAGGCGGCCAGATGCCGGACATTGTCCTGATTGACGGCGGGCCAGGGCAGCTTGGCGCAGCGAAGGGCGCGCTGCGCGGAGCAGGCGTCAGCCTTGAATGCATATCCATTGCAAAGCGCCTGGAAGAAGTGTTTGATTCAGGCGGCAGGGTTGCAGGCATTCCAAAGGACAGCGGCGGCTCTAAAATACTCCAGCATGCAAGAGACGAGGCCCACAGGTTCGGCGTGGCGTACAACAGAAAGTTGCGGAAGATAGGATAGGGGCGGCGCCGGCATGCCCGCAGCAGCAGTTTCAGACGCAAAAGACCTGCTTTTTTTGCGTGCCTGAGTGAGTGGTCATGGAACAGTCCGCGCTTTTCTGCCAATAATGCTACACAGAGCGGCGCGCAGGCAGGTTCTTTTGGGCAGCAACGCCTGCAGCCGCAGTCAGGACTTGCGCAAAACGGCTTTATTGCATTCCGGGTATCGTACCGCAATGGAGGCAATGCGGCATGATGCCTTGCAGGCCGGCTCTTAGGGATGCAAGATCATCGCTTGCGGCAATATCCCGCGAGAGTAGCAAAGCAGGCAAGACAAGAGAGCACCTGATCAGAAATACAAGAGATGTTGTAATACTCTGCAGCCAGGCAATCATACTGGTGCACGGCGGAGATATCAAGTCGGCAGCTGCCAAGGCGTCAAAGGCTCATGCCATGCTAAAGGAGCATCAGAAAAAGGCGCGCGGCGACCTTGGAAAATATCTTGCATTGCCGGAGCAGGAACTAGTTGAGGCGCAGTCGCTTGTTGCAATAGCCCAGGGCGGGCGGATTCCAGGACGGAACAGTCTGGGCGTCTCCGGCGAATCGTACGCGCTGGGGCTGCTTGACTGCGTGGGCGAACTGAAGAGAATGACTCTTGACTGCATCCGATGCGGCAGGCTGGAAGGCGCCGAGCAGGCGTTTGCGATAATGGAGGAATTGTTCAACATGCTGTATCCGCTTGCCATGCACGACAAGATCATAAAGGATGCTCGAAGAAAGATAGACTCAAACAGGATTCAGGTGGAAGGAGCGCGCGCTGCCCTGACCGAAGAGATTCGCAGGACAAAGCTGATGCAGTCCATGAGCAAATACGGCGCAGAACAGCCCTTGTAATTTCCAAACGCTGGAATGATGCCGGTGCGGCATTCTGCACGGCATCCGGCATGAAATAACATCCGGTGCGGGATTGTATCTGATGCAAGATTGTATCTAGTACGAGACGGCATCCGGCATGAGATCGCGTACAATATTCAGCATGGCGCAAGCCTGTTCCATGATCATGTCCGAATGCGCAAAACAGTCAATCTTTTGCGTCCAGAATCACAGTTATGGAATAAACTTGCCAGAATTTTAATAGCAGGCTTTGCGTAACATGTATCATGAGGTTTGCAGGCAATGTCATGCGAGGAAGATGAGTTTCTGAACTCGCTGAGGGTAAAGGACCTTGAGCCGTACAGGGGGAAATGGATCGCAGTTTCTGGCAGGGAGATCATTGCCTCGGGCGAAGATCTCCATGATGTGTGCAGGGAGTTCATAAAGAAGACAAATGGAAAAACACCATTTGTTGAACACATTCCGGCAAGTCTGGAAGAAACTTCATACGTTTTTTGACTGGATCCTTGATATGTATGACAAAGCTGTTCTACTGATATAATGAAGTTCAATTGCAGTACGGGTTACTTTGTCAGCGAGGACGGAAAAATCAGGATAAGATATCCCATGGCTGTAGCAGTAATACGAAAAAGTCCTGAAAGTGCAGACGATGATACCAATCCCGAACTGTGCGTCCGCGGCCTGGTTGATTCCGGAGCAGATTCCTGCTTCATTTCTAGGCGTATGGCAGAATGGTTAAAAATAGACCTGAGCCGTGCAGAAAAGTCTCACTCCATAGGCGTAGGAGGCAGATTCGCGACAAAGACAAAGATGCACCTTGAAATCACTTACAGAAGAATTTCTGTGACCATTGGCATGGTAGATGTCCTGATTCCAGAAAAGGATCCGGATAATGTGAATTGGAAAAAGAGTGCTCTTTTGGGACGCAGACAGCTGTTCAAGATGTACGAGATTACGTTTAACGACAGGGACGCAACAATGCTCTTCAGGAAGATCGGTGCCGGAAGCAGTACCGGCAGTGCCGCGTCCGCCGGCCGCCTGCCCCGCTAAGCTGGGGCGCAAACTCTGGCATCGGCGTCTTGCATCCTGTCAGCGTCCTCCGCGGGCGTCGAAACTATTGGGATTATGCTTCCAATCAAGAGGAATGCCGCACTGCATTGGAAATACAGGCGCAGATAGTGATTTTTCAGTGCAATGGTTGCGAGCGGAAGTGGGAGCAGAATGCCGCCGCTTCAAAAGCGCCAGGCCTAAAACCGCCACCCCGGATCCAGCTGTCCGCCTTGTACTGCGCCGCATGTCGCTCGCAATCTGCGGCATCCATGCGGCAACCGGAAGATTGGCTGTCCAAAAAACTTGGCGCGGCGTGCGGCCGCTGCTGTCCCAAATTATCCGGCGGCATGCTTTTCTGAGCCGCAGGATGCCGCCTCGTACAGAACTGCCGGCAAGGCTGGCGGCGGCTGGGCAAAAAAGGCGCCACAGGCAAGCAACATCAAGACAGGAGCGGCGATTCTGCATGCCGTTCAGGCAGCCGTACCAGAGCCTGCCGTTGATGCCATATACGCAGAAGGCGCATGCGGCTTGAGAAAATATCAAAATGCCAGGGCGATCTCACCATAAAAACCGGCATAACGGCAAGCATAAACTCAGTTTCACAGGACGAGGACAGCGGCGGCGCGCAGCAGCTGCCCGCGCGAAGGCAATTGGAAGGAGGGCAAGGCATAAAGCCGCTCAAAGAAAGAGGCTGGAAAGCAGGCGGCGCCGGAAAGCGTGCGGCTGATCACTGCTGCAGGCGGCCGGCTGAGATCGCTGCGCCAGCACTGGAGCGAATGTTCTGATAGATCTTAATGCCGCTAAATGAGACAGCATGATGCGTGAGGCAAAGTCCGGGATCGCCCCATGCAGAAGATGAATCGGCAGGGCGGCAGCAATGCAAGGCAGCCAGCGCTGATGCCAGTCTAGGACGGGATCAGATGCCGGTCAGGCCAGAGGCCATGGAACAGGCTCAATGAAATGCGGTGTGATGCCAGGTGCGGCGCCAGGCATAATGCACGGCATTCGGCCTGCCGGCATCCGGCGCGGCATGCCGCGCGTCGCGACTCAGTGCACGCCGCACAGAGGCGCGCCGCGCCGCCATTCCGAGCCGCATTGAATGCGGGCGATGGGATTTGAACCCACGAACTCCTAAGAGACTAGCCCCTCAAGCTAGCGCCTTTGGCCAGGCTGGGCGACGCCCGCATCAATAATTTCTACAGGGTTTTTATAATCCTTGATTGCATTCGGGTTTGTGCTCATACCAGTGCGCTGTTTTACGTGCGGTAATTTGATTGCAGACAAGTACAAGGATTATCAGGAGAGGCTCAAAGGCGAAGAAAGCCCGGCAGCCGTCCTTGATTCGCTCGGCATAGCAAGATACTGCTGCCGAAGAATGATGCTCACGTCGGTTGAAACCATACAGCAGATTGTCCCGTTTTACGAGGCAGTTCAAAAGAGGCACGAAGAAGTAGAATCCGAGATGGCGTAGATTGATTACCGCCATACAGGGTCGCATTGTATACAACAGCCGCGGAAGCAAAAGCATCGAAGTCGAAATAAAGGCGGATCATGATTATGCAGGCAGGGCGGCCGCGCCGTCAGGCGCAAGCGTGGGAGCAGCAGAGGCCAAAAGCTTTCCGAGCGGCGGGCCTGAAGCAAGCCTGGCAATTCTAAAGAAGAATGAGAAAAAATTTGTCGGGCTTGACCCGGCAGACATTTTTGAAGTGCACAATGCATTCAGGGAGATCGACGACTCGGAAGACTACAGCAAGGCGGGCGGCTCTTTGGCGTATGCCGTCTCAATGGCTGCAGTGGACGCGGCGGCAAAGCAGAGAAAGGCGCCGTTCTTTAGCATGCTTTCAAGATCAGAGCAGTTTAGAATGCCGTATCCGCTCGGAAACATCCTGGGCGGCGGAGCCCATGCGGGACCGGGCACTCCGGATATTCAGGAGATTCTGGTTGCGCCGACGGGCGCCAAAACCCTTGCCGACGCGCTGGAGAGAAACTTTGCCGTCCACCGAGAACTTGGAAGGCTGCTGCGCAAAAAGGATCCCGCATTTACAAACGGCAGGGGGGACGAGGGCGGATGGGCGCCAAAAGCGGACAACATCCAGGCGCTGGACATGGCAGTCTCCGCCTGCGAGAGCCTGGGGTACGTTATAGGACAGGATGTCTCGCTTGGCGTGGACTTTGCAGCTTCAACGCAGTGGCGGAACGGAAAATACGCGTACGAGCGGGGCGGGTTTGAAAACAGTCCAGGCGAGCAGATAGAGTTCGTGTCAGGCATCATATCAAAGTACAAGCTGGCGTATGCAGAAGACCCGCTTCACGAAGACGCGTTTCATTCGATGCCGGAACTTGCAAAAAGGTTTCCAAATGTCCTGATAACAGGCGACGACCTTACAGCTACAAACGCCGCAAGAATGAAGCGGGCCATATCATCCGATTCCTGCAATGCGGCAATACTAAAGGTGAATCAGGCGGGCACCTTGTATGATGCCCTAAAATTTGCAGATACGGCAAACAGAAACGGCATCTCACTTGTAACATCGCACCGGTCGGGCGAGACCGCAGACAGCCACATAACGCACGTAGGCGTAGCGACGGGATCAAAGATGCTAAAGGCAGGCATACTCGGCGGCGAGCGCGTAGCCAAGCTCAACGAGATGCTGCGAATATCAGAGAATGAATTAATATGTGGCATGGCCAAAATCTAGAATTGTCATGAGCAAGACCGAGTTATCCGACATAAAGCGCACCGGAATCAGGGTTGGGACTCCGGTCAAGACCAAGTTTATGAAGCCGTTTATCACAAAGCCAAACCCCGACGGCCTCTACATGCTGGACCTGGATATCACAATGAACCGCCTGGAGACTGCGGCAAAATTCATCAACAGGGCGGGAGCAGGCAACATCATAGCATGCTCTGGAAGGGCGAATGCGGCAACGCCGATTGAAAAGTTTTGCGAGATAACAGGAGCTGCCCCCAAGCTTGGAAGGTTTATGCCGGGCACGCTTACCAATCCGTCGCTGCCGTACTATATCGAGCCCAAAATCGTATTGATATCGGACCCCGAGGTGGACATGCAGACGATAACCGAAGCCACCAATGCCGGCATTCCGGTAATAGGAGTGGCAAATACGGACAACATTACGTCAAAGATAGATCTTGTAATACCCGCAAACAACAGGGGAAGGACAGCCCTGGCTGCCGTATACTGGCTTCTTGCAAGGGAGATCCTAATCGACAGGGGCGATATTGCAAGCGAGGACGAGTTTGAGCATGCCGTCGAATACTTTGAGACAAAGAGCATAGACGAGGCAGAATAATGCGGATTAGGACTCCTGCAGTAGCAGGAGCGTTTTATCCGGCTGAATCGCAAAAACTGCGGCACAGCATATCAAAAGACAGCCGCGCCTGCGCGCCCGACGAGAGCATTGTTGCAGGCATATCGCCTCATGCAGGATACATGTATTCCGGTGCGGTGGCAGCCCCGCTCTTTGATATCATGCCGCACAGGCGTACCGTAATAGTCATCGGACCGAATCATTATGGAATAGGCGGCAACATGACTACCCTCTCGGACTGCTCATGGGAGACGCCGCTCGGATCTGTTCCAATAGGAGCTGACAATGCATCGTACCTGGCCGAAAGATGCGGTGTTATCGCAGACTATGAATCCCACAAAAAAGAGCACAGCATTGAGGTGCTGGTTCCAATGCTCCAGTACAGGCATTCAGGCTTTGAGCTTGTGCCGGTTCTGATGGCAGACCAGTCAATGGAGGCGGCATGCAGCCTGGGCAGGGCAGTTGCAGGCCTTGCAGAATCAAAGGATGCCATGATACTTGCATCGTCTGATCTTACGCATTACGAGTCTGATGAGAATGCGCGCAGAAAGGACGGCATCCTGCTGGAATGCATTCTCAAAATGGATGTAAAGGGCATGTACGATGCGCTAGAGCGGCTTTGCATCAGCGCGTGCGGGTACGGTCCAATGGCAGCTGCCATTGCTGCTGCCAGGCTGCGCGGAGCCAAAAAGGGCTCGCTTTTAAGGTACGGGACAAGCGGCGATGTCACATCAGACAAGAGTTCCGTTGTAGGATACTGCTCGGTGGCGTTTGCATGATTGCATCGGCCCCCTGCAAGGCCATCATTCTTGGAGAGCATTTTGTAGTGTACGGCGCCAGGGCAATTGCCACAGCAATAGAGAGCCGCGTTGCCGTATCAGCAGAAAAGGACGATGCCATTGTCGTAAACGGCTCAGAGTACGGCAGCATGCGCAAAGACGACTACAGCAGGGTGATTGCTGATGCAGTGCTTCGCGTGGCAAAAATGTACGGCGCAAAGCACGGAATGCGCATCGAATCAGGCTGCACTGAGCTTCGCGGCGGCGGGCTTGGATGGTCGTCTGCCTTTTGCGTGGCGGCAGCATGCGCTGCAGGCGCAGTATGCGCTGACAGTACGGGAAAAGAGCCGCTGAGCCGGAATGAAGCATTCAGGGTGTCGCTTGACGCGGAGAGAACGATGCTGCCAGTCTCTGGAATTGATACTGCCGTCTCAGCGTACGGCGGAACCATTCTGTACGACGCAAATTCTGGCCCAAAGCAGATATCCCACCCCCAAGTGCGGCTGAGAATAAGGGATACAGGGCTGCGCCACAAGACAGCCGACATGCTGGGCGCGGTAAGAAAATTCAAGGACTCAGACGGGCCAAGATTCCAAGAGATAATGGACGCTCATGAATCTCTGGTTGACGCGGCTCTGCCAGCTATCAGGGAGGCGGACCTTGTAGCTCTGGGCCGCACAATAAAGTCAAGCCAAAAGCTGCTGCGTGAGATAGGCGTTTCAAACAATGCGATTGATTCCATGATACTGGACGAGGACGGTGCATCGTACGGCTCGAAAATCACAGGCGCCGGCGGCGGAGGCCACATCATATCTATTGTTGATGCGGCGGCATCTTCAAGCAGCGGCTCGCTATGTACAAATATCGGCGCGGACGGCGTTGTGTGATATCATGATTCTGATAAAGCTCGGAGGCTCTGTAATTACGGACAAGAGCTCCCCGCTTACTGCAAGAGAGGACGCAGTACGCGGCATTGCAAAGGCGCTTGCAAAAATAAAGGAACCGCTCATAGCAGTGCACGGCGGAGGGTCGTTTGGCCACTATTGGTCCGTGCAGTACGGCATGCACACAAAGCCGGCCAGGTATGATCTGCACGGCGCATCAGTTGTAAAAAACTCAATGATATCCCTGCACCTCATAATTATTAACGCGATGGAAAAAGTCGGTCTGAATCCATATACGGTTCAGCCGGAATCCTTTATCAGCAGAAACAGGGTGCTGCGCTCAAAAGCATCAGAAATGCGGGACATGGCAGAGCATGGGCTTGTTCCGGTTACGTTTGGCGACGCGCTCTGGGCCGGCGGCGGCCGCACGGGCATCCTGTCCGGAGACAGCATAATGAGTAGGTTAGCCAAGGCGTTGCGTCCCCGCCTGTGCATATTCGCGCTTGATGTGGACGGGCTCTACGAGGACATGGAATCGCGCACCCTGATAGGTATTGCAGGAGAGCGCGATTCTGCAATAGATCAAGTCAAAGCTGACGTTACCGGCGGCATGAGCCGCAAGGTCAAGGAGGCAAAGGCCATATCCAAAATGGGGCTGGATGTCTTTTTTGCAAACGGTGCAAAGCCCGAACGCATCGTATCTGCGGTGCGCGGAAAGCGGTTTGAAGGCACGCTCTTTCAAGGCGCATGAGTCGCCAGACAGCCAAGCGAAATGCACTCCAAATTGGATGCTGGAGCGGCGGTTTGGACTCGGGGCGGAAGCGTTTTCATGAGCAGGCGCAAAAGATACCTCGCGGGTTTGCATGCCATGCATGGATCAGATGCGGAACTTGAGCATATGAGCCGCGGTTCCAAGCGGCATGAGATGCCGCAGTTTTATCAATAACAGAGCTTTCGCGCAGCAAAATTCATGCCTGCATGCTGCGGCAGCCCAACTTTTGGCCTCTCAAATAGTACAATACGCAAATAGTATAATACAAATAACCGTAAATTACAGTATAGGGATTGCCAATTCGTATCATTGTAGGCGGGCCCCCAAACTCTGGCAAGAGCACATTCACAGCAAACCTAGTCAAGATACTGCAAGATCTGAACGTTAATGCGCAGCCCGTAGAACTGGACCTTTGGTCGCCGACTTTGGATTATTTGCAATGCAGGATAACCAAAGAACAGCGCGACAGGCAAAAAAGAAAACTCGTTGCCGGTGATGACATCAAGGAAGCATGCAGTAGATTCAAAAATGTGTCCGAGAGATGTGATGTTGCCGTGGGAGATGCCCCAGGCATCATTTCAGAAGAGACAAAACAAATCTGCAAAGCTGCGACGCATGGAATAATAGTATGCAGAGACGACAAGGCTGATCAAATAATCATATGGCAGAATTTATTTGATGACGCAGAAGTGGAGGTAATTGCAACAGTTGTTTCTAAAATTGGCGGCGGCGACGAGATAAAATCCCATGTTCCGCTTAAAGTGATTTTGACCGATCTAAGCAGGACATCCAAGGAAACATGGGTTTTTAAAAAGTTTGCATCATCTCTTAAAAAAAGATTAGAGATTTAGTTTTGGCAATTCGGCAATGAAATACTTTATTTCCTCAATGCTGTTATTTTTGCTGTCAAACCGGCCAACGACCGACACGCCGATCTTTTTCCCTGTGTTTTCCAGCAGCTTGAATGCCTTTTTTCTGGTCAGTTTGTATTGCTCGGGAACACTCAGTACTCTAAAGACATCAGTATCTCCCTCTGGCATGACAATGACATTAAATTCCTTTTTCATCTTTGATGCGCGTCGTGAAATGTCCTCATATGCATCATAGTCTACATTTGCCAGAGTTTTTGAAACAGAGACATCAGCTGGCCGTATGCAATCTCTGCGGTATTGCGTATAGCTTATCGTTAAATCATCTTTGATTGATTCAAACGCAGTCACTCCGCCTGACGGATCGTTATACTTTGTTTTGAATCCAGCCTCGCCAGACAGTTTTACCACATCGTCAATGCCAAAATTGTACAACGGCTTGGTGAGTGTAAGCTTCAGATGGTTTCCTGCGACAACTGCGTCAAGAGTTATGCTGTCGCCTACGCCCAAATATTCTTGAATTTCGCTTGGAACATGGACTGTCGTAGCATTGACTGTTTTTCCAGTCATTCTGGATTTTTCTTTGGCCAGTATGGTTTCAGTTGCGCTCATGTACATTACAGTATTACAGCAGAAATATTAAACTATCGCTTAGTGCCCGCTAAGCGAAGCGTACTCAAAGCAGTCGCCTTTCTCTTGTCATCAGGTACGATTTGCGGCGCGTTCAATTGCGTCCGGCCGCAACAGATCGGTTTCTAAAAGTTCAAGCGTGAGTTTTGTCAACTGAGGCCAATTCCGGGCAGATTCGTGCTTGAAATCAGGAACGGCTTCCAGAGCCCGAGATGTTATGTCCGGCCTGTGACTTTGCTTGACCTTTGGCGCATTTCGCCTGACTAGCAGTCAGTATAGGAATTTATCAGAGAGAGGAATCAAGGTAGGGTAATGAATATCAGGAACAGCGGCATTGCGTGCATGCGCAAATGCCCCGCAGGAGCTGCACTCAGATGACAGATACGCTGGTTCTTGTAGATGAAAGCGACAGCGTTGTCGGAACAGGCGAAAAGACAAAGTGCCACCAGGACAAGGGAACGCTGCATCGCGCATTTACGGCTCTGCTCTTTGATCAGTCCGGAAGGCTTGTGCTGACCAGGCGCAGCGGCTCCAAGATGCTTTGGCCTGGCATATGGGACGGCACGTTTGCAAGCCATCCCAAGAGCGGCGAATCTTACGCCGCATCCGCAGAAAGAAGGATGCCGGAAGAGATAGGAGCATCATGCGGCATGGAGTATCTGTTCAAGTTTGAATATCACGTGCCGTACGGCGATGCGGGCTCAGAGAATGAGATATGCGGAACCCTTCTTGGAATTGTTCAAGACGGCCAAAGCTTTGCCGCCGTGCCGGAGGAGATAAGCGAGGTGCGCAAGGCGTCCTGCGAGCAGGTTCTCTCGGGTATCATGAATGATTCGCGCTCGTACTGCCCATGGATGCTGATTGCTCTCTATCTTTTGCCGGAAGCGGACGAATACGCAAGAAAAAAGCACAGTGGCCTCTTTCGTACATGGACAGAAAAGAAATTCAGAGATCAGCTGCAAAAGGCCATACGGGATCATCTTCCGGATGAAGACTGGAGGCTGGTTCCATGATAACCGGCGCAGACAGCACAAACAGGCACCTGCTGTCAAATCTGCAGGGAGAGCCCGAAAAGCTCTACGAGGCGGCCTCGCACCTAATCAGGAACGGCGGCAAGAGGCTGCGGCCGTACATGACCATATCATGCTGCAGGATTCTTGGCGGCAGCGCCTCTGATGCAATGCCGGCAGCGTCGGCGGTAGAAATGATCCACAATTTTTCGCTGGTGCACGACGACATAATGGACAATGACGAAGTGAGGCACGGCGTTCCCACCACGCACAGCAAGTTTGGCACTCCGCTTGCCATTCTTGCAGGAGACACCCTCTTTGCCAAGGCGTACCAGGTCATATCCCGCACCAGAAATGCAGGCAAGGCTTCAGAGCTTGTGCGCATGCTCTCAAAAGGGTGCATTGACATCTGCGAAGGGCAGTATCTTGATATCATGATGGCGCGCAGAAAAAAGATGCCAACGCAGGCCGAATACATCAAAATGATTCGCAAAAAGACGGCCGCTCTCTTTGAGGTGTCGTGCGCGATGGGCGCAGTCTGCGCAGGGGCAGGCAAGAAGGATGTCTCAAAAATGGCCGCGTTTGGCAGGAATCTAGGCATTGCATTTCAGATAACAGACGATATCATAGGGGCGGCAGGCGATCCCAAAATAACAAAAAAGCCCGTAGGCAACGACATTCGCGAAGGCAAAAAGTCTCTTCCTATAATGCTGGCGCTAAAAAAGGCGGCAGGCAGGGACCGCGATATCATACTGCAGTGCTTTGACAATCCGAAATGCACAAAGAGGCAGCTGCAGCACGCCGTAGGCGCGATTCGCAGGATTGGAACAGAAGACGCGGCAAGAAGGCATGCCGTACGGCACGCAGAAAAGGCGCGAGCGGCAATATCAGGCTATCCGAAAAGCCAGAATCTGGCGCGGCTGCTGGACTTTGTCGTGGAGAGGAAGCTTTAGGATTGGACGTACGTTCAGAAATTAGAAGAATTGCGCTGCAGAATGCGTCAGAGCACGGCGGCATGACAAGGGACAAGATCGTTCTCTCAAAGCTTCTGGGACAGCACCAGGAATGCCGGAACAATGTCAAGGGTGCAATGTCCCTCATACCGGGCATAGTGCAAGAAATAAACTCCATGTCCTTGCAGGAGCAGGCGGCGGCGTTGAAAGAATATCCGGAACACGCCGATGCTTCCAGCAAGTCCGCGCCTGCAAAAAATGCAGAGGGCGGCTTTCTTCCGCCCCTGCAGAATGCAGAGGGCGGCGTTGTTACGCGCTTTCCGCCAGAGCCCAACGGCTATCCGCACATCGGGCACGCAAAAGCCGCCATCATAAACGAAGAGTATGTCAGGATGTACGGCGGCAAAAAGATACTTCGCATGGATGATACGAATCCGGAGAGCGAGAGGCTGGAATATTATGCAGCAATCAAAGTCGGGCTTGACTGGCTTGAAATCAAGTATGACACGGTAAAGAATACGTCTGACGACATGGATATTCTGTACGCCAAGGCGGACGACATCATATCCAAAGACAAGGCGTATGTTTGCACATGCAAAAGAGATGCCGTCAGCAAAAACAGAAGAGAGATGAAGCCTTGCAAGTGCAGCGGGGAGACGGACAGAACCGGTAAGATGTGGGAGAAGATGTTCTCAAAGTACAAGCAGGGCGAGGCGGTCCTGCGGTATCGCGGCAGCATGGAGTCGGACAATACGGTAATGCGGGATCCCGTGCTGTTTCGGATAATAGATTCCCGGCATCCTCTCAAGCTTAACAAGTACAGGGTGTGGCCAGGCTACGACTTTGCTGTATCTGTAGAGGACAGCCTTGACGGCGTAACGCATGCATTCAGGTCAAAAGAGTACGAGCTGCGAAACGAATTGTATTACAGCATACTGGATGATTTGGGCATGAGAAAGCCGCAGGTTTTGGAGTTTTCCAGGCTGGAGTTTGACGGCATGCCCGTATCAAAGAGGGTAATCAGGCCGCTGATTGACGAACAAAAGGTGACGTGGTACGACGACCCCAGGCTGCCGACTCTGGAGGGCATGAGGCGGCGCGGCATCAGGCCCAAAGCTGTAAGGCAGTTTATAGTATCGCTTGGATTTACAAAGTCCGACACATTTGCGCCGTTTGAATCCCTGGAGGCATTCAACAGGAGAATCATAGATGCGGAAAGCGCCAGGCTGCACATGGTAACAGAGCCCAGGGCATTGACCGTACCCGGAATGCCTGGAACCGTACAGTTGAAAAACCACCCAGGAACAGGCTCGGAAAGGAATGTGCGCGTAGGAAGCACGGTGCTTGTATCCGGAAGCGATGCAGAAAAGCTGAGCCAGGGCAGTACGATACGGCTGATTGGCATAGGCAATGTAAAAGTGGAGAGCGTCGGCGGCGCCATGACAGGATCATACGCAGGGGACGAGATGCTAGAGTGCCCAAAGCTTCAGTGGGTCTCGCAGGAAGACGCCCATGAAATTCAGGTGATAGTGCCGGGCCCGCTACTTGTCAACGGCAAGTTTAACGAGGACAGCCTGAAGATACTAAAGGGGTATGTTGAGCCGCATTTCAAGAAGATTGAGGATCGCGGCATGATGCAGTTTGTCAGATTCGGGTACTGCGTCCGGGAGTCGCAGCACAGGGCCGTCATGACTCACAAATAGTAGCGCGTCAGGATGCAGAGGATCATTTGCACATGCTGCGCCAAGCACCGGCAGGCAATAGTTTGCGGACATGCAGGCGCCAGGATGCAGAGGATCATTTGCACATGTACAGGTTCAGATTTGAATCGCGCCCGGCATGCGGACAGACGGCTTCGCGGCAGCTGGCGCGGGAATTCCACTCAAAGTGCGGCATGCATGAACACTTGCATTTCAGGGCCTTTGTCATTTGGCTCATGCATTGCATCCTGCATGACTGGATCATCGCGTCCTGGGCTGCAGCGTTTAGGTTTTGCAATGCCGGACAGCAGCAGCCTATTCATCTGCGAGATTTCAAAAGAGGCTGCCAGACAGCTTGGAGATGCAGGCCGCGCAAAGTTTGTAATGAAATGGCGCCGCGAGCCTGTCGAGGAGCCGGATTAGAATGCAGGAATTGTCAGATGAACCGCCAGAGCATGTGCCGCAGTCATTGCAGGGCAAAATTGCAGTTGACCCGCGCCTGACAAGAAAAGCCGTATCATACCAGGGCAACAGGGAATTGCCCGGCTTTAGATGGTTCAAATTCAAGGAAGGATTCTCAACGACACTGGTTGAAGATTTGCTGTCAGCATCAGGCGGGGCAGATGTGCTTGATCCTTTCTGCGGTTCCGGTACGGCAATTCTCACCGCATACAGAATGGGTAAGCGTTCAACCGGAATAGACATCATGCCCATAGGCGGCGTTGTCGTGGATGCAGTAAGCGCGGTTTCCAACGGAGCGTCTTCGGCAAGCATTCGCGCCGCTGCAGATGATGTGATTAAGCATCTGGAAGACGGAACCAAAGAAGATGCGTTCAAGCACCTTCGGATAACGAAAAATGCATTCCCGCAGCAGACGGAAAAGGAATTGGCCGGCGCAAGATACGCAGTCAAAAATGCCAGGAACTCCAGAGTGGCAAAAATATTAGAATTTGCATGTATGAGTGTCCTGGAACAAGTCAGCTATACCAGAAAAGACGGACAGTTTCTGCGCTGGGACCCAAGATCTGGAAGAGGCGCTGCAGGCAGACTGAACAAGGGAAAACTGCCGACATTTCGCGAAGCGTTTGCTGAAAAAATAAAGGATATTTTATCGGACATGGCGCATCTCAAGTCTGCATATCGCGGTCCCAGGCCCATTGTAAAAACAGCATCATCGCTGCTGGTGCTGCGCGGCATGAAGGAATCTTCGATTGATGCGGTGGTAACATCTCCCCCTTACGCCAACAGATACGACTATACCAGGACGTATGCATTGGAACTGGCATGGCTGGGATACGGAGAGCGCGAACTGTCAGTATTAAGGCAGTCAATGCTTACTGCTACGGTGGAAAATCGTCCCAAAAATGAAATGCTGCGCGGCGCGTACGGCAATGCGAAAATTCTTGCGGAAGCATGCAGAATGGCAGATAAAAATGCCGCCTTGCAAAAAGTGCTGCAATATCTCAAAAGCAGCAGGCGCAATCTCAACAACCCAAGCATAATCAGGCTGGTGGAAAACTACTTTGCAGAGATGGCGCTTGTGATTTTAGAACTGGGCCGAATCGTCAGAAAAGGAGGCGATGTGTTCATGGTAAACGACAATGTGCGGTATCACGGCATGAGCGTGCCGGTTGACATCATTTTGTCACAGTTTGCCGAACGCGCAGGATTTCAGTGCGAATCTATCAGCGTGCTGCCAAGGGGCAAGGGAAATTCCAGCCAGCAGATGAGCAGATTCGGAAGAGTGGAGCTTCGCAAATGCATATACCGGTGGAAAAAGCAGTGACTGAAAGCGGCATGTCTGACGCCAAGCGAATTTGTCCGCAAATTGGGAAGCGGGAGCGCAAAATGAGCGGTCAAAGCGCGCGCAAAAGCATGCCAAAAACGCCCCCAAAAGCATGGATCCGCTCCAATTTGCCGTAGTTTTTGGATTCTGTCAATTCAGCAGGGCGGCATTATTTTCTGCTGTTATTGTGATTGCTTGTAGCGCGTATTATGGTTTACTGATGTGTTTTGTCATCCTGTCTTTTTTGATCAGTTTGTGCGCTTTGTCATAAAAGTATCTGAACGATTTACTCTTTTGCTTAGCTGCAACAGCATTGAAGCATTTGCTAATTTTTCGATAGGACATTGTTGCAAAGGCTGTGTTCATCAGAGATTCAAACCGCCGCTTGTCAATCTGCTCTGGCTTGTAGCCCTTTGGATCAAACTTTTTGATGGCGGCTCCTGCAGCATACCAGCTCTTTCATTGTCAACAATTATCGTGTTCTCTGCACTTGTTCCGTACTTGGCAGCTTTGGAATTTTTTTTCTCGGTTATAGATGCAGATGCATTCTTGTCTGCAAGCAAAATGTGGAGAACGCCTTCATTGCAAAGGCCTTTCACAAAACTCATTACTGTTTCCGGTGACTTGGAAGCATATTGGTAGAAACTCGGGGTTGAATTAAAACACTTTTTGAATACTGCTTTTAGCAGCTGCTCGTCATTAACTCCTTCCACCAAAACATAAATTGTCATGCATTCTCCTCATCCAGCATGTTCTGAATCATCATTTCGCTCATTTGCATGTATTTGGAAAACTGCTGTACCGCTTTATGGTTCTCCGGCTTGACGACTGTGGAGCTGCCTGCCTCGTTCCTAATGACAAAAGATATGGCGTCTATCTTTACATGATCAAGCACTCGCGGATCGTGCGTAGACATAATGATCTGGTTTATTCTAGATGCGTCTTCCATATACGAAATCATCCTGGCAAGCAGTCCGGGATGGATGTTTCTCTCAGGCTCTTCTATTATTGTGAGATGGTTTCCTTGTAAGAACAGGCATATTATTATGGCAAATATGTTTACTGTTCCGTCAGACGCAAACGCAGGCGGTATTCCTTTTTTGTTTTTTTCATCAAGGTTAAAGATTGACATGCCGTCAGAATTCCGTTCAGCAGAAAACGATTTATAAAAATCCAGGGTGTCGCCAACAAATTCCTGAAACATTTCATACAGCTTGGGCGTATTTTTTATGTTGTACAGAACCGCGGCCAGATTGGATCCGTCATATTCCAACTTTAACGGCGCGCGTCCGTCGCTTGGCTTTTTTAGCATGGCAGGATCAAGATTATACAGTTCAATTCCTTCAAGAAACTCGCGCCATCCATTTATAATATATACGAGTATTCTGGATTCCATTAGCAGCTGCTTGGATGTGAGCGGATAATATTCAAAGAAGTCACTCTTTTGCCAGGATGCAGATTTGGCATCTGGAGGGAAATCGTATTTCGGTTTTATTTTAGCGCCCTTCTTTGAAAAAATTATTCTTCCCTGAAGTTCTGCATCGTCATGGTGCCGCTGCCTGACCGAGCAGCGTATCTCCAATGTGTCCTTTAAGATTTTGTAGTCGCCGTTCTTTTGGAGCTTGACGGCAAAGATGTAAATCATATGCTTGGTATCAAGGTACTTGCGAGTGTCTTTGGAATTCGGGTCATAAGGATGCAGTCCAGAAAGTTCGTGGGGAAATTCTGATGAAAAATGTATCTCCATTTCTAACTTGGAGGATCTTGACGAAAAGTTGTTGATGAAACGCGAGCCTCCCTGGTAGGCAATTGCATTTGCCAGTCCGCGCTGCGCGATATCCTTTAGAAATACAAAGATTTGAAAAAGGTTGGATTTTCCAGACGCATTTTTTCCTACGATCACGTTGAACTTGTTCAACTCTATTTGTGCCTTTTTGAAATTCTTGAAATTGCCGACTTTGATAAGGCTGATTCGAAATGGTCCTGTTTTGTCGATCGATTGCTTTATCATTGTTTTTGGCGTACTTTTGCGCACTCTCTGCTTGCTCGCCTTATGCTTTGGTTTGGAATGAACCTCTGTTTTTAGGGCAGTTTTTGGCGTACTTTTGCGCGCACTTTGACCGCTCATTTTACGCTCCTGCTCCCCCATGTTGCGGATAAATTCGTTTGGCGCCAGGATTCTCGTCGCACTGCAGCGTTATTGCCAAGTAAAATGGATCCGTTCTCAGCAATTCATGCATGGTTTTGCAACTCATCAGTCATTACCAAATCCTTCCAGCAAAAACAAGCGATTGATGACATCATTCAAAGAGACATTTTCCCTTGCTGCAGCATCTCCCAGGTTTTTGCGCCCCTGTTCGGTAAGCGCTATTTTGATATGCCTGCTGTGCTTGATTAGCACTCCCTCAACATCGTCCGAGCCCAGGCGTCTGCGCAAAATACTGGCCGCAAAGCTGTCAACAGGCATTGATTTGGAATCTGCTTCGCGATTAAGGTCTTTAAGGATTCTGGAATTCAGATCTGCAACAAATACAATGGATTTGATTATCTCAGGCTCCATATTTGATATTTCCTTGTAGCAATCCTCAAATGATTTGTCCGGATTCTTTGTTTTCAAGTAAAGAATGTCTTCCACATCCGTTGTGCAGATATCTTCATTTAGGACACCTTGCACAAGATCACTAAAATTCTCAACTGTTATGACTTTCTTTTCTAAAAAATCTCCTGCCCGCCGGAATGCAGACCACGGAATCTTTCCTCCCACAAATTTTCCCCACCCCCAGACATCATGATATTTTTTGGGAGTTT
This sequence comes from uncultured Nitrosopumilaceae archaeon, assembly GCA_964347915.1. GTDB lineage: Archaea > Thermoproteota > Nitrososphaeria > Nitrososphaerales > Nitrosopumilaceae > CAYGAM01. The sequence continues at coordinate 19,881 of CAYGAM010000005.1, read as the reverse complement.
TTTTCATATTGAGAAAATCTCTCAGTACGCGGGCATTGATGTTTAGCCTTTTGCTTATTTCATTAAGTGAGATGTGCTGCGTAAGATCCTCTATGCAGCTTGCTACCTCAATTGGTGACAGTGGTCTGGGAGTTGCATGATCTCGCCCCATGCTACGCTTCAATCGGGCAAGCATTACGCCATCATGTAAAATAGACATTTCAATATCCGGTCCTGTTCATGCTCGGCTCATTGTCCCGATTGCCTTCAACATGACGGCTGCCGCTATCCACAAGTTCCGATATTGACATTCCATTCTTCTGGGTCAGACATTCTATTGCCAGCTCGCTTATTACATTAAACTCTGCACACTTTCTGTACTGGCGCGTCTTTGGCATACGCTATTTCATTGTCATGGTAGATAATATGCATTTCATAGCCCCAATCAGAAGCTTGGCCGAACCAACCACATAACATGCCAGGCTGCAAGTACGTATGCTTTTGCATGAACAGCAAGCAGGAAAATCCAAAATATGCTGTCAGAGTTTGATTTTTCAGTATGCTGTTACACCAATCATTCAGCGCCTGAGAAATCAAAGACTCATGCAGGCATGCTCTTGAAAGTCAAATTGAATTACAGTATTCGCGCATTTCAGCGTGCTCAAACTGAAGCCCAGAATCACTTTGCATTGCAGCCTAAATTCAAAAAAACTGAAAGAATTTCTAAATGAGACGTTTCATCATGCGCTGAGGCTGATATGACTCATTGAATAGGATCTGATCTTGAGGTATTCGCCGCTTGCCGCGCTGCTTTTGACATGCGGACAGCGTTCCAGCGCACGCTTCAGTGTGAATGAGCCACTTTCGCGACATGCGCGATCACAGTGTACAAGATTGTGCTGTACGCGATTACGGCGTACGCGATCATATTGTGTATTGCCGCATGCATGCATACATTTTTGTATCTTGCATCATGCCCGTGATTAAATGAAGATAGCCAGGCTGCTCAAAGACGGAACAGAGACGTTTGGCATCGTATCCGGAGGAAAAGTGGCCACAAGAGAGGATATCATGCACCAGACCGGCGTGCCCATTCCCCTTTCAATAAAGGATTTTGCATTCGGCGGCTGGCCTGACGAGATAAGGGACAAGGCTTCATATGTCCAAGATCTGTCGGAATTTGAAATTTTAGCTCCAATTTCAAGCCCGCCCAAGATAGCATGCCTTGCATTCAATTATCCCTCCCACGCAAAAGAGCAGGGCGTTGCGCCTCCCAAAGATCCCGTCATAGTGCTAAAGCCCAGGACAGCGCTCACAGGACCGTACTCTGAGATACAGTGTCCTGATTTTATCAGCGAGCTGGATTATGAGATCGAACTGGCCCTGATAATAGGAAAAAACTGCAAGGACGTTCCAGAGAATGCCGTGCAGGACGCAATAGCAGGATACATGATTCTCAATGATGTTTCGGCCCGCGACATACAGTTTGCTGACGGGCAGTTTGGCAGGGCAAAAGGCGCAGACACGTTTGCGCCATGCGGCCCGTGGATAACCACAAGCGACGAGATTGCAGACCCGCAGAATCTTGCAATGACAACAAAAGTAAACGGCGAGACAAGGCAGGATGCAAATACGTCAGAAATGCACATCAAGATACCGCAGATTGTCTCCAGGCTGAGCAAGGTCATGACGCTTGAGCGCGGAGACATCATATCCACTGGAACTCCCGACGGCGTGGCAATGAACAGCAAATTCGGCTACCTAAAGGACGGCGACAGCGTACAAATGAGCATAAAAGGACTGGGAATGATATCAAATACAGTGCGGCTTGTCACAAGCCCAGCATGACAGGCTCCAGACATGCCCAATCTTCGCAGTGCAGTTTTGACGCCGCAGGCATCCCGCGGAGCAGGCAGAATCGCTTTACAAAAAAGATTCAGAGTTATGAAGTCATTCCAAATCGAATGAAAGCGGCCAGTCCAACCTAAAAACTATTAAGAATGGCAATCCGGTGGTTGTTATGGGCAAAGTAATGGCATGCAAAGAGTCTGATCTTCCCAAAGGCTCGCTTCTCAAAGTCGTCATAGACGGCAAGGATATCATAGTAGGGAATGCCGATGATACGCTGTTTGCGCTAGACGATACGTGCACGCACGCAGGAACCAGCCTTGCTGAAGGCAAGCTGGCCGGTACGAATCTAGTCTGCGGCTGGCACGGAGCGGAATTTGACTGCAGAACGGGCAAGCTTGCAAAGTTTCCTGCAAAGATAAGGGATCTTGGACGGTATGACGTGACAATAGAGTCTGGCCAAGTCTTCATAGAGGTGTAACAATGGCGACAAAGGAGCAGAACACGGAATCCATGTCAAACGCAATCGAAGTGCTCAAGCAGATAGCAACAGGCCCTGCCACGCCAAAGACAATCAAAAAGAGCGTCACCGATCTTATTGCAGACTTGGAGAGCAGCGAGTACTCGATGGCAGTTAGGGCGGCCAACGCGCTAAGCATGCTAGAAGACATAACCCAGGATCCCAACATGCCTTCCTTTGTCAGGACTACGATGTGGCAGGTAGTAGCCAAGCTTGACGGCATAAAGGAATAGTTTTGCTACAATTTCTGCAATGCTGCATGGTACGTCACAACACAGAAAAATTTTTGGCAAAAGACGGCCTGTTCCATAACTGTGATTACAGGCGCAGCAATCTTGCCGTTTTTTACAAGTTCAGGCAGGATCATGAAACAGGCGCGCAAAAGCCAAACGCGGCATCAAGCCGTCTTGATTAGACATAAATCAGAAGCAATGCTATGATACCCATGAAGCTGGAAGAGTATGTAAAGACGCTGCCCGGCGAGATCATGTCCGGAGAGCAGGTTCAGCTTCCTGATGATTCGCTTCGCGACATGCTTGATATCCTAGAGCTGAATGACAATGACGTGTTTTATCATTTAGGATGCGGCGACGGTTCCAGCGTCAGAATGGCGCTGCAGCGCGGAGTGAAAAAGGCAGTCGGCGTAGACTGGGACAAGAGCAAGATAAGGCTCATTGAGGATCCCAAGGCAGAGTTTGCATGCTGCGATGTGCGGGATGCTGACATATCGGATGCGACAGCCATACTGTTTTGGTTTGCCGACCAGAATATCATATATGAGATGATGTCCAAGTTTGAAGGGCTGCAGCGCGGCTGCAGGATTGCTACAGTGTGGTCCCCCCTTCCGGAATGCCTTCCCGCAAGAGTAGAATTTCCATACATTGTAAGCAAAGTTCCGTTTGCCAGGGCAGGGCTAAAAGAGCAGCTTTTGTCCGTATTTGGAGTGTCCTGCATAGACTTTGTTACCGCATGGGAATACTCGGAACGGTATACCAAAGCTATCAGTTCAAACGAGCAGAATGACAGATTTCTGACCATACTCCAGGCAGTAACCATTTGGATAAACGCAAAGAACCTGGGCGTGGCATGCGGCGACGAGATGCCAGAATCCATACGCACATACATAGGCATACTGCGAAACTTTTTTGGCATTGAAGTAGAGCATCTTTTAAAGCAAGATTGAAGCGCAAAACGGACGGCTAAAATGCCCGACGCTAAATTAAACCACCCTGCAAAGCAGGATTGAGGGGAAACGGCAGGCGCGAATCCCAGGACGGCGCACGGGAATATTCTCGCCGGCGCGGACGCTCATTTTGAGGATTATGGGACATTTTGGACACACGAAATCGCGCAAAAAATTTCAGCGCTGCATGAAAAAGATGCCATGACGCAAATGATATCCGGAATGAAACTGTATGGCTCTGCATAGGTGCAGTTCTGAAATGACAGTCCTGCAGGATGCAGCAGGCAATATCAAGAGTTTTTGCAGCTGGACCTTGCGTCAGCGATTCATCGAATGCAGGATGTGCGGCTGCCTTTCAGTCAAAAGCTGCCGAGCCGGGACTGCGGCACCGGAACATGCAATCTTTTTATTTTGTAGCGGCATAGAAGGTACAATGCAGGCGAGAATAAACATCAACGTATCGGCAATAGACTATGACAAGACCAGCGCGGCTGCAAGATCCGTCCTAAGCAAGCTTGAGGAGATGGTGCATTTTCCAGACAGTTTTGCCATAACGGACTCGGAATTTGCATTCGGATGGCACTTTTTCGTGATTAGCGTTGATGCAGAGCTGGTTGAAAGGCTGGCAGAGCAGGCAGGGCCGGACTTTGAGGCCCTAAAGGGCAGGGGAATGGAGAAAAAATTTCTAGCCTGGCTTACAGGCAGGCTGGAGGCCGGCTCGCCCAGATTCAAGCTGGCAATAAAGGAAGAGATGGAATCCAGCAAGTACGGCATATTTTGAGCCTATGCCAAGGCAAAGGCAAGCGCGATGAGCGCAATAGATCCCAGCATTACGGCAAATATCCAAAACGGCACCTTTCCGGCAATCCGCAGCAGGAATCCGATAAAGATATAGCCTGCCAGGAATGATGCTGCGATTCCCGCCGCCATTTCGACCGCAGGAATGCCAGGGATGCCTATTGTGAGCGCTATCCCAAGCTGGGCGCCCAGCACCGCCGGAATGCCCATCAGAAACGACAGGCGCAGCGCGTCAGACGCCTTGTATCCCCGAAGGAGCAGCGCGGAGACGGTAATGCCGGACCTTGAGAGACCAGGTACTACAGAGAACGCCTGAACTGCCCCCAGGAGCAGAGAGTCAGGCAGGCGCATGTCCTTTTGCGTGCGCGTTCCGCTTCTTTTTGCAAGCCGCTGCACCAGTCCGGTAGCTATCAGGGCAGCTCCCACCAGTCCCATCAGCATTTCGCCTGATGCGGACTCTAGCGGCAGCGCTGAGAAGATAAGAAATCCCAAAGATCCGCTAAGAAGCGTTGAGACGATAAGAAACGACGGCAGGCCGTTCCTGTCCTTGAAATTTGGCCTGTATCCCTTCAAGCCGGCAATGATTCCTGCAATGTCCCGCCGAAAGTACAGCACGGCAGACAGCGCAGTCCCAATATGAAGAAAAAAGGACAGCGATACCGCATCCTCGGCGGCATATTCAAAAAAGCTTGTCATTACCAGAACAAGTTCGCCGGTGCTTGAGATCGGCAGCCATTCAAGAATGCCCTGCAGTACGCCAAACAGAATGGATTCCATCAAGCTCAAGATGGCAAAATTGAATTATCCATCATTCTTATTGCTTTGTATGATGCGCGATTCCAGCATAGAGAGATCGCTTGAGGCATACATTGCAGGAAGAATCAAGGAAATTCCCAGTGAGTTTAGGCTGATGTTTCCGGATGCCCAGGGCTCGCAGCTTGACCTTTTGTGCGGATATTATGCCGGCAGAATCGAAGAAGGTGCGCTTCGCTTTATCCTAAAGGCTACGCGCTCATCAGGCAGCCTTGAACCTTTGGAGATACATGCGCGCGTAATGGTGCATCGCAAAAAGATAAGGGATGCGGTATCATCCATGCTGAATCTGCAGGCATGATGCACGCGCATCAGGCTTGCGCTTCAAAAGTCGAACCTGATCTGGAATTGTAGCATGCATCCTTGGGTAAATGGAGGGCCTCCGGGGGGAATCGAACTCCCGTCCGGGGATCCACAGTCCCCTATACTAACCACTATACGACGGAGGCCACGAAAGAACAGCGCATTCATTCTAGTATTAATCTTTGAGAAGAATTAGTTTTGCACGAGTCCCCGCGCCGCGAATCTGGCCGGCGGCTTTGCCGTTCTGCATCGGACTGTTCCAACCATGCCTCGCATCCTGTTGTGCTGCATATTGCAGTCTCCTGAATTGTATTTGGTATCTTTGCTCGCACTGAAAATCCAGACATGTTCTTGAACTCAGAAAATGCAATATCTGCCAGGCATTGTTCACCATGCCTTGCTTTGTGCATTAACGCCTGCCAGATGGCAGATTACTTCCAAGGACAAGGTTTTGCAGATTCTTTGAAGATAATATTGTCTCCCGGCCGCGCCATTGCTGCCTCTTTTCGTTCTGCTCCTATCCGTTGAGTTTTTTCTCATTCTTGCCATGAATTTAACCACCGGGGCGGCGGGCGCGCATTGCACGGAACATCCCACAATCAGAATTTGCGCTTTCTGATGCGTACGTTATGCGGCGCCTTTTTTGAATATTCGACATTGTATCCAAGCGATTTGATCAAATCTTTTATTCTCAAAAATTCTTTTGTGATGCTGCGATCGTTTTTGGCAAGCAGCTTTTCCAGCTGCCTTTCTATTGTATCCGAGCTTCCGCAATCCTCGCACTTTTTAATCATATAGTACAGGCATTGCGCGGCCTCAATCGGATATTCGTCTATGTATTTATCCAAATCTTTTGCTGCTGCATGAGCAACTTTTTCCTTGCACTTTAGATAGTTCAGGAGCAAGCCTATGCTCTCCTTTTTTTCAAGCGGGCTGGGAGAAAACCATTTTTCCAGATCGGCATTCTCAACAAATCGTTCATTCTTCCACAATTTTCTTAATTTGTCCTTAAATTCCGCTGCATTATTTTTTTCAAACACTTCGGGCGCAAACCAGCAGCACATATTTATCATCTTTGCGCTGGCACTAGTGACAAATTCATCAAAAATATCCTTATAGCCGCCTACATTCCACAAATACCCGGCAGTAACGTGCCTCATGCTGGAAAGATACAAGAGCCGGTTGCTGAGATCTTTTGCAATTTCACCGTTTAGAAACTCACTGTACCAGCCAGGCATGGATTCCAATATGCCCTTGTCTGGCTTACTGTACGAAACAAGCGCATCCCAAAACGCAATCTTGTAGCGCTTGATGCCGGTTATTTTTCTAACCAATTCTTCTGCAAATTCAGAATCCAGCCGGCGCAAGAGCGGCATATGCGATCCTATGGCGGCATGCCGGGCTATTGTGTGCGGAATACGGCGATTGGCATAGTCTTCTAGAATCTTTCTAGTGTCTGCGGTCATAACGCGGTCTTTATTCCATTTCGCGTACTTGAAGAGCAGGCCAAACGATATTCCGCCCGCATCGTCAATGGCTATGGTCAGTGAATCATCATTGGACTTTGGATAGTTTTCATTGCTCTCCCCGATTTTGCAACGCGCTACTCGAAAAACCTGCTTGCATATGCGATCTTTTAGTTTCGGCTCTACTGCATTCCCATCCAATCCGCTTCCAATTATTTTAAACACTGACGACGTAAGATCGTCAAAAGCAAGAGATTTTGAATCGAATTTTCTGCTCTCAGCATATTTGATAAACGGCTCCAAGTCAATTTTTTTGCCTGTGAATGCTGCATATTCAATTCTGAGCAAAAATATTTGCTGTATATCGTATTCATATCTGTGTATTATGGGAAATTTTTTGGAGCATTCTAGAGAATTATCCACCACATAGTCTTCAAATTGTTCCGCGATGTCTTCATATTCTTCGGTGTAATAATTTATGCCGCGCAGACAGTCAAATACATCGTCTACAGTCATTTCTTTCAATTTTAGTACGGATTCAGACATTGTCAAGATTAATCACTCTTCTTCTGTATTGTCTTCCTTAATGTTAAATATAACTTTTAAATTATTCTCTACGCGAGTTAGCAGGCTATTGGCGTACCTTTTGTCAACAATGTTGTCTGTCCAAGGCCTATGATGAGCAATTTCAGACAACACCTTGTATTGTTTAACCAGACTTCGGCAGCAGTCACCATCATTTACCCCCATTTTCTTTGCGAGATTTTGCAGTCCTTTGAATCTCCGTCTTGCCGGGTGCCATTTTGGCTTTGCTTCCGCACTTGTCTTTGCCGAAAGGTCAATCGCTTCTCGCAGTGAATGCGCACAGTGCACCCATGTTTCCACATACTCTTTGGCATTGATTACGTATATGGCGCCTTGATATGCTCTTTTTGCGCTTGGGCTTGTGATTTCAAGTTGTGCGGCTATCTTGCGATTTATTTGTCGTTTACCGTTTATTACCTTATAGTATGCTATTTTACACATATAAAGATTACAAATTTGTCAACTGTACGCGTAGCCGCCCGCGGCATTTTAGGGGGTATGCAAGCGCGGCTACACCCAGATAAGCAAAATATGCAGATCAAGGACAAGAAGACGCGACTCGAGCACTCCTCAAATTTCGCGCAATGCAGCATAGTCTTTCTGGGCGCGTTTCGCTGAAAGATGCCGCGCCGCTGTAGGTTTATTATTGACATAATTGAAAAATTAGGCATGAGGCGCTATTGGTGGATTACAATGGCAATAGCTGCGGCGCTGGTCTATGTAGGCACAAACTACGCATTGCCGTGGAAGTAGGCATCAGTTTTATATTTGAATTGCAGAGACAGCTTTGAAATGAACAAAGGATTCATCCCAAAGAAGCTTCTATCAGGGCGAAAGCCGGCAAAAGACGAGCAGGCAGGCCCTGTGGCGCGGGTAGCCAAGGGCGACAAATTTACATGGATAGATTTGCAGAATCCGGACAGGCAGCATGTTGAGAAGCTCGCGCAGGAGTATGACCTAAACTCGCTCAACATAGAAGACTGCCTGGCAAAGTTTGAGATGCCAAAGCTGGACAGCTATGACCGCCACATCTTCCTCATACTGCACTTTCCTCCATTGGGCTCAAAGAACAACATGCCGAGGCACAGCCAGCTCTCAATATTTGTAGGAGAAAAATTTCTCATTACCGTTCATCAGGGCGATCTTGATCCCCTGGTTGAGCTTGCAGAGATCTGCAGCGGCAGCGAGCATTCTGAGAGAAAGGAGCAGATCTTGCAGCGCTCAACGGGCTTTCTTTTGCACAAAATAGTTGATGTCCTGGTGGACGATCTTCTTCACACGCTGCGCCGAATAATGGCAAACATTGAAGATATTGAAGACGGCGCGTTTGATGAAAAGCAGTCTGTCGCAAAAAAGATCTCAATGCTAAGGCGTGAGATCACCATGCTAAGAAGGATTGCAACTCCGCTAAAGAAGATTACAATGGAGGCGTCAAAGCATCTTGCGTGGCTGCAGCCGACCGAAAATCTTACGCTGCATTTTGACGACGTAATAGATCACATAGACAAAGTCATAGAATCGCTTGAAGAGTCCAGGGAGACTATGGAAATATACAAGGATACGGACTATATGCTGAGTACAGAAAAGACAAACAAGGTGCTGGCAGTTCTTACCATAATATTTACGCTCACCATACCGGCTACTGTAATAGGCACCTTTTACGGCATGAATGTCAGCCTGCCCGGAGGCCTTGATCAGGATGGCAACTACAATACGTTCATCATACTCATACTGGCAACCACAATACCTGCAGGCATAATGTTTGGCTACTTTAGAAAGCTGGGCTGGCTTAGCGCCTGATCGAAATTTTCCAGCAAAGCAATGCCGGATACAATCACAGCGCTCCAAGGCTGCGGGTGCGTCATGACGCGGCGCCCTTGTCCGGCATCAATTTTCAAATAACTCGCCAAGCCGCAACTCGGACAGGCTCAGCGCTGCATAATCCAGGACGGCTGTGATTATTCCAATGCGTGTTTTTGAACATGGCCAATCTTGCCTGCCGCACAGTAGTCTGAAACAAAGCCGTTGCATCAGATGCATCGCATTTCAGTTTGCAGGGCATGATGCAAAAATTTCGGTCATCATATCAGTGCGCGCCGCACGTAAATGCAGACTTGGTAATGTTTCAGGACCGACAGTCACAGCCCTGCCTTGAAATTAAAACAAAAAAAAGAAAAGGAAATTTTCCTAGTCTTATTGCACACTAATGTCTATAGTCTGTTGTGGTGAGAGAGCAGTTGGGTTAGCAATGCTTTCCCAAACAAAGATGCTGGCAGTATAGTCGCCGGATGCTTCAGGCGTCCACGATTGTGAAGCGCTTGCTCCCGAACTGGTGAGCGTTGCCGCAACCCACGAAAGCTGTACAGTTACTCCGTTCTCATCCTGAATTTGCAGCAGGAATGCATAGTCCTGGTTTCTGTTCAATCTATCGTTTAGTCCCAAGTCGGCAGATATTGATATCTGTTGATCGACAGAGACCGAATCGAGTGGATTGCCGAGCGAATCGACAACTGCGGGGTTGGATACTTGTACTCTTTCTAGCGGAGATATTGTTGCGCCAATTGAGGTTGCTCCTGTAATATCCAGGTCGGCTCCATCATCTGGCGGGGGCAGTGTTGTGTCGGTGTATATGGCTGTAACTGTATCGCCTATTGCAACTTGTATGCTGCCTGATGACGAACGGCCTGGGCTGAAGTTAACTTCAGCTTGGAATATTCCGCTGTCTCTGGCAGTCTCGGTTGCTGGAACATATATTCCTCCTCTGAATGTGTCAGAGATGACAAGCAGCTCCATGCTGTCGACAATCTCCGGATAGAGGTTTCTGTCAGCGTCAATGACTTGGACTATGCCAATGCCGTCTTGACGGTAGGCGTCTTCAACCCAAATGACTTCAGCAACATTCCATCGCGTGGATGCAGAAGTGACTACATCGCCTCCTTCGTATTCAAAGTAGACGCTAATGCCAATGCTGTCTCCTACTGGCAGCGTACCATCATCAGGTCCAGTACCAGAATTCGTGACATCTGACAGGGTTTCGCCTCCACCATCAACAGGATGTCTTGCAAATCCCTTTAGTGTTACCTCGCCGGTAAAGATGCCCGTATTGGGTCCAGTCTCATCAAGCCGGTAGTTTTCCAACTCTCCGTCTCTCGTACTGATGCCCACTACGCCGTTGTTGTCTGTATCGTCGCCAATAGACTCTATTGATTCAGAATCAAAGTTAAAGTCTGGCGCAAAGACAGTAATGATCATCTTATCTCTCCAAGAGTATATGCTCTTGTCAAGAGAGATTGACGTGTCTGCTTGGGAAATTGATATTGTTGTTTCAACATCTCGGCTGTCGTCAAATACAAAGGCGGATCCAGCTGGACTTTCGTCAACATACGCCAGTACTATTCGTTCGCCGCGGTTGACTGCATTGTCATCATCAAGTTCTCTCGGAATGGTTATCTCAACCTGGAATATTCCGCTGTTCGGCTCTGTCTCTTTAAGATTCTCGGCCGGGTCTGCCTCAAAGCTGGACAATATCAAGGTGCCGTCTTCATCGCCGAGCCACTCAATTTCTGTAAGAGGAATTAATTCTCTGGTATCAGAATCAAGGTTGCGATCATTGTCTATCAGAGTCACAAAGGCTGTTTCTCCAATAGCATATTCTCGCTTGTCGGTTTGAAGTACGGCATTTCCTAGACGGAATACGGCAGAGTCTGATGAGACTTTTTGCCTTCCAGATGCATCGCTTGCGTCAGTGTACTGAACATTGAGTGTAGTTCCAGATCGGATTCTGCCATCGTTGACATAGCTAGCGTCTATCGGCACTTCTATCTCAAAGATGCCCGTATCAGGATCTGTTTCGGTTAGTGCTCCCAGATCGTCACCAGATCCATCGCCACCTGCTGTAAACAGCAGTGTATTGCCAGCCAGTATTTGTACTGGGCCAGCACCACTATCACCGCTTATAGAATCTACAGCGCTAGGAGACAAGTTTAGGTCAGGATCTGTTACTTGAACATATGCTATGACTGGATGTGCCGACACAAGACGACGATCGTCTCTTATGTCAAATGGCAACGGATAGGAAGTCCTGTCCAGTGAAACGGAGCCCGTTTGAGCCTGAATTGTAGCAGTTGCTGTTATCGTGGTTTCACTGCCGTCGGCAGTCCTAAAGTCAGTGTATGTTATCTTGAGAGATTCGCCAGTAGTAGGACTTACCACAGTACTACCAGGGTCACCAGAACAGTAACTTCTTGGAACTTCAAATGATGCAGTATAGGTACCGTTATCATCTTGGTCCAATCTAAAGTCTTCATCTGGTGCTGTGCAGGCTTCACTATCAGTGACCGGCCACGGCTTGCCGCCAATCTCCACTTCTAGCAGAGATGCATTGCCCACGCCAATGTAGTTGGTGCCGTCAACATTAGTGTATCTGTCCTCATCCAAGTCTGCGTCAGTGAGTGTTACGGTAACGTCGCTGTTTATGCTGTAGCTTGTAGCATCAAGCGAAAGTTCGCCGTCATATGTATTGATATCTTGATCTACAGAACTTTCGTCATAGACAATTCTTGCAGTTGCAGAATCGGCAGCGACCATTTTCAGTTCGTCGCTAATGGAAGCTATCTCTGCATATGTGCTAGAATCATCTTGCGTTAGTTGGTTTATCATGGTGTACTCCAGCTTTCCCTCAAACGTGCCGCTAGTGTCAGACTCCGTTAGGAGCTGCCTGTATACGGCATTGTTTTCAAAGGTAATAATTCCATTGTCATTGCGTTCTCCAAATGTAAAGAGATCGAATACTACACTCTTATCATCACCTACATCCGTAAATGTCAAAGTTGATGTGCGGGAAGCTGCATCAAGGTTAACAGATATCAGTCCAGAGCCGGTCAGGGCATCAGGTACGTTAAACACGCCTGAACCCACAGTCAGCTCTACACCTTCTGGCAAATGGTAGTTGATAAAGTGGTGCATTGATCCTGCTCCTGTGAGCTGGGTATGTCGATCTGCAGACAGTGCTGCAGTCACCGTGACTGTGCCAGAACCGTCAAGCGTTCCCACCAGAGTTTCGCTATCTACATCCAAGGTGGTAAGCGTATCAAGTGTTTCTGGATCTCCCATTATTATTGTCGGCACCGGGCCGCTTCCTATAGTAAAGTCATCATCTGTTCTGGTGTTTAGATCACGGTTTGGATCAGAGACAGTAATGTCTATTATTTCGCCAGTGTTCCATTCACCAATGTCAGACAATTCTATTGTCGAATCATCGTCCAAGACGCTTATTTCGACCTCAGTCTCGCCAGCATAATCGATATCAAATTTGGCATTCACGCTGGCATTGCCCTTGAGCTCAAGGTTGGTTATGTCACCGTCCCAGCTCTCAAAGATACCAGTGTTTCGTCCTGATTCTGTGAACTTTATTGCATTGTCCGGCAGGCCATCATCTGTAGATGGACTGCTGAACGCTACAGCGTCAAGATTTTCTACGGTGAGTTGTGCATTGTCGCCGTCAAAGTAGGTATTGCTTATCTCATTATCAATACTGCCATAATACGCCGTGCTACCATCGGCCAGCAGATACCATGTCTCTGAAGTTCGCGGATCCAAGTTTAATTGAGGATCGGTCAATTCTATGTGTATAATTCCGCCAAGCGGAACCTCTGTTCTATCCAGATTCAGTTGCGTCTCGCCGTCAAATTCTTCTACATATTCCAACGTGACAACTTCATCTTCATACGTGATATCTATGCTGTCGCCATCATCAAACTCGTACAGTTGTATGAATGGCCAATTGCCTCTGTCAGCTTCGGCAAAGACTTGACCGTGCAACGGCACATCAGTATGATTTCTGATAGTCGGAATGCTCTCAAGGAAGCTAGGACTGTCATAAAGAACGGTATCAGGAGCTCTATCGAACGCCTCTGTGTTTACTAGAGTGCTTTGATCAAGTTCAAAGCCAAAGTCCAGCGGACCTGCTTCATTTGCGGCAGTTACAGCGCTTTCATCAGCAATGTATGCATACCACTTGCCAGTATCCGCCTGCGTCATCAGCACAGAGTTATCGTCAATTTGTACATCCAACGTACGTTCAACACTTCTGTCTGAAACCGAATCGTCGTCCACTTGGATTTCAATAATCTGCGGGCCTCCGAAAGAGCCAACGCCGGATGCAGACACAATAAGCGTACTTGACTGTGCCGCGACCGGAATTGCCGGTATTGCAAAGGTCAGTCCCCCTGCAACCATTATTGCGATTAGTGTTAGACTAGTTAATTTTCGTCCAATTTCGTTATTCATTTTATTGATTAGACTGACTTAAGATTATATTTAAAGGCAATGGACAATTTGTTCACAAAACACGTGCAGGTGCAGTCTGCGTGCATAATCGACTGCAGCAGTGCTTTCAAAGGCTAGCACATACGGATTTGGGGGCATCTGATTCGAAACTCTTCGTGTCAATGCACATTTTGGCCTCCAGTGTTTAGCATATGTAGATTTGGTGCCAGTTTTAAAGTCATTTAAAGCGCCCGGCCAAGATCTTGTGTTTGGCGCACGGCATCTTGCCATGCGACCGCACTGTCATGCCATTCAGTACAGGATTGGTGCCAAGCGCAACAAGATGCATCAGATGTCAAGCAATCCGGCTCTGCTGTCAAAAATTGGAATAGCGCCTGATCACCGCAAATGCGGCGGCAAGTCCGGATATGGAGGCAATGTACAGTTCTGCTTCAAAATTCCACAAAGGCGGCTCGGCAGTGCCTGTCCACGCGCCGATGCCGTCGCCGGCATCCCAAACCGTCGCAGTCTGCGACGCAAGGCTTGCCAGCATCAGCAGTCCAAAATAAGCCGCATACACCGAAACTGCAAGATACCCGCGTTTTGACGGCATCATTCCCCGCAGTGCAAACGCAGCAAATCCTGCAGTGACTCCTGCAATAGACCATGACATCGGACCTAATGTGGACAGCGACGGAATTGCCAGCGCAGTGCCGGATATTGCTGCAATCAGGACAGCATTCCGATCACGCAGCCCCCGCAGCACGCTTGAGAACAAAAACCACGATGCCATTGATATCGTTATTATTATGGGCGCGCTCAGTAGTGATGTCCAGGCTGTATTTGCAGCAGCATAATACGACAAGAAGGACGCAAGAAACAATGCAATCACGGCAAGATATGCAGTACCAGAAGGGCGCAGTTTGTAGCCTAACACAATACACTATGAAATCGGCTGTATTTTTGCGTTTCATCAGGCAAAACTGCCGATTGTTGTTAGTTCTTAGGATGGCACATATGAAAATTCATTGAATGTTATACCGGATACCATACCCAGAAGCCGCACTTTTATGGTGCAATACGGCCCGCTTCAAAATGATGCGCGGCAGATTTCGGAAACACCAAGGTATGCCAAATGCTCTGGACAAAATTCCGCGCGCTCGGCGCCAAAACGCAAAGGATATTAATCAAGGTGCGGCACACCAAGCATGTCAAAGCGCACAATACCGGTATGCTTTACCAAGGATCAGCTCAAAAGGCTGGAAGAGTACGGCAAGTCAAGCGGCACGCTTAACGCCAGCCAGGCCTTGGAGAAGCTTATCAGCGAATCTTAGGACAGAGTCATGGCCTGTAAGTAAAGGCCAAATCAATTAATTTCTAAAAGCTAAAAATACTTCCCAGGCCGATATTATTTCGATGGGACTGTTTGGCAGCAAGCCTGCATACTGCGCCATATGCAGCAAGGAACTCAAGCACAAAAGCAAGCCAAAGCGCGAATGGAACATCAAGGGCCCGCTATGCGGAGAATGCTACGTTGACAAGGCAAAGGAATTCTATGAAGGGAAGATAAGGCAGCCTTGCGCGTCATGCAAGACCACCAAGAGAATAACGGATCTCTGGGAGCCTCGGTGGCAGTGGGACATGGACGGCCTGCTTTGCAAAGAGTGCTTTGACAAAAAAGAGCAGGGGCACAACGCAAAGAAAAACTACTGCAGCATATGCAGTGCAAAGCTTGGCTTTATTCGGTACAATCCAAAGCCAAAATGGAAGATTGACGGACAGCTCTGCCGCGCCTGCTGGGACGGCAAAAAGGCAGAGATGGAATGATATCAAAAAAGCACCAGTGCCCAGAGTGCGGCGAGAAATTCTCAAAAATTGAAGAGGTGATGAATCATGCAGAGGTTCATTCCAGCAGGGCGTACGACTGCAGGATGTGCGGCGAGTCGTACCCGAGCATGGAGGCAATGCGAAGCCATCTCCAAAAAATGCACAGCTATGGCGGCAGCGCGAGAGAAAGTCCAGGTTCACGCCGCGAAAAATCAGAATCTATGGTGTAGCGCATCTGTCCAGATATTCGCCCAGGCGATAATCGAACCAGTCATGGCAAAAAAAAGGCGCCGCCCGCATGAGATATCCCGGTATTGTGCGCCGCAAAACTTGGCCGCATCGCGCGGTTTTGCTGCCGCCCATCTCAACGGCACTGCATGCATCCGCAGTTTAATTTGCATTGGGTATGGCTCTGCGGCGCATGACAATTTCATATTCCAGGACACAATCGCATCATAGAATGCCGTCATCTCTCATAGTGCAGTCTCAGCAGCATTGGCGTCATGCGCGCCGCCAGATTGATGCGGCGCCTCATAGGCATTGCAGCCGTTCAATTTGAAAAAAAAAAGAGGCCGCACTAGCGGCGCCTGTACAGCATTGGGTTCTTGTCGTCGTCAAACTCTCTCTTTATTCTTGGATACAGCACGGCAGACATTAGATGTTTCCAGCCTCCGATGCAAAGAATGCGGTAACGCCCATGCAATTGCAGGCGCGGCGAAAGTCTCGGTCGTCTGTTATAAGCGGAATGGACTCTGACCTGCAGTATGCAAGGATGTAGTTGTCGCCAGTGTGGCATGTATGAAACCTCGCACTAATCTGCTCTCCGGCAGCCATGTGCTGCTCATTCATTCTGCCGACATGAACAGATCTTCCAAGCGCGTTCTGTATCCTCAAGATAACCTGAGTGATATTGTATCTTTTCTTTTGCAGCTCTTTGACTACCATGTCGCACAGGATTATCCGAAGCGGCTTGCCGCGAAGCTTCTTGCGAAGTCTTTTTGCATACCTATTGCATGTCAGGACGTTTATCGCAGTGCACGTATCAAATGCAACTTGTTGCTCCATGATTATAGTATATCATACATAATTAATATATTCTATTGATAGAGTGTTTATACTATAAAGAGTGTTTATACTATAAAGAATATGTTTACTAAATAAACTATAGTACAGCCAAATACGGCATTTCAGAAACGGCTCTGACCCGCAAAAGCGATGGTCAGACTGCAATGGCAGAAAGCGCAATGCCGCGCCAGACAAATCCCAGACTCAATTCTAAAGATATATGTATATGACATCCAGAAATTATCTTGCAATGAAGACGCGCCAGGACCAGGTATGGATGGACATGCTAAAGCAGAACGCGCCAGAGCTCCGAGAGAGAGTCATATCCTGGAGAAGACAGGAGGCCATTACGAGAATAGACAAGCCGAGCAGAATACAGCGCGCCCGCAGATTAGGCTACAAGGCCAAGCAGGGAATAATTACAGTAAGAATGAGAGTGGGTGTTGGCGGAATGAGAAGGCAGCGGCCCAAAGGCGGCAGAAGGCCAAAGCACCTGGGCGTTACAAGAATCAAGGCCGATGTCAGCATGAAGCAGGTAGCCGAGAACAGAGTCTTAAAGCGGTATCCGAACATGAGCCTGCTTGGATCGTACTTTGCATACAAGGACGGCAAACATTATTGGTTTGAGATAATTCTTGCAGACCCTGCGCATCCCAGAATAAAACAGGACAAGGAACTAAAGAACCGCGTTTGATTCAGGTGCGTCATCTGAAAACGCACGCCTATTCGCTTGCCAGCTTTTGAATCATCGATTCAAGCGACGGGTTTTGTCCGAATGACACATCCCGAAGCACGCCCTTTCTGTCAATCAGAATCGTAGAGGGCGTTCCGCGCAACGAATACATCTCAAACGTTTTGGCAGAATACTGCTTGGCCTGCAGGTATTCTGTTGCCTGCCGCACCATATACTGCTGGCTTTCGGCAGGATGCGATTCAAAGTCAGGAACCTGGGCACGAATCAAATTCATTATCTGGCTCTGGGTTGCGCCAGGGTTCTTGACCAGCTTGTCCATGGCAAGCGCAAACGGAATCTTGTACTGCAGTTTGTTGCCGTCCAGCTTGCCGTACTGCTGCAGCATGGTTTTTGTCTCCCCTACTACGATGCCGGTCTCTGCCAGCATTTTGAGATTTTCAAGCGTATTCTTGTCATAGTCTTCAAATGCAGTTGCAAGGCCGAGAACGCGGACGCCGTCGTCGGCATAGTTGTTGTATATTGATATTGCATGCGGCATTCCATACAGAAAGCATCCTGGGCAGTTTACCTGGAAAACTTCCACCAGGATTATCTTGTCCTTTTCGCTGCTAATGTTGGTGGGCAGCCCCTGCACCCATTCTGAGATCTCCAGATTTGGAGCAGGCTCGCCTATTTGTACCATGCCAGAGTTTGAAAAATTTGTATTAAAAATGTACATATATCACACATGCAATACACAGGCATGCCTGAGAACAAGCATGCCAACCCGTTTCACAATCTTCCAGAGGACAAGCTGGCCATAATACGAGATGACTTTTACGAGAGTGACATCTCAAAGACAAAAAGCTTTGAGCAGTATCTAAAAGATCTTTATGAGGAGGACGATTTGATACCGGAAGAAGTGTTGGATGTCATTGAGGGAGACAAAACCAGAGATGGAAAGATATTCCATACTATAGAAGAGCTCTTGGAAGATCTGCACAGCGATGGCTGATTGGAATACTGAGAGAACGCCCACCTTTAGAAAACAGTACAAGAACATAGGACATAAGAGGCAACATGCTGTGGATGTAGCAGTAGATGTACTTGGTGCGTCAGAGAATCCGGCAGATCTTGGCAGATACAAACAAAACAAAAAATTGTATGCATATAAGTTGAGCAAGGGTGACAGATTGTTGTATAAGATTGACTACAATAATCACAAAGTCATACTCTATCGCGTATGCGATCACAAGTCAGTATACGGCAGAGACTAGGCGCAAAAGCTGTCCATATTTGAGCCAAGTTGATCTTAGCAGCCCATATGCATAATCAAAATATCCGGACAGCGAAAGTTTGTCCCACAAGTATCAGCAAGAGTTTGCCTCTATTATCTGGTTTTTTGGCAAGCAGGGTTATTTTGAGTATGAAAATTACAGACATAAACACACGCTAAGCAGCATTGATTTCATACGGTTGACACAGCATGGTGATTTGAAACATTCAGATGCTAGGGCACAGAAGATACTATAGCCAATACTTTACACAGGACGATGCCGTACCTTCAATCACGCGTCACGGATGACCACACTAAATATTGACGTACGCGCAAAGTTGAGAATTTTGTAAAATATTGTCCAAAAAAAGTTGATTATCTCAAAACATTCTGATTATGCATAGGATTCACGGGCGTTGATTATGCGCAATACCCAGTGCGTGAAATAGAACAAGCAATGCCATACAACAGAAAACACGCATTGAACATGATCCTTTCTTGGCACTATCCTGCGTGCTGGAAGAAACGCATTGTGCTTGCAATCCTGGCAGCGGCGTCGCTATCTGCTGAAAAATTGAACTGTTGCTCTGGCAAAAGACGAACTGCAACGTATTAAAAAAAATGCATATATATTGCATTTATGTAATGTACAATTATGTTAGAGAACAAGCATGCAAATCCGTTTCACAATCTTCCAGAGGACAAGCTGGCCATAATACGAGATGACTTTTACGAGAGTGACATCTCAAAGACAAAAAGCTTTGAGCAGTATCTAAAAGATCTTTATGAGGAGGACGATTTGATACCGGAAGAAGTGTTGGATGTCATTGAGGGAGAGAAGAGCAACGACAGGAGGATATTCCATACCAGAGAAGATCTCTTGGAATGTCTGCACAGCGATGACTGATTGGAGCACAGAAACTACGCCTACCTTTAGAAAACAGTACAAGAATATGTGGCACAATAGGCAACGCGCTGTAGACACAGCAACAAATGAGATTATAGCATCAGAGAATCCAGCAGATCTTGGCAAATACAAGCGAAACAAAAAATTGTATGCATACAGATTGAGCAAGGGTGACAGATTGTTGTATAAGATTAACCGCGATGATCACATCATCACACTCTTTCGCGTATGCGATCACAAGTCAGTATACATTTGAGATTAGGCGCAAATGCAGTCCATCTTTGATCCAAATTTAGTACAGCATGCTCTATGCATAATCATGCTGTCCTGACAAAAGTCTTGTTCTGCAAGCAATGTTGGAGATTCATGCA
>CAYGAM010000004.1:37323-46753 GCA_964347915.1 uncultured Nitrosopumilaceae archaeon | reverse complement strand
TATTTTTGTAATTAATTATTTTTGGGCGCGACATTAGAATTAAGCGCCAGTATAGAGAGATATATTCGTTTGGCGAGGTGCTGGGACTGATTATAGAAGCCGAGGTGGTAAGGAGTTTAAACAATTCCCGCAACGCGTGGGATCCAGACAATCTGTATGGAGAGTATGGATTTGTGCGCCAGCCGCAGACATTCCCGGATGTCCTTTTCACGAATGGCGACAGCATAATTTTTGGAATAGAGCTGAAATCATGGTATGTTTTGTCCAAAGAAGGCGAACCGAGCTTCAGGTTCAGGGTAAATAAGAACGCCTGTACAAACAAAGATCTTGTAATGCTGGTTCCCTGGTGTCTCTCTAACGTCCTGTCCGGCGCGCCAATCATATTCAAGCCACTTGTTGATATGGCGCAGTATTTTTGCGATTATAGAAATTTTTGGTGGCAAAATATCAGAAAAACCAATGATGATAGAACGATAGATATGCCGGATGGAATCAAACCGTATCCCAATGCACGCGACAACATAAGTGATAAGCCCGCCTCGGATAAAGGAAACAACTTTGGCAGAATAGCAAGAATCGGCTTGCTGGACAAATTCAAGTCGGAGATGGATAACATGGACTTGCTGGGAATAAGCGTCTCTGAATGGCGGCGCTTTTTCCGGGAACATGATTCATAAGACAACACCTGCCGCACTTTCCGGACAGCGCCAGCTCCAATTGCCTCGGCAGTTGGCATAAAGAACCGGCATGCGCCAAGTTAGCAGAATCGTATCGGCTCTGATCTGCCGGCATGCCCCAGAAAGAATTGTCTGCCGCAAATACTGCGATTCCGTTGAATCACGGCCGCAAGGCGGGTGGGATTCGCGAACCGATTTGCAGTTGCAGCGCAAGCATGGGCAAGTTCAGCGAAGGCGCCAATGCGCTAGAACGGGCCATGCGGTGGATTGGGAGGACGCCGTTCTCATTGCAGTACTGCTTGGGATCTGGATAGGCTAATCTCTCCCCCAAAGCCTTTGCAGTACCAACTGTCGAAATCTTTTTTTAGTCCATGTTTCAAGGCTTGATATTGAATTTGAAAGAGATTCTCATTGCACTCTCTGTCGTACTGGCCGCGCTTCCGCTTGCAACTGTAGCCGCGGCGCAGCCATTGAATTATACCATACCTGCAGGCTCCAGCCATGCCTTTGACCTGACCGAAGAGTTTGATGCCGGAGCCGAATTTTACATGCAGGATTCTGCCATGATGATGCTGATAGAAAATACCATAGCAGAATATGACGAAGCTGGAACCGCCTATTTTGATACGATAAATGCGCTGGAGGCTGATACTGAAATATACCCGTTTGTGCTTGACATGGGCGGGCTGGTTGTCGCGCACGGAGCCAATCCGGACAATGCCAATACGCTGCAATCCCAGGATGTGTTTGGCGAAGAAGCGTGGCAGGAGGCATTGGCAAATATGGACAAGTACGGCAGCAGCTGGATATCATACGCGTTTCTGAATCCGGCAACGGACCAGGAAGAGCCCAAGCTCTCGTTCTTTGTGCTGCACGACGGCTATGTATTTGGCAGCGGTCTTTATTCGGAGCATGCCGTCATGTACAATCCGGCCAGCTTTATTACGCTGTCAAAGAACGGCACATTGAGCGTTGACGCTGCAAACGCAGCGCCTGGAACTCATGCATTCCTGGTATCAGCAGGTAATGAAAGCGAGGCTGTCACTGTACAGATTGCTGTCCAGATAACAGAAGCCATGTCAGACGATTCCATGAAAGACAATGCTGCAATGAACGATACTGCGATGGGCGATGCCAAGGATGATGCCATGATGGATCATGCCATGCCGCAGGAAGCTGAAATAGATCTCACGCATGCGTCTCCGCTAAAACAGCTTGCAGGAGATGCCATGCCGCTGGAAGTCTTGTGCAACGAGCCGCTGCAGCTGTACATTCGAGATTCCGCTGCACCGATATGCGTCACACCTGGAACGTATGAACTGCTGGCAGAACGCGGAATTGACGTAGCACCTGTGTCCGAGAATGATTTGCTGATAGCCGAGGCCGCAGCGCAGGTGCGCCAGACAATTGCCCAGGCTATGGCAAAATATGACGCGCACGGCGGCGGACAATCGGGACTGGATGCATTGACAAGGAACAGCACGGATGTCATTTACCCGTTTGTTCTAGACAGCGAAAGCAACGTAATTGCTCATGGATCCGACACAAGAGCGCTGGGACCGGTAGATCTTAAAGCGCTGCAGCCTAGCAAGACGCCGGAACAAATCAATGACATTATAACCGGAGGCGCTCCTGAGGTTTGGCTGGAATATCATTTTACTAATCCGGCAACCGGAGAGCCGGAACACAAGCGGTCGCTGCTGATACAGTATGACGACTATTTGTTTGGCAGCGGCTACTATCCGTCGAACATTGCTCCTAACTAAATATCAAAATCGAAAACAGATTTCTAACGCGAATCCGAGTCTTTGCCGCATTTGAAATTCGCAATTCGCGAGGATGCACTGCGGCATTGCCTTCTGATATCATGGGCTCTTGACGTCTTGACACCATAGCGCCATCGTACCATTGCACCATGACGCCATGCTGCCGCAGCGTTCTTGCATCGCAGCGCTCTTGACGCCCGTCATCTGTCTGCCCCATCTCAATCCATAGCATTATTTATGAGACAGATGCCGGTAATGCTATGAAAAAACTCTCGCCGGAAGAGATCAAGGCGGCCCTGTCAAATTTGCCGGACTGGTCGGTGCTGGATCAAAAACTGCATCGCGACTATGCCTTTGAATCATTCAATGCCGCCTTTGGATTTATGGCGCGGGCTGCAATGGAGATAGAAAAACTAAATCATCATCCTGAATGGAGCAATGTCTACAACAGATTGTCTGTAGATCTTGTAACTCATGACGCCGGCGGAATTACAGAAAACGATGTCAAGCTTGCGGGCATCCTTGATTCGCTTTACTCGTGACTGCCTCCAAAAATTCAGCTAGCCGATAACGGCGCCGCCGCTTCCTGGCATAAATACAAATATCGTAGAGGGTTAATTCCGGTATGATATCCCTGTCGGGCAGCCGGAACGATGCCGGCGGCGAGACAACATCCGATGATGCTGCGTACGGCACATCCACGCTAAAGCGGGGTTTTGCGCACATGCTAAAGAACGGCGTGGTTATGGATGTCACAAGCACGGAGCAGGCCTGCATTGCCGAGGATGCAGGAGCAGTGGCAGTCATGGTTTTAGACAAGCTTCCGTCAGACGTGAGAAAGGCGGGAGGAGTGGCCAGGACAGCCAGCGTCAAAATAATCAAGAACATAATGAATTCCGTAACCATTCCAGTCATGGCAAAGTGCAGAATCGGACACGCCTATGAGGCCCAGGTACTGCAGGAGGCCAATGTTGACATGATAGACGAGTCTGAGGTCTTGACGCCGGCAGACGAGACCAGGCACATATGGAAGTGGGACTATACGACGCCATTTGTCAACGGCGCCAGATCGCTGGCAGAGGCGCTGCGGCGGATTGAAGAAGGCGCAGCCATGATACGCACAAAGGGCGAGCCTGGAACAGGAAACGTAGCAGAGGCAATAACTCACATCAAAAAGGTAAATACCGAGATGCAAAGAGCGTCTGCTGCGTACAGCGCAGGCGATACCCAGGGGCTGGTTCACATGGCGCGGGAATTTCGAGTATCGTACGACATGCTCAAAGACACTGCAAAACTGGGCCGCCTGCCGGTTGTCAACTTTGCCGCCGGCGGAATTGCAACGCCGGCAGACGCGGCATACCTGATGTCGCTTGGATGCGACGGCATATTCGTAGGATCAGGCATATTCAAGTCCGACGATGCTGCAGAAAGAGCCATGGCGGTCGTTCTTGCCGCTACGTTTTGGCGCAAGCCGGAAAAGGTGGCGGAAGCCCAGGAAATGATCGACGAAAAGGCGTCCATACTTGGACTGGAACCGGACAAGATGGAGCTTAGAATGCAGGACAGGGGCGGCGCAGCATGAGCGAAATCACAATAGGAATACTCGGAGTGCAGGGAGATGTAGCAGAGAATGCAGCCGCCGCTCGGGCCGCAATGAGCAAGACGAACCGGAAAGGCAGGATTATTCTTGTGCAGGACGCCCGCGACCTTGCAGGAATAGACGGCCTGATAATTCCAGGCGGCGAGAGCACCGCAATCGGAGAAATGTCCGACAAAACCGGCATCATCAAAGAATTAAGAGCTAAAATCGAGTCTGGAATGCCGGTTCTTGGAATATGCGCCGGCATGGTGCTGCTGTCCAAAAATGCCAAGGACCGCACCGTAGGAGAAACAAGCCAGCCTCTGCTGGGCCTGCTTGACATTGCAATAGAGCGCAACTCGTTTGGCAGGCAGCGGCAGTCGTTTGAAAAAAGCCTGGACATTTCTGCGCTTGGCATCCGGTCGTTTCGGGGCGTTTTTATCCGGGCGCCGTCCGCTGCCGATACTGGCAGCGCAGCAAGCGCGCTTGCTTCTGTTGGCGGCAAGGCTGTTGCAGTAAGGCAGAATAACATGCTCGCAGTGGCATTTCATCCTGAACTGACTGACGATACGTCTATTCATGAGCGGTTTCTTGACATGGTGCGCTCATCAGGCGAGAACTCCTAGTTCATTCCTGCCTGCCTTGATTTGCTCGTAATCGCAGTTGTTCTCGGTTCTCATCGGACAAGCGCTCCTAGCCCGCTACTGCGCCGCTCATGCAATGCCAAGTCTTGCTCGCAGTTTCCTCATGATTCTCAGACAGGAATGCTTGTCCTAAGGCAGGAAGCCCGCAATGCCGACCCTTGCCGGCCGACTCCTACGCGGTCATGCGAGAACACTCGCCGGCGCCGCAACCTTGGATGGCGGGCGCGCCTGAATCAAATGTTGCTCTGGCCGGCGCAGTCATTCTGTTATGTTGTGCATCTTTGCAAGATCCGCGCCGTATGCTGCAAGGCTGGACGGAATCTCTATTGATATGGAGTCTCGCAGGGAAAGATTCTTTGATCTTTTCAAATTCCACACCCTTGAATTAAACTCTGATATCTCTCTTGTCGCATCTGACGCATCGTCCATTCCCATGGGTTCCGGCAGCCTTTCTGAGTGTATGCTGGAATCGGAATACAGCCTCCGCCACAAATAATCCGCAATAAACGGGACAATTGGAGCAAGCAGCTTTAGAATAATTCTGAATACGGAATGCAATGTGGATACTGCGGCATTTCTTTCCGCATCCGTGCAGTTTTGGCCGTACGCCCTTGCCTTTACCATCTCCATGTACTGCGCCGCAAATACGTTCCATGCAAATTCGCGGATTGCTGTAGCAGGAATAAAGAAATTGTACGCGGAATATCCTTTCCTGCATTCCTGCACAAGCGCGTCCGCCTCTTTCAGTATCCACCTGTCTGATTCTGCAAGAATGCCGAGCTCTTTCTCCTCAAAGCCGGACAGAAATCTTGCAACATTCCACAGCTTGCTTAGGAATTTTTTTGCATTTTCTATCTTGAGCTCGCTGCATCTAAAGTCGTATCCCTGGCTTACTTCGCTTGCGCTCCAGTATCGAAACGCATCTGCTCCAAGCCTTTCGATTACCGGCAGCGGGTCTATTGCATTTCCCTTGCTCTTGCTCATCTTCAGCCCGCGCTCATCCAGCCCGTACCCCATTATCCACGCTTCGGACCACGGCTTTTCTCCAGTCATGGCATCGCACTTTAGCAGCGTATAGTGCAGCCATGTTCTTACGATATCCTTTGCCTGCGGCCTGATGCTTGCAGGATACGTCTTTTTGAAATGGTCGTCGTCTTTGCCCATCTTTGATATGTACAAAGGCGAGGCGCTTGAATCCATCCATGTATCAAAAGTTCTGGTCTCGCCCTCAAGGTCTGCAGAGCCGCACTTTGCGCATGCGGTTATGGGAGGCGGCTCCTTCCACGGCACATAGTACCGGCCTGGTTCCGGCACGTGAGGCTCTCTGCATTCTTTGCAGCGCCAGACTGGGATTTCTGTTCCATAGTAGCGCCGCCTGGATATGGGCCAGTCGATTGAGACGTATTCCAGCCAGTTGAGCAGTATCTGCCGGTGCATGTCCGGATAAAACTTGATTTCAGCCGCCATCTCCTTCATTCTTGGCACTGCGTCAATCTGCCTCATGTAGTATTCCTCCATTGGAACAATCTCAATTGGAACGCCGCTTCGCTCCGATACCGGAGTCCGATGCTTGATATCCTCAATCCTTGATACGAATCCTGCATCCTGCAGGTCGGCGATTATCTTTTCGCGCGCCTGCCTTGGCCGAAGCCCGGCGTACCGTCCTGCCGCGTCCGTCATTCTTCCATCCATTCCTATTGCGATGATCTCTTCCAGCCCAAGCTCTCGAAACAGGGCGACATCGTTCTGGTCGCCGTAGCTGCACACCATGACGGCTCCCGTTCCAAAGTCCTCCTTTGCCGACGGGTGCGGAATTACCGTTGCATCATGTCCGAATATTGGCGCCTTTACAGTCCTGCCGATCATGCCTGCGTACCGTTTATCGTTCGGATTGACTATGACGGCCCTGCACGAGCACAAAAGTTCCGGCCTCGTACTGGCTATCGTTAAATTGTTCGCAAACTTGATGTAAACGAGTTTTGAGTCAAGATCCTCGTATTTTATTTCTGCGTCGGCTATCGTGGTTCCCGCAGCCCAGTCGTAGTTGTTTGGCCTGGATGCAAGATATATTCTGCCCCTTTTCCACAAGTCAATGAATGTGGACTGCGTAAGGGAGCGATACTCTGGCGTGTCCGTTCTGTACCGCCTGTCTATCTGTCCGCTGATTCCAAGCTTTTTCATTATCAGTATCATCTCGCCTTCCAGGTCGTCCAGAGCCTCTTTGCACATGCCAAGAAACCTGCCCCGCTCTACGTCCCTCATTCTTATGCCGTGCTTTTTTTCAGTATAGATCTCTACTGGAAGTCCGTTTCTGTCTATTCCTATTGGAAAATAAACATTCTTTCCGCTCATTCTGGCGGTTCTTGCAATCATGTCTATCTGGGCATAGTGCGCAGCGGCGCCTATGTGCCACGGCCGTCCTGAAGGGTACGGAGGCGGCGTATCTATGGTAAAGTTGTCTTCCTGCAGCTCAAACTTGTAGAGGTTCTCCTTCTCCCAGATGGCGAGCATTTCTGATTCCAGGCTGGGATTCCATGCCTTTTCTTCTATTCTTGGAACAGTCTTTCTGCCGGCTGCGGCATCGTTTTCACTGTTCCTGGGCGCAGAATCTGTCATTTTCCGGAAAGTCATCTCCCTGAAATTTTTGATATGATGTGAGACCCCTTGTTGTATCCTTCGTATATGTAGACGCCTATCGCTTCCACGTTTGGCGGAAACTTTGGCGCAAGCTGCCTTATCATTTCAGTTGCCAGATTTTCTACAGTCGCTTCGCCTTTTAGCAGGTATGTAGTATCTGTAGGAACCTGGAGATCAAACCTGCCCCTGGGCCCGTCAAATGCCACTCTGCAGTGCAGTCCGTCTTTGCTTTCAAGGTATTTTGAATTTATAAAGAATTTGTGGTCAAATTCGGCAATAACATTTTTTATTATTCTCTTGGCGTCTCCAAAGTCTATCAGCAGATTGTTTTCCATCTGTCCTGCAAGCTCCACCATTACAGACGACGTATGCCCGTGCAGTATGGAGCATTTTTCTACAAGCGGCAGTATGTGGGCATAGTCGAATGTGAACGACTGATCCTCAATGAATATTGAGCCTGTCTGCGGATCGCTCTGCTCGTATGCCACCATCTCGCCGAGTTCTCCTATTCTGGACGCATACTGCGGGCTGCCTATGGCCATTATGCCGGCATCCGGCATGGAACTCTTGATTTTTTTGTATTTTGCAATGTCGTCCTCGGAGTCGATGACCTCGATCAGCCCGTCTTCCGTCTTAAAGTCTATTGAAACTTCGGCTCCGCCAATTCGAACCTTGTGGCCGTACTCGTATTTTTTGCCCAGGAATGCTAGCATGCGGGCTATTGAGAGCTCTGTCCTGCTTCCAAGCAGGTTGCCTTTTCCGTCAACGAATCTATAGTCCGAATCCAGTATGGAATCCATCATGTATCATGCCGGACTATGGATATAAGTTAGTAGCGACTGAAGCTGCAACGCATGCGTTGCGGGGCGTCATGATCTTGCTGCGTGGTTATTTCGCCTGTTCTTTGACATCACTTATCACGCTGTCCAGCTCGGATTCTATCATGGCTATGATCGGCGGAATGAATTTTTCTGTGGCGTTTTGGTCCGGCCATCTGATCTCTGCCATCTCACCGTTCAGCGTCACTCTGATGGAGGATTTTTGATACTCTTCTACGCCGTCTGTTACTGGAAATGATTCTGCGGGTATTGCAATCAGCCCGGTCTCCTTTACTATGGCCTTGAGCCTGTGCAGCTTGGAGTCGTCCAGCCTGTCTGTTATGGTAGGCTCGGATATTCCGTTCTCTATTACGTCGTACGATACGGAGCCGTCGTTTTGAATTTCCAGCACCTGGGTCTTTTGTGAAGTTGTCCTCTCTGTCCCTTGAGCGGTTAAAATCTGGTACTTTGTGTACTCGATATCTATCATATCTCTTGGGGTTGCAGCAGAGAACGGTATGTCCGGCTGCAGAATGAGCGCGGCTGCAAATATGCTTGCTATTATTCCAGGAATTGCAAATCCGATTAAAACTATGGCGCGAACCATCCAATGTAATATTCCTGATACCAGCAATAAACTTTGAGCGCACCGCATCCTGGGCGGAATATGCTCAGGCCGCACCAAGCCGGCAAAAAAGACTGCTTTGCGCCGAATTCAAATTTTTTCCTAGATTCTGCATGGTATGCGCATCGCTTAACTGAAGCGGCGCGGCCCGCCTGCGCGCGTCTGGGAAAATACGCCATGAAAGGTGCAGATTGCAAAGGCGCTTTGGACAATTCCGGCGCCGGCCTTTTTGATTTTGCGCCACGCAATTGATTTTGCATCATGCCGAATCCATTCGTCATAAAACAGTCCGGGGCGATACGCTGATGAGATACGCCGACGCGAATCTTATGCTCTTTCGGGATTGCGCAGTTGGAATCGCCCTAGCCTGATGCTGTACTCTGCTGTCTGCCCTTGGCTGCGAGAATGCGGCCAACCATTTCATTTGATTGGCAGCAACGCACAATGCTCTTCGGACTGTCGGGTACAAAATCTGTATGATACCCCGCAAAATCCGCCCAAACATTACTTAAATATGCCCAGCCTACTACGTACAATGTTAAACATGGACAAAGCAAGCACTGCCTCTCACCACCTGCATCCATCCGGCAGGTCGGCTGACGGGGGGGGGGGGGGGGGGGAATTGGGGGGGGGGGGCCCCCCCCCGCCGTTTGGTGAGCGGAATTTGTTGCAAAAGGTGGTGTT
>CAYGAM010000004.1:0-37313 GCA_964347915.1 uncultured Nitrosopumilaceae archaeon | reverse complement strand
CCCACCACCGGCGCGCCCCCCCCCCAGCCCGCCGGCCGGGCGGCGGCCGGGGGGGGGGGGGGCGCAATTGCGTTGAGCATGCACGCCCAGCGCGAATCTGTTCTGCTAATTGTTGCCATACTGCTTGTTTCATGCAGCATTTTATATCATGCATATCTTCCAGTCGAAGCCGCTGCCGGTTCTGATCAGACTCTCTGGAATGTGACTATAAATTCAGATTTTAATTCCAACGACGATGAAGTTGGCTGGGATACTACTGCTTCAAATCTTGGATCCATAGTGCATCACTCGCCTACTACAGGCAATACGTTTGTGGTCAACGGCACAACAAACACTGCAAAGGGACTGCTTTATGCCCAGACAACTTCAACCTATTTTCTAGTTGAAGAATACATTTCGGAATCCGATCGCGATTCAACGTATATCACTTTTGGGAATAAGAGATGCAGCTTTTCAACTGGCGCTACTGCTACTTGGGGCGGCGTTAGGGCGCATGCTTGGCGTAATCCTCCGCTTGCAGATCCGCTTAGTACTGGCGCAAGCACTGGCGTAGCCATACTGTACAATACAGACTATCTGACTCTGAACGGCCCTGATACTGTAACCATTCCGGAAGGCGCCTCGTACCAAGAAGCAGGACATGCAACGCCTGACGGTGCGGCCGTTACAAGCAATGCCACCGATCTTGACACCTCTGTGCCTGGCATACACAAGATTCAGTATAATGCAACCAAAGGCTGCGGCCTGCTGGATACTGCAATTCGGACAGTAGAGGTGCAAGATGCGCCGCCCGTCTTTGCATCCGCATCTTTGGATTACAGAACGCATGAGCTGATCATAATATTTAATAAGAAAATAGACATCTCTGCGACCGACCTGGCCAAAATATACGTCAGCGATGCAGGCCGGAATAACGAGGTCTCTCTGGACGGCGCCGCTTTTGACAATTCCACATCCGACTCGAATATGCTGTACGCAATGCTTGATGCGGGACAGATGAGCCGGATTATGCAGATGAGCACGCCACAGCTTGACATTGAAGCGGGCGCCGTGTCTGACACCGGCGGAACCGCTATAGGCGATGCTCCGGACGGACATATTCAAGTCTTTGACGCCGGTGATGACAGGACGCTCTGGAATGCAACTATAACTGCAGGATACGTTGCTCAGGACGCCGATGTTGGCTGGCGTACTGGTTCCAACAGCATGGGCAGCATAGCATATCACCCGCCCACTGCCGGCAATACATTCCCAGTTAACGGCACGGCGTACGTCGTAAAACATTTGTATACGGAATCATTAACTGCAACCCATCTTGTAATTAATGACCACATTCCGACGCAGCATCGGGATTCATTGTACATTGCTTTTGGAGAGAAGAGATGCAGCTTTGACACCACTGCTGGCCGCATCTACCTTGGCGACAAGCATACTTGGGACTCGACTGACAGGCATCTGCTTGGCCGCAGCGCAGGCGCAATAACTGACGTAGCCATACTGTACAACTCAAACTATCTGACTCTGAACGGCGATGAGACTGTAACGGTTCCGCAGGGCGCAAATTATACGGACGCAGGAGCTTCAACGCCTGACGGCGCAAACATTGCCCGCAATGCCACCAACATTGACACTTCAGCGCTAGGCACACACAAGATTCAATACACGGCATCCAAAGGCTGCGGCGTTCTGGATACGGCTGTCAGGACAGTGGAGGTGGCAGACAGCACGCCGCCTGTCCTTGCAGCAGCTGCACTGGATCAGGATGCGGGCAAGCTGACAATCACATTTGATAAGACGATAGATGTTGATGCAGCCGATCTGACCAAGATGCATGTCAGCAATGCAGGACAAACGAATGAAGTTGCGCTGGCCGGAGCCGGCTTTAATCGTACGGCGCCCGACTCGGACACTATATCCATGACGCTTACTCTCAGCCAGCTGAGCCAGATTGCTGTGATGGACACGCCGCAGCTTGACATTGGGGCGGGAGCTGTTGCAAATATTGCAGGAAACGCCATAGATGACGCTCCGGACAACCATGTCTTCATTTTCGTTGCGGGCGCCGATACCGTGCTCTGGAATGCGACTATAACTGCAGAATATAACAGCAACGATAAATTTACCGGCTGGGATTCTAGGGTTGGGCGCGGAAGCATAGCATATAATGCTCCTGCTTTGGATGGGACATTTCACTTGAACGGCATAGCGTACACCGTACGCGTATTGTCTCACGCAGCAGAAACCGCACCCGGAATTAACTACTTGGGACTTGATTCGCATATTCCGCAGTCAGAGCGCGGCTCTGTGCATCTTGCCATAGGAGATGCGAGATGCAGCATTGAGCATGCCGACACACAAGGCGGCGCAACTTCATTCCATATGTGGGATGATGCCGTCCTCCCCAAACCATTTTCTAATGGGACAAATACCACAGCAGCCATACTGTACAATTCAAACTATCTGACTCTGATTGGCGGCGACAGCATAGCAATATCGCAGGGAGTACAGTACGCGGACGCAGGAACTGCAACGCCTGACGGCGCGACCATTGCCAGCAATGCTACTGACCTTGACACGTCAAATCTTGGCACATACAAAATTCACTATAATGCCACCAAAGGCTGCGGCCTGCTGGATACCGCAGTTCGGACAGTAGAAGTGAGAGTGACTACAATGCCTGTCTTTGCATCTGCGACTCTGGATGAGAGCACAAGAATGCTGACCATTACATTTGTAGAGACAATTGATATCTCTGCTGCAGATCCAGCCAAACTGTACGTCAGCGATGCGGGGACAAGCGGAGTTTCTCTGCGCGGCGCCGCATTTGACCGGGGGGCGTCTGACTCTAACACAATATCCTTGACGCTTAGGCAAAGTCAGCTGAGAGACATACTTGACATGAATAACCCGCAGCTTGATATTCGCGCAGGCGCGGTTGCAAGCACTTCCGGAGACGAGATAGATGATGCGCCAAGCAACCAGATTACAGTAGAACGCGCGCCCAACATCCCGCCTGCCGCCCCCGACGCATCTGCTGAGACCGCGGCGGATGCGCCTGTGACCATCACTCCCGGGATATCTGATCCGGACAACAGCGGCACTCTCAGAATATCGGCAGTAGCCGATCCACCCAATGGCGCTGTGACCTTTACCGGTACGACAATTACGTACACGCCTGACCGCGGCTTTGCCGGTACCGACTCGTTCGGATATACAGTAACTGACGGACAGGACAGCACGCAGGGCACCATAACGGTAACCGTAAAGAGCGATGCTGAGCCTCCGCGCATTGTCTCTGCATCAGTGAATCAGGGCGCGCTTACGCTGACAATAAGATTTAACGAGCCTGTTGATGCTTCTGAAGCCAATCTGGGACTGCTGTCTGTCCGAGGCGCGGGCGCCTCAAGCGGCATCGGATTGTCTAGCGCCAGGCTTGCCAGTACCGCAGACAGCGCCACCATATCCATTCATCTTACCGGTGCCCAGCTGGACGCGATCAACCGGCTGTCAAATCCGCGGATTGAATTTGGCGCAGGCGCCGTAGCCGACCTTGCCCGAAACGAGATTCTTGCCGCTTCCACCCTGCTGACCGGCACTCTATTGCCTGATTCAGGCAGCGCCGGCGATGCACGGACAGTAGTGCCGCCTCCGCCAGCCGCATCCGGAGGCGGCGGAGGAGGCAGCCGAGGTGGTGGCGGTGGAGGCGGAGGAGGAGGCGGCGGATCTGCCGCTCCAGCCGAATTTGCCGGGCTGTACTCTGTAATGTGGGACTGCAATGAGCCGTCAACTGCCGTAATTCTGGACAGCAATCTCACTGCTGAGATCACACTGATTGCAGGCGCAGAGTCATTCACGCCGGTGCCGGACGCGGTTCAGAATCTGGACGGCCGAATCTCGTACACTGCCGGCGCGCATGCTGATATCATGCTGCTCAAAGTCAGCGCAGGCGGCGGCTCGTCTACAAGCAAGACCATAAACACGCTTGGCCAATGCACAGGCCAGGTTGAATATTCAAGATACGTTCCTGGCGCGCTGGCGCCGGCACGGGCCGTTTCTGCGCAGCCTGCAGTACAGCAGCCTGCAGAACGCGTCTCTGCACCCGCACCGGCACCCGTAACAGAACAGGATGATGTCCTGGAACCGGTTCCAGCAGCGGAACAAGCTCCTGCAGCAGATTCACCTGCTGCGGCGGAACCGGACACTGATCCCGCAGGCACGGCGGCGCCGGCCGCTGAGGACGGCGGATGCCTCATTGCGACTGCCGCATACGGCACAGAACTGGCGCCGAAGGTGCAGATGCTAAGAGAGTTACGGGACAGCACTCTGCTCTCTACTGATTCAGGCTCCTCTTTCATGCATGGATTCAACTCCTTGTACTATGCCTTCTCGCCTGGAATAGCAGACATGCAGCGGGAGAATCCGGCGTTCCGGGAAGCCGTAAAAGCGCTGATAACTCCTATGATCCACTCGCTGTCAGTAATGTCGCTGGCAGACGAAAACTCTGAAGCGTCCATACTGGCATTGGGTTCTTTCGTAATAGTTCTGAACCTGGGCATGTATGTTGCGGCTCCTGCTGCCGGCATCGTCATATCTAAGCGATTTGGAATGCGCCGACATTGATGCAATATGACCGATGTTGCACTGGTAGCACGACAGCGCAGTCGTTCTTGATGCCGAACCGTATAGTGCCGAACTATGCCGACAAAAAGTCGGGATGCCTTGATAATCACACTTTCAATTAAAACAACATTCATCTAAGCAGAATGAATGCCTGATGAGATCAAAAATGTATGCTCTAGGCAGATTCAGTTTATCTGTATTGTAGCGTAATTTCATATCTTGTATCTTGCAATGTACTGACTTCCAGGCAGCAGATCTGATAACGCGCAAAAATAACTTAAAATCACAGTTCAAATGACCTTGATGCGTGGGGTCGTAGCCTAGCCTGGCAGGGCGACAGTGAGACCAGTCACCGCTAAGGGCTCCAGAGGTTGAATTCAAACTGCTGATGAAAAGATGATGTGAGTTTGGAGCTGCAGTGACCCGTAGATCGCCGGTTCAATTCCGGTCGGCCCCACATCTTATCAAATTTTAGACCAAGGCGCTCTGTGATTGCGTTCTTGCAGGCTTGTCTGCCTCATTTCAAATATATAATGTACCTATCACCAAATAATTTTGAATATATAATAAAGCCTCCATTTATCGATTTCAAATATATAATGTGCCTATCACCAATTGGATTTTAATATATAATGTATCTATCACTAAACAATTCTGAATATATAAAAAGTCTGTCAGCATCAATTCTGAATATATAATGAGCCTATCATCGAATAATCTTGAATATATAATTATTCATCAGCATCAATTCTGAATATATAATGCACCTATCACTGAATAATTCTGAATATATAAGGCGTTCACCACGCTAATTCTAAATATATAAAGAACATATTGACGAATATCTTGCATGATTAGGCAGAGAAGCATGCATGCTTTGAATCCGTGGTGGACAGATCAAGAAGCGATTCATGAAGACAAAAAAATCAAGGAATGGGAAGATTCGGCAATAAAATATGATCCCATGCTCAGACGTGACATAGCATATGATTTTGACCCCAGCAATACCGTAGTCTACACATTGCGAGGCCCAAGACAGGTCGGAAAGACTACCATGATCAAATTGCAGATCAGGGATTTTCTGGCAAGCGGCATTTCGCCGTGGAATATCCTGTACTATTCTCTTGATATCGCAAATGCGCCGCAGGATGTCGTTGATTTAGTCGAAACATACTTGAGCATCAGCGCCAAAATGCGAGAAAGCGGCAGATGCTATTTGTTTTTGGACGAGGTGTCGTCAGTCCCAGACTGGCAAAAGGGAATAAAGTGGCTGGTGGACAATGGCATGCTAAAAAACTGCACCGTGATGGTGACCGGCTCGCAAGCGCTTAATCTCGTAAACGCTGCGGAGCGGCTGCCTGGACGCAGGGGCATAATAGAAGGCAGTCATGATAAAATTTTGCTTCCCATGAAGTTTGCCGAATATGCGGCGCTGATGAATGAGAAACTGGAGGCGGCGATTGATCGAAACGGCCTGCTGTCACTCAAAAACAGGACAGACATTTTTAAAAAATTAACTGCAGGCGAGGTGGATGAGCGGCTGGACAAATTAAGCGAATACCAGCACTATATTGACGGCGCGTTTGATGAATATATGATTACCGGCGGAACGCCAAAAGTAGTCGACGAAAAAATCAAAACGAACGCAATTAGTCAGAATGTTTACGACATTTATTTGGAAGGAATTGCAGGATCATGGAAAAGCCTGGGAAAAAACGAAACGTTGCTGAGGCAGTTTTTGGGCGCCGTTATCAAAAGCTTGGCCAGCCACGCATCCTGGAGCAGCTTGTCCGCGGAGGCTGCCCTGGGAAGTCCGAATACTGCGGCTGACTATGCGCATACGCTGCGCGGCCTTCTTGTGATGTCTATAATGCATCAATACGGGGAAGAAAAAAAGATACCGCTGATTAAGAAAGACAAAAAATTCTATTTCTGTGATCCATTTTTCACGCACACATTCAACGGATGGCTGAGCCCCGCCAAAAGCTTCGAAGCAGGGCTCCAATATCTTGAAGACGACGCAAACCGCGGCAGAATAGCGGAGGGCATCGTCGCAGATCACTTGGTCAGGCTGGCATTTTCCATGAGCGAGAAAAAGCAGATATTCGACTCTTCCAGCCACGTATTCTATTGGAAGGATGAAAAGAATCGGGAAGTTGACTTTGTTTTGTACGACCGAGGAGCAATTGAAGTTCCAATTGAAGTCAAATTCAGAAGCAAGGTGAATCTCAAAGAATTGGCGTCAATGGTAAGCTTTCTAAATAAAACCGGAAACGAGACCGGACTGGTTCTGTCAAAATCGCTGCTTGATGTCAGAACCGATTATGTGATAATTCCAGCATCGCTGTTCCTGCTGCTTGCTTAGCCTGCTTTCAATTCTCGCTTGGATCAAAGCCCGCACGCCTTTGCTTTTGCGCTGATGCAAAAGCGGCGCCGATGCCATTTGAACCGCTCTGCCAATTTTCATCTTGCGGGAGGCGCGCAAGACGCAGAGGCGCCCGCCGCCGCATCTATCTTTTGAGGTAACATCTCGGACTCTGGAAGCTGTTTCGTATTTCAGGCACGAATCTGCCCGGAAGGCGCCTCCGAGGCAGCAAAACTCACGCCTAAACTTCCAGAAACCGAACTGTTACCTTTTGAGAGTATTGAGGGCCGATCCAGCCCTAAACCACGCCAGCTGCCTGTCGCTGTACGAGTGATTCAGCAGAATCTCTTCGGTATCATTCCCATGCGATATGACGCACCGCACCTGCCTGCCTTCGGCCAGGCTGTCGAGTTCGACCAGGCTGATTCTGTCTCCTTTGCGTATTTTGTCATAGTCTGCCGCATCCTGAAACGTCAATGCAAGAACGCCCTGCTTTTTGAGGTTGGTCTCGTGAATTCTGGCAAAGCTCTTGGCTATTACTGCCGCGCATCCCAAGTGCCTTGGAGTCATTGCAGCGTGCTCCCTGCTGCTTCCTTCGCCGTAGTTTGAGTCTCCGATGATTGCCCATCTAATGCCGCTTTTCTTGTATTCTCGCGCGATCTGCGGGAATGCCGCTACTGTGCCGTCTATTTCGTTTATTCCCATGCCTACCTTGCCTGAGAATGCATCCGTTGCGCCAAGAAGCATGTTGTCGCTTAGGTTGTCCAGGTGCCCTCGCAGCGACAGCCACGGCCCTGCCGGAGATATGTGATCCGTCGTGCACTTGCCCTTTGCCTTTGCCATTATGCGCAAATCCGTCAAATCACTGCCGTCCCACGGCTCAAACGGCTCCAGCCGCTGCAGGCGCCTGCTCTTGGGATCTATTAAAACCTGGACAGAATCAGGATCATCGGACGGCGCATCGTACACTCCTTCTGGAACCGCAAATCCATTTTTCGGGACATCGGGAGCAACAGCCGGAGGCTCCAGCTTGAATTTTGTGCCGTCGGGCGCGGCAATATGATCCGTAACAGGATTGAACGAGAGCCTGCCGCCGAGCGCCAGGCCCAGCACGATTTCGGGACTGGCAATAAAGTTCATGGTTTCGCGGCGCCCGTCGTTTCTTCCTGGGAAATTTCGGTTAAACGATGTGACTATGGTGTTCCGCCTGCCCTCTTTGAGTTCCGGCCTGCTCCACTGCCCTATGCACGGGCCGCAGGCATTGGCCAGAACCGTGGCTCCGATGCTCTCCAGCAATGCCATCTGCCCGTCCCGCGATATGGTGGCTCTTATCTGCTCTGATCCGGGCGTTACCAAAAGCGGAACTGCGGCTGATGCTCCGCGCTCTTTTGCCTGCCTTGCAATGTCTGCCGCCCTGGACATGTCCTCGTATGAAGAGTTCGTGCAGCTGCCAATCAGCGCGGCTGAGATGGCGTCCGCGTAATCGTTTGCGTCAACGTCGCCCT
The DNA here is from genome assembly GCA_964347915.1 of uncultured Nitrosopumilaceae archaeon. Classification (GTDB taxonomy): domain Archaea; phylum Thermoproteota; class Nitrososphaeria; order Nitrososphaerales; family Nitrosopumilaceae; genus CAYGAM01. Next base: position 28,823 of record CAYGAM010000004.1, on the reverse strand, counting down.
CCATTCTTGATATCTCCCTTGCCAAGTCTGGCGTGTGCGGTCCTACGATGTGGGGTTCCAGCTCTGACAGATTGATCTCTATTATCTCATCAAAGTACTCCCGGGGAGACTGCTCTATCTCAGGGTCCTGCACCAGGATGCTCTTGTGCCTGTTTGCAAGATCTGCAATCTCTGCCCTGTTCGTATATCTGAGATACTTTTCCATTCTCGCATCGTACGGAAATATCGAACAGGTGGCGCCAATCTCTGCTCCCATGTTTGTTATGGTGGCCTTGCCTGTGCAGCTGATGGATTCAGCTCCAGGACCAAAATATTCTACAATTGCATTTGTAGCTCCTGATACGGTAAGGCGCGCGGCAACCTTTAGTATTACGTCCTTGGGAGCAGTCCATCCTTTCAGCCTTCCAGTAAGATGCACTCCTATTCTCCTGGGGTACAGTATCTCCCAGGGCAGCCCTGCCATAGTCTCTGCTGCATCCACTCCTCCTACGCCTACCGCTACCATTCCAAGCCCACCCGCATTGGGAGTATGCGAGTCCGTGCCTATCATCAGGCCTCCTGGAAACGCATAGTTTTCCAGCACGACCTGGTGAATAATTCCTGCGCCGGGGCGCCAAAAGCCGCATCCGTACCTTGCTGCGGCAGACTTGAGAAATTCAAAGACCTCGCTGTTCTCGTTCACTGCAACCTTTATGTCCGACCTGCCGTCAACCTCAGCCCTTATCAGGTGATCGCAGTGTATTGTGGAAGGCAGGCTGGTCTGCCTTACTCTGGCAGACATGAACTGGAGCATGACCATCTGGCCTGTAACATCCTGCAGCGCCACCCTGTCGGGACGCAATAGGACGTACCGCGATCCCGCGTCAAGATCTTCGGCAGGCTGCTCTGTCATGTGTCCTACAATGATCTTCTCTGACAGCGTCAGTGGCCGCTTTACTGCATCCCTGTACTCTGACGACTTGGACTTGATTCCTGCATATATCTTGGATACTGCATCCGGTGCAATCTTTGTCATGCAAAAACTCCCGCACGCCTTGAATTTAACGGTTGCATGCTGAAATGATTCGGGCGGAAGAGCCGTACTGCCATATCCTACTCCTCGCCGAGCAGCGATACCGCTCTTGACGGCATGTCTTCCAGCCTGCTTACTGCAAGCGTTCTCTCGTATCCGAGCTTCTTGAGGTTGCTTGCGATTGCAGTCGCCCGCACGACATCGGGCCCAAGCCCTATGGCAGCCATTTTTACGCCCAGGGAGCGTATGTTCCTGATCATGCTGTGGACTGCTCCGGGATCCGCCGGCTCGCCGTCCGTAAATGTCAGGAATATTCTGGGCCGCTTGGACTGCAGAATATCATACATCTTGTCGTACACTTCGGCCAGCGGCGTAGAGCCGTTTGCCGCAATCTGCGCAAGCCGCTTTGCGCATACGCTGTTCCATTTCTGCGCGCCAGGCTTGATCAGCCAGCATACGACTGATCTGTCCACCGTGCTGAAGGCGTATACCGCAAACCTGACTTTAAGATATGACAGGACCTCGCAGAGCGCCAGAGCCGCCTTTTTGTACCGAAGCTGCTCTGACGATATGCTTGAAGAGTGGTCAAGCATCATCATCAGTTCGATCTTTATCGACTTTTTCACGTCGGTAAGAAACGGCTTGTGCCCCTCAATGTACGCCTCTTCGTCAAACTCGTCTCCTGCATGGCTGTGCTCTTCGCTCCAGCCGGACCGCCAGTCCCGAAATTTTGTCTTCAGCCTGTTGATGAGATCCGCGTCGTATATGACGGTCTCGTTCACGTCAGCCTTGGATGGAATCTTGACTCCTATGGACTCTTCGCTGACTCCGCGGTTTTCGCTCTTCTTGCTCTCTTCTACAAGCGTCTTGAACTCTTCCGCTACATTCTGCCCTCTTATTGCCGCTTTTGGATCAGTCTTGCCAAAATCAGCGTCCCTGTTTTTAGACACCTTTACCAGAGTCTTTAAAAGCTCTTCTTCCGACAGAGCCATTCCGCGGCTCATCCACGGCAGCGCTATCGGTATGGTAATCAGCGAGTCTATTCCAAGCATCTGGATGATGCCGGGAATCTGCTTTTCCAGCCATGCCGTGCCGTATCCGCTGCGCACGGCCTCGTCAACCAGTTCCTTTGACATGCCTGCTGCTTTTTTCACCCTGGCTGCCAGCGAGTCCTGAATTTCTCCCTTGATGTCTCCGAACAGAAAATGCTGATAGAACGCTTCTACAGCCCTTGCCCGTCCGTACACTCCGCTCAGCAGCGGGCGGTAATTCCATTGAAAGGAATAGTAAAGCAGCAGCTCAGCATCCATTCCGCGCCATACTTTCAGCCCTAAGAGTTCGATTCTCCTTGTCTCAAGAGCATTGAGAATGAACCCGTACGCGTGATCGCTGCTCAGTATCTTTTCGCACATTCTCAATCGCATGGCCTCGTGCCACAGCGCCGCCCGAAACTGCCTGTATTTTTGAAAGTCGCTGCCAGCCAGCTTTTCGGCCGGAACTAAAATTATTCTCCTGTCCTTCATTCGTGTCTTGTTGTCCGTATTGTCTGCAAATTCGATTGTGACGCCGTCCTTTGCAGACCACCGCCTTGCAAGAAAGGTTCCAATTTCGATCAGAGAGTCGCTGCCAAACTGCACTTGATGCCCCTCATTTTCCAAACATGGACGTTATGACGTCGCTCACTTTCTGGTATTCGACGCTTCCCCACTGCGCATATACGTTTCCAAATACGATGATTGCGGCATCTTTTGGCGGGACGCCGCGGTCCAGCATCTTTCCGTACGATATGGTCTCCCTTATGCTTGGAGAATAGTCAAGCTCCTCGACTGCGGCTGCCTGCCGCAGCGTATTTGCAAGCCTTATTCCGTGCTTTAGATCCTCAATGCTGCCTCCTGAGACATACTTTTGAACAATCTGCATCTCTGTCTCTTCCGGCGGATAGTCCAGCCTTATCCGCACTGGAAACCTGCTGAGCAGCTGGGGCGGAAGCTCCTTGGTTCCGACATGCGTAAGCGGATTTATCGTGCCTATGACAAACCAGCCCTGCCTGGCTGTTATCGTGTCTCCGGCCGACTCTTTTAGGACAATCTGCCTTCTGTCGTCAAGAGCCTCGTCCAGCCTCAGCAGAACATCCGCCTCTGCTGCGTTCAGTTCGTCCAGGTACAGCATGCTTCCCTCCTTCATAGATCTTATCAGAATGCCCTCGTCAAACGTGATCGTTCCGCTTTCCATGGTCTTTGCGCCGACAAGATGGCTTTCCCTTGTCCGCAGGCTAAAGTTGACGGATCTTAGGCTCATTGATCTGCGTCTTGCAAAGTCCCTTACAAGCGTGGTTTTGCCGGTCCCTTTGGGGCCTATGATGAGCACGAAAAGGCTTGCGTCGTACGCCTTGTCTAGAATATCAAATGCACCGTTCCAGTCTAGGTATGACGCGTCAGGCAATACCTGCACTGATTATGCATTTCCAAATAAAGCTTCTAGTCTGTGAAATGCATTGCGTGATCTAGAAATTAGTTCGCGCTTTTGACTGCTTGTCGCGCTTTACTGCTCTATCGCTTCCGCTTCTGCGCCTGCCAATCAGACTGACAGGATGCGTCTCTTTTGTTTCCTCATTGGCTACCGTTGCGTCAATGTATGATCTCAGGTATATTCTTGAGCCGTTTTTGCTTCAGTTCTATCCTGCTGTGAGACCTATCCAGCCTACAGCTGGTCTGCAGGCAGCTTGCGCAAGAATCTGTCTTATGTCGTAACAGCTCGGTCTGGAAGCTGTTCCGGATTTCAGGCATGAATCTGCACTAGAGGCGCCTCCGAGGCAGCAAAACTCACGCCTAAACTTCCAGAAACCAAACCGTTACAAAATCAATCATTATGGGTAGGTTTATTTGGGCAGTTGCTACTATTTCAAGTAATGACAGGTAAGAACAGGTACCAGTTCACGGGCAAGGCAAGGCGGCTGACTTCAAGAACCGCATACGTGTCTATGATTCTTTTGGGCATGTTGTTTATCTTCCTGGCGGAGTTTTACGGCTATGACGGCATTTCAACGATAGGCACAACTCTTTTTATTGTCGGGTTTGTAGCTATACTGATGTTCTGGAATACGTCAGGAGCTGTTGGAGAACTAAAAGAAGAGATGGCAGGAGGATTCAAAGAACTAAAAGAAGAGATGGCAGGAGGATTCAAAGAACTAAAAGAAGAGATGGCAGAGAATACCAAAGAGCTGAAAGAACATTCGGACAAAAACTTCGAAAAGACAAACGACATACTGATGCAAATTCTGGAAGAACTAAAGCGCCTCAATCGCAGGTGACCTGGGCCAATTCTCTTTATTTTCCATGCAATGTCAAATCCATCAATTGCGGGCGGCCGCAGCCGCATAGGCCGTGACAAATTTGCACGCATGCTGCCGCTGCACATGCAGGCTGAGCCGGCATTGAGATCTTTGCAGCCTTGCCGTCAAGACAGCCCTTTGCGAACGAGTAAAAATTGACGCCGCGCAGGCTGCATGTGGCATATACAGTACACAGGATCTCTGTTGTCCTCATTCCCCTCTCTGACCTGCTTCCGTACAGAATCTTTCGCATCATGGACAGCATGCGCACCGCCCGCTCGGTGTCGTTGTTGTGATAGTTCGCGTTATGCTCCAGAAACGTCAACAGGTGGTCGGCCTTCCTCTTGAAGCGCTTTGCATGCCCGATGCAGTCCTTGTCTTTGTACATGGCTGAGGCAAGCTCAAGCACGCGGCAATCAAGGCACTGCGCCTCTTCGGGCATGGCCTTGCCCATCTCCATTGCGTCCTTTAGGATGCCGCGAAGCTTGTAAAACATCGTGCTATACTCGGCGCTGTAGTTTTTATCCAGCGTCAGGTACATGTCCCGAAAGCAGCGCGGAAGGAGCTTTTGGTGCCGGCAACCGATGCGGTTCCACGGCGGAAACGAGTCCGAGATCACAATGCCGTCAAAGGAGGCCATCAGCGAATCTATGGCATCGCCGGATTTGAACGGCACTATGTGGTAGAATGCCGAGAATTTGGTCACAAGCGTCCAGACCCAGTGGCCGGTTCCGTTGAGAAACCAGCCCGTCTCGCCTCCTCCAACAGATTCGGAGCGCCGTATTTCCTACAGAACGTCATCATACACGGGCGTCATCTTTGTTGCTGAGACATCACACAGGCGGATCAGGGTGGACTCTGGTATGTAGGCGCCGTAAAGCGTATACAGCATGTTCTGGATCTTTTCATAGGACAGGCACATGCAGTAAAGGAATGCGGCTATTGCTATGATATGCGTGCCGTAATGCTCATTTGGCAGTACGCCGGGCACGGCGGCGGTGCACCTTTTTTTGCATGACCTGCAGTAGCGTCTGGTGATGTTCCATTGCGTTTTGGTCCACCTGCAGTCCATCATGTCTTCGGAGATCCTTGCGTACTCTTCGGACCAGTCAGAGAGTTTTTTGCTGCATTCGGGACAGAACTTGATGTCTGCATCGCATGTACGAAGAACGGCCTTGCTCTTTGGCGTCTCCTTTGGGGCCGCTCTTTCTGGATGCGGATAGTCCTTGAACTTGCGCACATTATAGCTGCGAGAGTTTGACCTCTTGCGGGACTCCTTTGGCGTAGCGCCGCCCACCGGCCCGGATCCCGCTGACGACGACTGCTGTCCAAGCAAGGCCCTTGGCTGCTCATTTTTTTTGCAGATGCAAGTAGTCCTTTTGCAGATGCTCATAGTCCCTTTCAACCTTCTCAATCCTTGACTTCATGTGTTCAAACAAGCGAATCACGTCGGGATTGTTCCAGCCCATGTCCGTAATGTCAGGATCCCCAATCAATACTTTAGAAAATAAATCACGTGATCTTTATGCGCTGCGATTCTTCCAAATCTTCCTGCTGGCCTGAGGTGCTAACCTGGAGGCCACAGAGAGCAAAATTTACGCCTGAACTTCCCGAGCCCGAGCTGTTGCCTTGTGTCATACTCTGCGGACTTTTTCTCAAACTTGGATTCGCATCTTTAGTTTTGATACTGCGCCAGCTTTTCGTTGGATTCATCCAAGATTCTGTGCAGCGTCGATCTCCATTCGTCAAATTTGTCCGGAGATTCGGGATAATTGTAATAGTGATCGGTCAGCGCCCTGTTCTGCTTTGTTGTAAACCTGAGTCCCTGCGCCAGCTTTTTGTTCAGCGCTCCCCGCACAATCATTCCGAGTTTTCCCAGGTAGCTAAAGTCGGGATGCTCGCCTTTTGATATAGCTTCAACGCTCAGGTTGCCAAGAAAGTGCTTCATGCCGTAGCTTATCTGCTCGTTTGAGAGCGTCTGTATCAGCCTGCGAAATATTTCAAGGCCGGCAGTCTTGTAGCCGTACTCGTTGATGAACTCTTTGTTGTATTTCCAAAGCCCGGCTTCGGTGGTATTGCCTGCCTCAATTGCTTCAACTACGCACTTGCCTACAATGGTGCCTGCAACCAGAGCCGGACCTATTCCGCCTGCGTCCAGCGGCTTTGGCATCCATGCCGAGTCTCCAACAAGGACAAATCCTCCGGCCGCCATGCAGTCGTTCTGCCTTCGCACCGAGACCTGAAAGTTTCCTTCTGCGTTGTTCTTGTCGCCTGGATCCTCTGACAGTTTGGGATTTTTTATTGCGCGATTTCTTTCAATGTACTCGTCAATCAAACTAGACACATTGTCTTTTGCGCCCATTCTCTTATTCCGCTTTTCCAGCAGCGTCTTTTCAACGCCCAGGCCTATGTTTACCTTGTCGTCGCCCTTTGGAAACACCCATCCGTATCCTCCGGGCGCAATGTCCTGATCAAGGTGTATGATGCAATAGTCGGGATCAAATTCGGACAGATCGCTTTCGCCGCGGTCAAAATACATTATCTTTCTTCCTGTAGATTCCACATCTCTGCGGTCAACCTTTCTTTCCATTTTTGCTGTATTTGATATTTGGTTTCGCAGCATTGACGTGACGCCTGTTGCATCTATTACCACCTTTGCCGTCTTCTTGTATGGCTCCTTTGCCGCCCTGACGCCTTTGACTCCGCACACCTGTCCGTCGTCGTAAAGCAGTCCGGTGAGATTCACTTCAAAGTCAAAGTCCGCTCCCATTTTTACGGTGCGCTCGTTCTGCTTTTCCGGAAGAATCTGCCTGTTTAGCATGTATCCGTCGCCGTCAAACGGAATGGCCGTCTCCCTGTCGGGCGAGAATGCCATGACTCCCTTTACCTTGTGCTCGATCTCAGGACTGGTCCATGATACGCCAATTCTGTCCTGCATGTAGTCTACAGCTTCCTTGCTTACGGCGTCGCCGCATGTCCAGCCGCTTGCGCTCTTTCTGCCCGGTACAATGGCTGAATTTCTGTCTATGACCAGGACCTTTAGGTTCTGACTGGAGTATTTGGAAACAGACTGCGCTGCAATAGTTCCTGCAAGCCCGCCTCCTGCAACAATAACGTCATAATCTGCCAACAGATGTACGCGCCGCCCGTAGATATTTAAAATAATGTTTTGCAGATGTGGCGATCGCGCACCCTGCCTTGGGCGCGTTCACGCATCGTACGACCTTAGCAGGCCGGCGTATGCTGCGCGGGGGTCAGTCCTGCCGTACGTTGGAAGAAGAATTCTGATTCTGATGGGATTGTTCTGGGATAGTGCCAGCCTGCCCTGTACAAACTCCTGCCGGTCAAGCCGCAGGTAAAGCGCGGAATCGGATATGTAAATTTCTATATTGTCCAGTATTGATTGAATCTGCCGCATGCCAATCTTTTGCATTATGCTTTTGAAGAATTTGTCCGAGCCTGATCCTAGGCTTGCACTCCACAGCATAATGGGATTGTCAAAATGTCCGGCATGGCTTGACGACTCAAAGCCTGCCTTGTCCAGGCCGTACTCTTTGAATGCGGCAAAGAACTTTTCGGGATCCTCGGTTGCATGAAGTATAAAGCTGACCTGCGCCTGCATCCTGCCTGCCATTTCAGGCTTCAAGCAGCGTAATCTGCTGCTGGGCAGTCTGCACAAGCTTTACTTTTTCCAGCCCGACATGCCGTATTCTGACAAGCTTTTTGCCTTCGGCCATTATGTCGGAATTTATCTTGCCGTAGCATGTGGCCTGGACAAACTCTGATATGACCATGTTTGGAACCGTGCTCTCTATCTTCTTTTTGGCAATGAGCCGCAGGGCATGCTTTCTTGATGTGTTCAGCCTGCGGTGAGTCAGTATGATGACTTTGATTCTAAAGGTATACTCGTCCTTTGTCTTGACATCCATGATAAAGTTGATCTTGGACGAGCCGCGCCTGATTAGGCTGCGCAGATACTCCTTGGCGTATTCGTATCTTTTGAATATGCTGGTTGCCTTGTCTCCTTCAACCTCGTCAATCTGAAAGTATATCTTGTACTGGTTTTGGGACGCGTCTCCCTTGAGTATGTCGTGGAGCGTGACTTCCACCACCCTGCCGCGGGCCTCCTTTTCATCTGTTATCGGTACGTATGCTACAAAGGCGCTTCTAAACGATTCTGGAGCATATACCGTAACCCACCGCTTCTCGCGCCACTTGTCTTTGACCTTTGCCTTTCTGCGTGCCAATTACTTGCAACCTCTTAATCCAAAATATAAAGCGTATGATGCGCCGCAGTTTGATTCCTATGTGGTTTACCACTGCAGGCAACGCTGTCATCTGCTGCTATGCTGCTGCTCATAACTACTGTCGCCGAAAAGCAGCGATCTGTGCTTATATTTACACTTCAATGCGGCAGCGCTTTTGAGCGACAGTATGGAATCGCGAATACATTGGTTTTCACGGCTCTCCGTCGATGAAATCCTACCAAATTTGGGTTTCATCAAGATACTCGCTCTGCATATGTCTGTTTGAAATTGTTTTGGATTGCATGTCCGGCCCGCTGTGATCGCGAGCAGGATGCGGTGCAGACTGTCGGCGGACCGAATGTCTTTTCTGACATATCCATAAGCATCTGATTGCCGGGGGGAGGAAATTGTGCTGCTCTTATGTCAGCAGGTCCGACACAGGGGGCTTTTTACCTGCCAAAAAGAGTGTAAAGGGCAGAGACATGGCAATACGGAACACAAGGAAGGGGTGGACGGACTGGCAAGTACACGAATGCATCAACGACGCTACATGCAGGATCGGTTAAGCCATGTCTGTACTTGTAGCTGGATTGGACGTGTCCGGATGTCCAAGACAACAGAATCTGTATCTGGCGGTTGTCATCGGCGTTGATACGTACATACGATCACTCGTGGAATCTTTGGGATACAGGCAGATACACATGAGTGGCATGCCCAGAAAGGTCCGCAGATCCATCCTATCTAGGTTGGAGTTTCGCAGCAAAGAATGTTCCGTATTATGCGTTAAAATAGACAGAGATCTCATAGTCGATAAAATCGTCAAAATGAAAAAAACTAAGAATAGTTATGCCACAACCAGGAGGGTCTTGAGGGCGTATAATCGCCTGTTGCTAAAAGAACTCCGGGGCAGGATTCAGCATTTCCTGGCTGCACACAGACACGCCCTGTCAGACGTTGTATTCCAATGCGATGGCGACTGTATCGATTTTGCAAAGGATGTTGGCCTAAGACATACATACGTGACGCATGCCCGTGATGGCGATGCCCATGCACTGGCGGACATCGTCGCGTGGGCAGACAACAAAGGAATGGAACCAAAAAGCGTAACACGTCTGGACGTCACAGGTAGGATTGGAACCAGGCTCAAAAATAGTGTTTTAAAATAGTTTGGGGGCCTATACCCACATCAACCCTGGACCCCAGCAATCCTGCTAGTTCCAAGGATTCGCGTATAGGCAGATACCAAACGGTTCTATTATCAATGACTGGCATAAAAACATACCCCAAGCCGGTTCTAACAAATTCGGGTGACGGAGTCCCGCATCGCCTGGCGCTATCTATAGCGACGACTAAAAGTTCTTGCACACGCATGAGTATGATCTACGCAAGAAGATGCTTTTTGATGATCAAAAATTTTCCACCGTCGCTATACCTGCATTCTGTTTGGCTTGATATCTGCCAGCCTTATTAATTCAGAGGAAAAACTCAGGCATGCGGCAAATCTATGGGATCTAATGCCATTCTTTTGAAATCTTTTGCTTCGATCATTTGTGCCATTCACAAGCATGCTGTCATGCGGTGCAGTTTCCAGATTGTGCGAGCTATCTGCATGCGCGGCAGTATGGCTGGGGTCTTGTCATGCCGCCATCATTCCTAAAGCCAAACTCTTTTTTTATTTTCAGCCTTGAGCTGGCTGTTTTGCTGCACGCCGGACACTTTGCATATTCTTTTGCCGACGCATTCGTGCCGGCATGTTTTTTAATTATCTTTCTTACTTCGGATGGATGAAATGCAACATCCCATGTCCATGTTCCGTATCTTCCGTCGTCGTTTACCGCGCTTGTCCATTCATCCAAATATTTCCGCTTTTGCTGGTTTTGATCGTCGTCTATTCCTTTGATCTCCAGCACCAAATTTACGCTGTTGTCCAGCTTTATCAGAAAGTCAGGCCAATAGTTGCGCACTATTCCGTTGTACCGATATTTTATAACAAATCCGATGTGGTCGTTTTTTGCCCATGATATGACGCTTTTATTTCGCTCCAGTTCCTGCATTGCGCCACGTTCCCATTTGGAATCGTATGGCGCCATATTGATGTGCGACTTTGCGGCATGGTCTGCGGGCTTTCTTGTATGCCATGCGAGCATATCGTGCGTTGATTTAATGGGTTTTGGCGCGTTGAGATGAATTTGGCGCCGCTCTGCGCTGGCCGCCGTAATTCCTTTCCAGATGCAATTGACTATTTTTTGCATGCTAAAGAGTATGGTCATCTTTTCCCGCAGCGGATCATCTGTAATGTCTGCAACTTTGATATTTCCTGAATGGATAAACTCTTCTGTTATTCTTACAATCTGAGCAAGAAGAAATTCCCTGCTTCCCTTCCAGTCTGGAGACATGGCGTCATATACGTCTCTGGCAGTTGCAAACACTACCCGCGGGAGCCGAATTTTTTTGTCTAGTCTGTACAGATCAATTTCAGACAATTGATCCAGATGGGGCTTGCCTGCAACAACGCCTGCCAATTTTATTTTGGTGGAGACACCATAGCTGAGCAGCTCTAGACTGCCTACCTTTGTCCAGTCTACTTTGAGCATTGTAGAATAATCTGTGTCAATTCTGTCGATGTTTGGCCATGAAATTGCATGCTCTGATTTTTCTGGATCCACCTCTATGAGTGTCGGTGGATTGGGCGGCGGTGTGCTGCCGTCTTCGTGCGGCAAAAACGTAAACGGCACGCCAATGACCTTGACATGCTCTGGCGGGAAGAGCCCGGTCTTGGAATCCAGTTCATATGATGTTCTGCGCAGCCCTCTGCCTACCACCTGCTCGCACAAGAGCTGGCTGGAGAATGCCCTCAATCCCATTATGTGGGTTACATTGCGCGCATCCCAGCCTTCAGACAGCATCTGTACTGCAACGATATTTCTAATCTGCTCTCCGGGCTTGCCTGTCTTTCCTACCGTGTCTACAATGGCTCTCAGATCCATGATATCGCCTTTGCCGGATCCTCCGCTGTCTGCCCTGTCAAGCACGCTGGAATCAATGTGCAAAAGATGCTCTTTTTTTGACAATTCTTCCATGTTGAATCTGTCGTACTCGAATGAATACTGGACCCTTGCGGCAGTCTGCGTTTTATTGCATATGGTAATCATTACGGGCGGAATTGATGATCCCGCTTTGTCCCATGCCTTTTTTGTTTCCAGCCAGTCCTGACCAAGCAGAAAATAAGCATTTTCTACAAGATTCGGAAGCTTTTCGCGCGGCTTGGCATTTCTGTTGAGGTCGAACTTTACTTCGTCATCATTGTACAGATGATAAAACCTGGAATGATTGCCTTTGCTGAATTCGTCACTGTCGTCTCTTACTGCAACTCTGGGAGTTTTTGTAAGTCCTGATTCAATTGCATCGTTGAGCGAAAAGTCCGATACAATCCACTTGAAGAGCGCCTCTTCGCTTGTATTTTTGCCTGACGGAATAAACGGAGTTGCAGAAAAGTCAAAGCAATGCCTGATATTTCTTGCAAAGTGAATCTTGTCCAGCCCTTCAATCCATCGCTTGTCCCGTTCAATCTCTGCTTTTGAGAGGCTTTTGATCTCTTCTGCCGTGGCCCGGTATGCATGATGAGCCTCGTCGTTGATTACTATGATGTTTTTGAAATCGTGTCCTAGAATGCGCCTTGCAAAGGCTGCATTGCTCTCCTTGCCAAGCTTTACCACGCTTCTTGCAGTGTCGATTGCCGGCATTAGAGCGTGCCAGTTGTGTATTGTGATTCTTCCATGACGCAGCTTTTCGCGCAGCGATTCCGGTACAATGCCAAACATCTTGTAAAAGCTGTCCTCGCGCGCGGGCAGCAGAACCTGCAGTCTGGACTTTATGGTCAGGCCGGGAGCCATCACAAGTATGTTCTTTGAGAATCTTGCATCCTGAGGATGCGCCGCGCTGTTGAGTACTTGCCATGCAATGAGCATGGACATCACAATGGTCTTGCCTGTTCCTGTTGCCATCTTGCAGCAGAGCCTGCGGAACGGGCCTCCATCTGCCGGAATGTCAATTCCCTGCTTTTCTGAATCAGCCGCCTCTGTCAGCCAGATCAGCGTCTCTATTGCTTCCATCTGGCAGAAGAAAAATTGATAGTCGCGTTCTGTCTCGTCTCTCCAAAACTGCAGCAGCAGACGGGTTGTGCCGGTAACATTGGGATAGCCGTCATTACGCCATTTGTCTACCCTTTCTCGTATTTTGTTTACTAGATCTATCTCTCTAAATTCTCCCGGGTCGTCAAATGTATTGTTCTTTGTTGCAACAAGAAATCCTGCAGGCCTTCTACCGGAGATTCTATTGAACTTTCTCCTTGTTCTGTCATACTTCCAGTGCTCCTGGGGCATCTTGTACGGATTGCATATGATTAGGTTCTTGATTTCTGACATTATTCAAGCGCGATTATCTTTAACGATTCGATTCCTCTGTCGTCGATTATCTTTACTGCGGCTCTTTTGTTGGGGCCTGCCTCAAACGGAATTGATTCTGTTCCCTGATATCTTGAGATTAATTCCTCGTCGATCTGGGACTGCAGAGTTTTGGCAAGTTTATTCCACCCTCCGTTCTCTCCGTCCATTGGAAAAAATACCTGCTGCGGATAGACGCTTCTGCCGTCGTAGTCCGTATCCAGCATCCACATTGCAATCTTGGAAGAGTCGCCTGATTCGATTTCTCCTGTTTTGGTATTATAATAGTCAAAGCCTTTTATCTTGACAACGTATTCTCCGCTTTCAGTTTTTTTCAGTTCTGCATCGGGCTGTCCTACAAGCCAGAATGATTCGTTGCTTGATCGCTTTTTCTTTAGATCTTTGGTAAGCAAATCCTTGTTCATCTCCACTTTGAGTATTGCAACATCTGGCCAGTTTGTCTCGTCAATGTCTTTTGCAGCCTCTGGGTCAAATTGCATTGCAGCAAAAATTATCATCTTTGGTTGTGGAACCAGCGTCTGCGCTTCTTCTATTGCAAGCGCGACCTGCCGCTGTTCTAGCGGCGCATGCTCGGGACCGAAAGAGATGACTGCTCTTTTCGGCCTGCACTCTTTTGTCTGCGCATCCGCGTGCAACCATCTTGTTGTGGGGTGTGGTTCAATGATGCTGAATTCTATCTTTTCTCCTCCCCTTCCCCTAATTCCTGTTTTTGACATCTCGTTGCGCCATTCTTCATGCCTGCTGCCTGCGCTGTGCAGATTAGAATGCGGTTCGTCTTCGAATATGATATCTATGGATTTCGCGACTGGTGACGGCGTAGCCTCTACTGTGAACGGTCCGGAAATTCTGTTTCTGCTCTGATCAATATCCGGCTGATCATACAGAGTCTCTTGCGGAGCGCTTCGCCTGATTGCTTCATCAATCTCGCTTTTTGTCATTCCTTTGCGAATGCCTGGTGTGTCTGCAATGGAACTTGGCGTGATGCGCGGTACAGTTTTGTATTTGAAGCCGCCGCTAATGCCTTCATTGGGATGGGCCAATTCATAATAGTCATAGTCGGCAGCAGTCATCAGTCGCTGCTTGGCTAGGGATATGGCAACACGCGACGTATCGCAAGTGATCCAGCGTCGGCCCCACTGCTCTGCAACATATGCTGTAGTGCCGGAACCGCAGGTAGGATCTAACACCAGATCGCCAGGATCTGTGGTCATCAAAAGGCAGCGCTGTATGACTTTGGGTGATGTTTGAACCGTGTAAATTTTTGACATTTCTGGCCCTGTATCATTCCAAACAGTATTTTGCTCCTCGTATGGAAAATCGTCCATATACAGCTTGAATCGTATACTGTTGCGTTCCTTTATCACTCTGCCGGCCCTTACAATCGCATCGAATGTGTCCTTTGTATGTACCCATTGTCTATTTGATGGTGGTTTGTATGTTTTTCCTTCAAACTCGCGGGGCTCTCTCTTTGATGTTCCCATGGAGTGAAGTGCTGTTGTCACAAATAGCCGGTAGCCAGCGGGAATTTGTTTGGGGTTTTTCTTCTCTTCGCTGGTCAGAGATCTTACAATGCCGTTTTCTTCTACCTGCTTGTAAAGCGAGAAATTTAATTTGTCTATATCTTTTGGCAGGAAAATGCGATGAAACTTGCATTGCTCTTTCTGCTTAGCATACCAAACGATATAATTTTGAATCCGGCGCGGACCCAGACTGCGTTCAAAACCGCTAGTAACTTTGTATGTGATTTGGGAAATGAAATTTTTTGCGCCAAATATTTCATCCATTAGCATGCGAATAAGATGCACATTTTCGTCTGAAATTTGTACAAAACATGAGCCGCTCTCAGTTAGCAGTTCGCGCGCCAGCAGTAGCCGGTCGCGCAAATATGACAGGTATGAATGAATGTCCAACTCCCAAGTGTCTCGAAAAGCTTTGATAGTTTCCGGCTCTTGTGTTATGTCTTGCCTGTCTGTAACGGATGTTTTGTTTGTAAATGGCTGAAAGTTGGAGCCGTATTTGATGCCGTACGGCGGATCAATGTAGATCATCTGCACCTTGCTTGCCATGCCCTCTTTCTGCAAAAGTGAGTTCATCACCAGAAGTGAATCTCCTGCAATGAGCCTGTTTGACCAGTTTTGATCATGCTTGTAAAATTCAATGGCGTGCCTTAGCGGGGGATTGTTTTCCGGAGCGTCAAAATAGTTGAACATGCTTTGCTGCGCTGCCCTGTCCGGTTTCATTGCTTTTTCCAGAATGGTGTGCGGATCAATTCTTTCGTGTACATGAAGCGATACCGTATCAACATCAAATTCCAAATTCTCTTGCTTTCCGGCCCACTGCAGCTGCGGATCAAGCCTTGGATCGTGCTGGTACTTTTTGCTCTCCTGATCCGGATCGGTCTTGGGCGTAACCAATCCTACGGGAGGATTGTTTGATCTTTTGGAATTCTCGTGCGTATACTGCTCTACTGATTCCTTTTTTGGCTTTACTCTCTTTGCCAATGACGCCTCCCCTTGGAATCATGTTTGTACCACACGCCTGAATTGATATTGTATGTATATTGTATATAAACTGTATATATTTTGTATATAATTAGTAATAATTCAGAAAAGGCTTGCTGTGGTTTGACTACAAGATACATACATGGATCTAAACCAGCAGCTGGGCTATGTCAAGGCCAGCAAGTACAGAACAAAGGTGTTGACCGCGCTAAAAGACAGCGTACTGTGCCCAAAGGATATCTCTGACAGAACACAGTACCCGCAAAGCCACGTAAGCAATACTTTGTCTGATCTAAGCAGACAAGGACTTGTTGTGTGCATAAATCCTGATGCCAGAAAGGGAAGGCTGTACCAGCTCACCGATGATGGGAAGGCAGTCTGCGCCAAACTGGCCAAATGTTGTGCATGATTTGCCGGCATGGCCGCATGGGGTGATGCAAGCCAAAATATATTTTAGCTGATCAGCGCAGTAATGACTGCATGCAGCCTTCAAAATTGTATTGCAGCAGGAAATGTTGCCGGCAACACACACTGGATTCCCCAAGAAAAGAATTTACGAATTATTTGGATTCAATAATTTGCTCGTCAAAGTATGAAGATGAGAAATATTATTCAAAAAACAGTTTGTAGAAATTAAAGGCATACCTGCCTGACTTGTGCCGGCCGTATTTTCGCAGTTTCAAACGTGTTAATTTTGGGACGATTCTGTTTTGAAACGATATTCAAGCTTTCCGTCCAAAAGAGCATATGGGATTGACTGATCACTTTCATGAAGAAGAAAGCAAGTGCGCAGAAACATCTTCTGCGTTCCAGCCGCCGCGCATTTCATTTATTGCTTGGAGCTGTCAATTGCATTGAACAGAGATTTTCTGCAAGATGCAATGCAGTATGGAACATTGATGACGCGGCCCGCATGCTTGCCTGCATGTATTAGTTTTCCTCACGAGCAAATCAAATGCTAGGGACATCTGCAGATGTTGTCCAAAAACAAGACAAAAGAGTAGATCCAAGTTCCCAGCAACCCCTTTGCAGAATGCGTCCAGTGAAATTGCCCGAGATGATAAAGAACTGCGATGCCATGCTGTAGCATACGGTATCAGAATCCGTTGAATCTGAGCTTGTCATGCTTTGCAAGGCTGTCATTATTGTAATGAACAAAACCGCGATACCCAGGCACGATCAGCATGCGCACCCAAATCATACGAAAAAAGACAAGCACAAGGATGAAACTGCCCTTTTTGAAGT
The DNA here is from genome assembly GCA_964347915.1 of uncultured Nitrosopumilaceae archaeon. Lineage (GTDB taxonomy): Archaea > Thermoproteota > Nitrososphaeria > Nitrososphaerales > Nitrosopumilaceae > CAYGAM01. The sequence goes on along the minus strand of CAYGAM010000004.1, from coordinate 12,024 downwards.
GTATCACTCAAGCAATCTCCGAATCAAAGAAGCGGCAGTTCATACCAGCAGTGTCATGATAGTCAAAGGCAACAAACAGGCTGATCTTGTGCGTAAAGTACTCTGAGACTGCATCAATCTGGGCATTACGTCAATGCTTGGAAGAAAACGCAGTATCTTCAATGCTTGGCAGAGGATACTACGTAGATGCCCTGTCTGTCATAGGCGATGCCGGATTTGCGTTCATCATGCCCGCCGTCAAAAACAGCAAGATACAGGCAGCTATAGAAGAGCACGCAAACGGAGAATGGCCTACCGTCTCACAGTACATGTTGAAGCCGGCAGAGGGCAAGGAGTTTGCATTCTGACTGATCATCAACAAGAATCCAAGAAAGATGGACTCGGACAGCATCGCTGACAGATACTTTGCTTTTGCAACCGCCTGAAATGCAAAAGCTGCGGCGAGCTGCAGGAATACGCGCCCCGCGAGTACAGAAACAGATGGGACATAGAGACAGGATGCCGCTGCGTCAAGAGCATCGGGCTGAAGACAGCCAGCCTGAATTCCTCCGTTTGCCATGCGGTGTTTTGCATATCGCTCGCAATTTCCGACATTTGGGTGGTGATCAGAAACTCGTTTGAGCTAAAGGCGCGGCGCATTATGCTAAAGGAGATGCCGGCCTATGCATTCTCTGACGCATATGATTCTGTACTGCAAGATGCCGTTGCGGACAAAACAAATATCGAACTAACGCACGATCCATACTAACACTGTCCTGAAATTAGCACATTTGCAACTGCAGTACAGGAGCCTGGAGCAGATACGCCCGCACGCCGCCGGTAAGAATGCATCAGTCAGAATAATGCTGCTCTGCATGACAATGATCCCGTACAATCTGTAGAAGCGTGAAAGAGAACATGTACGCAAAACAGAGAATTCACATTGGACATGCTGCTTTCATGTGTGATGGTGCTAGTCTGTACTATGGATGAAATGCCGCGGGCTCACGACCCTGGCGGCTGACTCCAATAACTGCTGGAAATTTGACTTGTTGCTGCTGGACAAAAGCTGAATTGCTGGATTCCGGTTACATCTGAAATACGATGAGAAACGGCACGCCGCCGATTGTCTTGACGCCGTCAGGCGAGCCTACGCCGATGCCCGTAGAAAGAGAGACAATGCCCTTGCCCACCATGTTTATGATATTTGAGTTTCTTAGCAGGCGTTCGGCCTCTTTTTCGTCTACCTCGTCAGTGCCGTAATAGTCCGATTCGATGCTCATCTGCAGCCCGTTCTGCGATATGTTTTTTCCCACAAGGTTGGCATCGCATATGTTGAGCATTGCCTTTTGCTGGTATTCTACGATTTTTACTGAAAACTGCATCATGCATACTTGCCTTTTATTGTGGATTTTGCGCCGCATGCTTCGCATGTAAGAAATGAGATGCGGTTTTCCTTGATTACTCTGGTATCCGGACTTGTGCATGTCGGGCATTCCACATAATCCTTTAGGTACAACTTAAAGAGCCTCGTGAAATCCTGAGGTTCCCGCTTTCCAATGAACATTGCCTTGTCTCCGGTCTTTTCTGCCGGAACTGCAAACTCCTTTGACAGATACTGCAGTACTTTGTCCGGATCTCGCCTTAGTACTTTGGGAAACTCTGCAAAGTTGCGCAAGAATGTCTTTTGCCCCTCCCACATTACATCAACTATTGGAAGCTCCAGCCTTGACTGGTTTTGCTGCCCGCCTGACTGCAGCTTGTCTCGTATGCGTTCTAGCAGCAACGCGTATTCTTTTTCGCCCATTGCCTGACTTTGCAGTACAATTCCATATATGAGTTTCAGACCGGAGCGGTGCGAGAGTTTACCGTTGCATGCTTTGTGCGAGCCGGCTCATTTACGCGCATGAAAACCGGGCAGACCCATGCATTTGCCGCAACGATGCCTGTTTTCAATCTCTGCCTGCAGGTTCTCTGACTGAATCAGCCGCCTGTCTGTGCTGCCTGACCTGCATGCGCCGCCAAGAAAAAATTCTCCAGCCTGCCGCGTATGGATTTTTGTAGACATTTCTTTCGTATCTTTGCATATCCGGGTCGATTCTTCCTGCTGCTCAAGATAATGCCTTTACTCTTTTTTTTGATAGCGTGACATATTCTTTGGATTCATCACAGAGTATGGCATCGCGGCCTAAAATCTTGCACGCAACGCCTGTTGTTCCAGCTCCGCACATGGGATCAACTATTGTGTCCCCCACATTGCTCACCATCTTTATCAGTGGTTCGATTGTTTTGAGTGGTTTCTGGGCCGGATGGCCTGTCTGTTCTTTTGAGCCTATAAATCCTATGTTTAATGGAACTTCAAGAACGCTTGGAGGTCCAGGAATATACCTCATCTTTCCTTCTTTGTATCTGCGCTGTTGTTCTTCTGTCATGAAGTTTTCGGGATATACTCGCGAACCACGTTTGGACAGATGAAGACATGTGTATTGCGCAGGCCGCCATCCGCGTATTATAGATGGACAATTCTTGTAATACCATGTAATCCATGCAGTAAGTTCTGTGTCGACTGGAAGTCCGTCCAAAACCTTGCATACTATTTCGGGAAACCCCCAAACAAATACGTGATCTGCTATTTCAAACGACTTGGATGTTACTTTTTTTAGCCATACGTCGTAGTCCTTTCTGACTCCGCCAATGCCTCTATTGTACCATGGATCCAAAATGACCGCATTTACGTGCCTATTTTTTAATAGCTTTAGCGTGTCAAAAACATCGCGAGATGAAAGCACCCTCACTGTGGATTTCCGACCCTTGGTTATGGATTTTTGGCTCATATGATCACATACTAGGTTTCGAAATCAGCCTGCTGTGTACTATTTCAACATTCAACTTTTGATTGCGTTTTCGCTGCAAACCCTTTGCCTGTTCCTTTGTCGATATGACCTGCCATTTTTTGTATTCTTTGCTTCCTGTTTGTATGCTGAGTTTTTCACACAATTTCATGCTGTCTGTGTTGTGCACATCTTATTAAAATCATACTTTTGCTGCATGCTGCGTTTCTGCATAAATTGTACACGTTGCCGCGCCGCAATTTCGCGCATATATTTTTGAATTTGTGTCGTGGAACGGACTTTATCTCTGATGATGCTTGTGCTGTTGCATATGCCCGACTGCCTCTTGCGCAAACTGGACTTTGTATAATATTGCCGCCCTAAATTTAATTATTTTGGGACAAACGTATTATGAATGTCATATGCGCATAATTGAAAAGTGGTGTTATGATCGATACAGCAAAAATATGCCAGGCAATATTTTTGATGGTTTTGAATTTTAAGCTTTCTGAACATCCGCACATAACAAAAATTGCCGTTCACAATTTCGGACTGTTCTGCAATCCGGATTGCTCTTGATCGTACAATTTCATTGCGTTGTTTTTTTGTGACGCGTTTAATGTATTTTTATTTGTCTGTTGGCTGTTCTACGACAAGCATTCACCTGATGCACATACTTGATACTGCTTAATTTGTCCTAAAACATTGTTCCAAAATGCTGTTCCCGGACAAAAAACTTGGTCAGCATACGCCATTCAAGAAAGAAAAAAACCCAATTGCGCATAAATTTTTCTGTATATGACGTTATGTCTGACGCCAATAAATTCTATCTTGCTGCGCCGTGCTTGCATGAACATAGCATCTGCCTGCTGATTCACCTGTGATTACAAATCAAGCTGTCTTGAATTAGATCTCAAGATGCCATTGATTCGAATGATGCTGTCTGTTGGTGCGTGACAATTACCGGCATGGCGCATTATTTCACTGTCCAAGCCTGATCGAACTGTTTTTTCCGGATCATACGGGATTTGGAATGCAGTATCCGGCATCATTGGCATCATTGAGCCTGCATCAGCGCTCTGGCATGACGGACAACACCGCCGTCTTTGCCTGCCGGCATTGCGTCCTTCAAGCTTGGTCGCACTGCCGTCCGGCGCAACTGATCTTGGACTGTCCTGTAGAATTGCATGAAGATGCGCGGCATGCGCGATCCGGCCCCGCATTCCAGATTAAAACTAAAAAAAGAAAAAAAGGCGGCGCATTACATTTTGCCAATTCTAAAAACGCCGGTTCCGCATTTTGGACACTTGCCCTTTACGGCAGGACGACCGTTTTTCAGCGTTGTCTGCACGGGATTGTCTATTGTTCGCTTCTCCCTGCATTTCACGCAGTATGCTTCAACCATGAATATAATTTGCTGTTTGTTTATTTAGGTATAGTTGGTAAATATTAGTTAGTAATCTGATAATTATTTTTGACAACATTCCTAGCAATTTGCGTCTTTTTTAGGCGATTTAATAACAAGTTTGCCGTACTGAATAATGATTATTATCCGCTCATGTGGAATTATTAATATCATCGGGTGTCACAGGCATGAAAATATGCGCAATTGGGCGGTGCGCAGCTGATTTATCGCAGGCGGCGGCTGCAAGCGCGTAGCAGTGCCTGGAGGCATTGCCACTGAGAATGTACGGCGGCGCTGGAATTGCTGAGACGAAGCCGAGCGCGCCTCATCCCATGACACCTTCAATGCGCCGTGTTGCTGGCTGTATTGTACCAGGCACCATGCCTCAAGGCATCAAAGGCGCACCGACTGCCGAAGCCTGATTACTCCGGCGCTCCCTCTTTAGTGCCGCGATACCGCCTGAAGAGCAGCACGCCTGAAACCATCGTTACAGCCAGGCCCACAAGCAGCGGAGGAACGAGAGTGAGCGCATTTTCGGATTGGAACAGCACTATTGTAAACTGGTGTATCGTAGGATAGAGCGCCGCCAAAACTATGATTCTCAGCGAATCGCTGATCTGCTTTTGGTTGCTGCTGATCCAGTTGCTTATCAGTATGCCTGCGAATATGGTGCCTATTCCAACCCACAGTATTGGAAGAGCGCCGGAGATAAACTGTCCCAAAACTACCTGGTTTGAAAGGACGGAGGCAACATCCATGGTGTCGTCTATCAGCGACGCATCTATTACCGCTATTCCTGCAGGCAGCGATGCCAGAATCAACACAATGCCTGCTATCAGCGTGAATATTTTGATAAAGCTTGTGGGCGAAGGCTTTGTCCAGCTTGCCCAGGCCCTGTCTATGTCAAACGCTCTTATGACAAACGCGCCGCCGAGTATGCTTACCAGGACAGCCATTATTTCCGCGGCGTATCCTACTATTGACGCGATGCCGCCGATGAGCAGCAGCACGCCAGGCACGCCCAGGAAAAACTTTGAATATTTTTCATCGTATATCACCATCTTCAGATATTTGCCGAATACGGCATAGGAATATTCCACGCTGCGGCTCACCTTCATTACTACTCTCTGGACGGACACCACGGGAAGAATGTTTTGAACTGCGGGAATCACGCTCTCGTCGTCCTCGCCGTCGGACACGATTACGGCGCCGTCCGCGCTAAACTGCTTCAGGACAGCCTTGATTTCCTGAGCCACTTTCTGATCGGCATAAACTCCCCGTCCGGATGCGCCGGCAACCGCTATTACCTGGGCATCGTACCCCTTGCTTACGAGGTCTTCGTACGTCTTGATCGCCGCAAATATTGAATTGGAATCGGCGTCTTCGGGATCTTCCAGAGCCAGCCGCTGAGCCGCTTCAATGCATGCATCCCTGCCCACCACCGGAGTGTCAAGCCCCGTCTTGTCTCCGATATCGTTGTCCCGGTCCACGCAGATCACAAGCAGCCTGCTGGCAGACGATGCATGAACATCCTTTTCAACACTGCCTGACTTTTGAGTCATCAATAGTATGTGCCGCTTCAACTTTTTAATTATTTTGCCTGCAGCTCGCCTGCTCTGCATAGGATGCAGAATCTGGGATGCCTGCTGTCATGGTGAGCACGAAATTTCACAAGCGTTACGCTTTTCATGATGCCTGCGCTTGTGCTATGCGCCCTTGGCAGGATTCGGCCAAGAATGCTGCCTACGGCCTGTTCTCGTCTGATATGCCGGATGCTATGTTTGCTATCTCTTTGTACTCGGTTGCCTTTTCAAGCGACGCGGCAAGATCACTCTCCGAGCCGCCGCTTTCTACAATCTTGGCGTACACGATGGTCTCTCGTATGTACGAATTATAGCCTCGCAGCGCATCAATGTATGATGCATAGCTGTCAAGCCAGCCGTCAGGCGGCTGAGTGTTTAGCATCTGCGCAATCTCACCGCTTATCTGAGCTGTCGCAGCATCGGCAGACTGAATGTACTCGTCCGGGCTAATCTCTCCTGCTACAAGGCGTTGAAATTCTTCTTCAAGGCTGGCGTCAACTGTTGCATGTATCGACTTTACGCCATCCAGGTGGCTCTCAAAGTCTGTTATGGTGAATGTTATTGGATTGTTCTGCGGCACGTACCATATCACAAAGCTTGCAATCGTAATGGCTGCTAAAATGCCGACTGTCAGCCCCATGCCTCTTTTTGATACCATTCGAGTTGTGGTGATTCCTGTTCATGTATTAACTTTGGTTTTGCGCCGCCGCTTTTTCTGGCGCGCCGCGAACGCGGATTTACTTGCCGTGCCAGATCTTGCATCTTGTATTTGCTGTGATTTTCTGCGCCGCTTTTATACGCCGCATTCTTACAGTCAATATGTACGGTACAGTACGGTATATGATTGCGCATCCCAACTGCGCGAGAACATGCAGGAGCAAACGCCGCGCCGGGATGAACTGCAGAATCAGCAGCCCGCCAGCACAGAATCATACGAATCGTATGAATCGTACTGGCTTATGCATGCGGGGAACCGTACTATGATGGCTGATTCCAGGCTTGATCACATGACTGATGCCAAGCCAAATTTCAAAAAGCATATGAACTCGTTCATTTACGACTTGCAGGCGGGTGAGATCATCTGCTCATGCTGCGGGACGGTTGTGGAAGAGAAGCTGGCAGACAGCGAATCTTCAGAGCGCGGCTCAACTTACACAGCCGCGTTTCACCGCCCAGTCCATATCACAATGCATGACTTTGACCTGGGAAGCGTAGTGTCGGGCAATTCAACTATAAGCAAAGCAATGCAGAAATATTTCAAGGACAGCACGCGAGATTCGCGCAAAAAAAGAATCTTTACGCTTTTTATGACAGTTGACAAAATCTGCAAAAAGCATGCATTTTCAAAGCGCCTTCAGGAGACAATCTGCAGCACGCTGAGAGTTTTGGAAAAGCGCCGCATGATTCAGGATGTATCGCGCGAGCCGCTTGTCTGGGCGTTGGTATTCGTTTCGCTAGAAATTGCAGGCAGGCGCATGCCGGCAAGGGAATTTCTGGCAAAGTATGTAGGGAAAAGCCAGCACAAGTCCTTTAAGCGCCATGTCCAAAAAATTCGCGCTGAAATGAAAATTGTTCCGGATGCGCGCCAAATGGCATTGTATTATCTGAGGCTCCGCGCGCCGTCCATGACAAGATCAAAGGCAATACGAAGCGCCGCAGAAGAAATAGTGTTGTCCGCCTATCAGAAAGGACACTCTGACGGGCGGGACCCGAGGGTCGTCGCAGCTTCGGCTCTTTATACCGCGTGCAAAACGCACCGGTTCTCATCCACCCTTGCAGAGACTGCCGGACTGTTCAAAGTCTCTGTCGGCGCAATGCAGCGATGCAGAAGCAGGCTGTCTGCAGGAAGCATGGGAGAAGATTCAATTGCCGCACGATAGCGCCATGGCGCAAAACGGCATGTCCGGGCGCCGAGCCGGCAGATTCAAGGAATTGAGCGCGTTGTCAATGCGCCTGCGCCCGCAGTCCCGCCTTGCCAGAATGCTTGCCGCGCTGTTTTGGCGCGGCAATGCCAGCTGCGACGCTCTTGCAGCCGTGACCGGAGCAGCATATGCAAACACGTACCTGTGGAGGGCAAAAAGAATGAATCTGGTCCGGGTCGCAGACGGCGCAGTGTGCCTGTCGGAGCAGGGAAGATGGTACTGCCTTGCAGCATCGCTTGGAGTGACATTCTCTGAGCTTTGCATTCTGTCGGACATGTACTACTCTTACATGCTGGGCTCAGGAGCGGGAGTGGCCTGCTATGTCAAGCGGCATGAAATTTTTGACGCAATGCAGATTGCAGAGGGCACTGCCGACAAGATACTGCACAGCATAGTTCGCAAGGGACATGCAATGCGCAAATTCGGACACGGCAGCCGCTATGATCCGGCAGTAATGTATCTGGCGCAGGATACGCGCGAGTTTCTGCTCAGGCATGAGCGCGACATTCTGCTGCTTCGGCGGGCTGTATTTCACGTGCAGGATGCGCGCATGCAAGAATACACCAAAGCTTGATCTTTTTGGCTTTTCTGAAGCTGCTGTTCAGGCCAATCCGATGGCCGGACTGCGTCCACAATTGATTTTTGTTCTCTGGTACGCTTGAAGTGATTTTGAGTCGCGCCTGAGCTGTCTGAAGGATGATTGGCACGGCATGCGATTCGGACTGTATTGCCTGCGTACGGATTCTGCCTGATTTAAATTCCAAAAAAATAATGCAAATCAGATTCTCCTGTCAGATCTGGCGCCTTGCGTCATTTTTTTGCTTATTGCTATTTCAAGAGCAAGACTGCTGATTGCCTTGGCTTGTGCAGAGTCTGGATTAAGTTTGTACATGTGAGACCTGCCTGAGACTCTCGTGCGTACGACTATTCCGTCCTTTGCCAGCATCCTGATCTCGCCCAGTGCAGTCTTAAAGGACACTCCGGAATTTCTGGCAATCTCAGATACCGAATAGTCATAGTCTTGGAACACACAGAGAAAGTCTAGAATCTTTGATTTTGAGCATGGGAATGCATATTCCAGAGGGCCTATCTCAAGAACCTTGCCGTCATTTTTGGCCTGGGTTGCTGACAATGATATCGTATTTGGGCGTAGTTTGATATATTTTGCCATTGTTGGGTAATTTGTTCCATGATGAATTTGGGTTCTGTTTTGAAACCGCCTTGCCGAAACTGATACGGCACCGCGTGCCTGAGGACACAGACGCCAAGGAATGGACACTCTGAAACGCGGGTTTTTCCTTGCATGTGCGGGATAATTGAAAAAGCAATCGGGAATTTGACATCAGCATCGGTCTGCCGCATTTGTGTATGTGGCGCCAGGTAAGGGATTCGAACCCCTGAGCGCTCGCGCGCAGCCGTTTTCGAGACGGCCGCCTTACCACTTGGCTAACCTGGCATTATGCATATGAACTGCCTACCTATATACGAAAGCGCAGATGTTTGGGACTGCACAACCTTTGTGCGTGGGATGAACCTGCTTGCGCGGCATCATTTAGGAGATGCAGGCGCCGGCAGGGAATCGGCTCATGCCCTTGAAACCCTGCCGGTCCGGCGAAGACAAAAAAGGAACCACAGCATAAAACCGGCATATGGGATTAAACCTAAAGCCGCTGGTAATACGAGAAAAAGTGGAGCTAAAGTCTTTTTCATCAAGAGTCATAGCGGTAGATGCCTATAATGCCCTGTACCAGTTTCTATCCATAATCCGGGGGGCCGACGGGAGGCCGCTGGCAGACTTGAGCGGAAACACTACCAGCCATCTTAGCGGATTATTGCATCGAAACTCAAACTATCTTTCCATGGGAATAATGCCGGTCTATGTCTTTGACGGAAAGCCGCCGTACTTGAAATCGATAGAGATTGAGCGGCGCCGAACGCTGAAGCGGGACGCGGTAATAAAATATGAAATAGCCCTCCAAAGCGGCGACAGCGAGGCGGTGAGGAGGTACGCCCAGCAGACTACGCATCTCAAGGACGCAATGGTTCAGGACTCGAAAAAGCTGCTCTCGCTGCTTGGAATCCCGCATGTCGATGCACCGTCAGAGGGCGAGGCCACGGCAGCCCGCCTGACGCAGACGGGAGTTGCATTTGCCGCCGCAAGCCAGGATTTTGACTCTGTGCTGTTTGGCGCAAAAAAGCTTGTCAGAAATTTTACAACAAGCGGAAGAAGAAAAATACCAAACCGCAATGCATACGTAAACGTAGAGCCGGAGATGATTGAAACCGGTGCGTCCCTGGCGGCATTGAAGCTTACAAGAGAACAATTAGTGGACATCGGCATCCTGATAGGCACGGACTTTAATCCGGACGGCTTTCGCCGAATAGGCCCCAAGACCGCCCTCAAGCTGATAAGAAGCCACTCAAGGCTGGAAGACATTCCTGGAATTGGCGAGCAGCTGGCAGAAGTGGACTATGAGCAGATACGTAAAATCTTTTTGGAGCCTGAAGTGGCGGACGCCGACATTGAATTTGGCCAGGTGGATTATGACGGCGTGACTGACTATCTTGCAAGCCGCGACTTTGCGCCTGAACGCGTCAGGTCGTCCCTTAACAGAATCAAAAAAGCTCAGGAGATGCGCAGCCACAGCCTTGATCAGTGGATGTAACTGCAGGAGTGCCGTTCCTGCACTGCTCTGATGCCATTCTGATACATCAGGTCTGCGAGATTTTGACCAATGCGCAGCCGCGGCGGCATTGCACAGGCCAGATGCTGAGCATAAATCAGGTCTGGACCTGAGCATATGTCCGTTATGTGCTCTGCGGCTGGAAGCGCCGCTGCCGGTTCGCCTGGCAGAGAATACCGCAGAGAACATGGCATTACGCCTTCCTGCATTGCTGAGTGCTGTCCTGCATTATTTCGGCGGCGGGAGCATTGAGCTCACAATGCATTGCAATGAGCGCAGCGGGGATCGGCCGCATTCGGGCGGGCGTCTGCCCAGGCCTGTAGGCATGCTGACAGCAAGAATGATTAGCAGGAAAGGCGGGATATGCGCATGGACATGGCGAGAGGCATACGCACGCTAAAGTCTGATTTTCGCAGAAATTATGAAAGCCGAGGCCATCTGCGCGAGGTTTTGCCCACTGAAGGCTCAGCGTCGATTCCAGTACCGAATCATCATCTTGGCCTTTTGCACAAGTTTGTAAGGCATAACCCGATATACGTCGGGTCGCAGGATGCCGAGTTTGCAGGCCTCCGGTGCCGCGTCTATACTGCCGACATAAACCACTATTGGCTTGACAGCATCAAGCACGACGCGAGCTGTCAGTCATTCTATCCTACGTGGATGCTCTCTGCATATGCACTGTCTGCAATTCTGGGCGGAATGGGATTTACGGAAGCAGTCGACATAGGTTCTGGAGACGGAAGGATAGCATACTGCGCGCAAATTGCAGGAATAGCCGCGCACGGCATAGAGATTGACCGTAGCCTTGCTGACCTGCAGCGCGGCATATCTGCAGATACTGGAGTGCCGTTTGGCGTCGTGCATGCGGATGCCGCAAAGTTTGATTATACCACTCTCGGACTTGGGAAGCCGGCGTTTTTTGTATCTGGACTACCCGAGATGGGAGGCGAAATGCTGGCTGAAGGCGCGGTGGCTGCTCTGCCGGAGAATCTCAGGAGAAATGCAGTTTTTATCATGATGGGAAAAACCGATCATGATGCTGATGACGGATTCGGTTGGGGCGACGTAGTCAAAAAGCTGGGACTGCGCATAGACCGGACGGTGCGCCTTCCGACGCACTGGACCACCGAACAGGAGGCCGATACGCCGCACGTATTTGCCTCGTTTCGGCCGTGACCTGTCCGCAAAGCGCAGGCTGTCCTGCTGCTGGTGCACGCACATGATCGCATCTGCATGGCCGCATTGAGCGCCACTCAAAACGCACTCTGGACTGGATACCAAGCCGGCAGTTTGAGTTCAAGCATCGGCGATTGCGTCCCCATTTTGAATGCCGGCACTGCCGTTCTGTTATGATTGGCGGTTGCACCATCAGCCAATGCCGGCGCAATTGTCCTCTCGGTTCTGCAAAGAATTTGAAATATAAAAAAAGGATATCTGCTTTAGATGCCGATTGCCTCAACTGTACTGCAAGATCTGACTGTTCTGTTTTAACGCTGTATGAGATTTTTTGAGGCTGTTCCAGTACGGACTTTGACACTTGGGACAAGTAGCCCGACATGCTTCATCAGTAGTTGAAAACATGGAAATCCCCCCGCCTCGCAGTATTGTTGATGGATCACA
>CAYGAM010000003.1:0-46894 GCA_964347915.1 uncultured Nitrosopumilaceae archaeon | reverse complement strand
GGCCGGAGACCGCGCCCGCCTTTGTCTCTGCATCTTTGGATCATAACACGCGCGTGCTAACCATGACATTCAGCGAGACGATAGACGTTTCTGCCGTGAATACGAGATTGCTGTACATCAGCGAGACAGGAGAGGCAAACCAGATTGGACTGGCACGTGCGATCATTACTCCTGGAGCAACTGACTCGGATACAATATCAATGACGCTCCGACAAAATGATCTGAACCGGATCATCCAAATGAATACTCCGCAGCTTGACATCCGGGCGGGCGCCGTATCCGATCTTGACGGAAACGCCATTGAGGCCGCGCCTGACAACCCAATCACAGTTATTTCTGCGTCAAACAGGCCGCCCATTGCGCCCGACACGCAGGCTTCAACTGCAGTGAACACTCCCGTGACCATAACTCCCAGCATATCTGATCCTGACAGCAGCGGCACTCTCAGAATATCGGCAGTATCCAATCCGCCGTACGGTACTGCAACCTTTGCAGGTACAACGATTACGTACACGCCTGACCATGACCATGCCGGCACAGACTCGTTCAGATATACCGCAACCGACGGACAAGACAGCGCGCAGGGCACCATAACGGTGACAGTCAAGCGCGATGAAGCGCCTCCAGACAGCCCGCCGCCTGATTCAAACCAGGGCGCCGGATTCCCTCCGCAGTCCCCAGCGCCTGCGCCTAGCCGGGGAGGCGGCGGCGGAGGAGGGGGCGGAGGCGGAGGCGGCGCGGCCGCTCCAGCCGAATTTGCCGGGCTGTACTCTGTAATGTGGGACTGCAATGAGCCTGCAACTACAGTAATCCTGGACAGCAATCTCTCCGCTGAGATCGTACTGATAGCAGGCTCAGAGTCATTCACGCCAACGCCGGACGCGGCTCAGAATTTGGACGGCCGTACCATCTACACTGCCGGCGCGCATGCTGATATCATGCTGCTCAAAGTCAGCGCAGGCGGCGGCTCGTCTACAAGCAAGACCATAAACACGCTTGGCCAATGCACAGGCCAGGTTGAATATTCAAGATACGTTCCTGGCGCGCTGGCGCCGGCACGGGCCGTTTCTGCGCAGCCTGCAGAAGCACAGGCGCCTGCAGAACGCGGCTCTGCACCCGCACCGGCACCCGTAACAGAACAGAATGATGTCCTGGAACCGGTTCCAGCAGCGGAACAAGCTCCTGCAGCAGATTCGCCTGCTGTGGCGGAACCGGACACTGATCCCGCAGATACGGCGGCGCCGGATGCTGATGACGGTGGATGCCTGATTGCGACTGCGGCATACGGCACCGAGCTGGCGCCGCAGGTGCAGATGCTAAGAGAGTTGCGGGACAGCACTCTTCTCTCCACAGATTCGGGCTCCTCGTTTGTGTCTGGATTCAACTCACTGTACTATGAGTTCTCGCCTGGGATAGCCGACATGCAGCGGGAGAATTCAGCGTTCCGGGACGCCATAAAAACACTGATCACTCCGATGATTCACTCGCTGTCAGTAATGTCGCTGGCGGACGAAAACTCCGAGGCATCCGTACTGGCGCTTGGCATCTCTGTAATAGCCCTGAACCTGGGCATGTATTTGGCAGCTCCCGCAGCTGCAGCAATTGTCCTGGCCAGGCGGCTTGGGATGGCCAGATCTCAATGCAGCATGGCTGATGCCGCGCTCTGACGGCAGCCGGCATCTTCAATATCATGCTTTGCAGCACGGAACTGCAGGAGCAATCTTGGAATGTCCTATTTCCATGCGTCCAATTAAAAGAGGCGGCCAGCAAAACGAAATGCATTGAGCTGCAGGCAGAATTTCGGCGGATAAGACTGCCCTAGATCAGGCAAAAGCCATGTCTGATGCATACTCCAATCGTATTTGGCGGCAGGCCAAAGATGAATGCGCGGCATGCCCCGCCTAGCTGGATCTTTTCGGAGCGGAAAACGGACAGGCGTCTACAGGGATGATGCGCGCCGGCAGAAACTTCCCGGCACTCCCGACATATCTCATTTTGAGCATGCGCTGATTATGCAGGGATGCCTTCCAGCCTGGTGATATTCTTGAATACACTGCGGCAGCCGCCGCAGCGCAGCTGAGACATGCCTGTGACATGATTTGGTTTTTTTAGAAGGGCTGCGCCGTACATGGCATGGCAATGCCTGCAGGCTATGACGGCATGAGAACGGACGATGCATCAGAGAGGACTGACGATGTTGACTCGTACAGGGCAGTGTGCATGGACTATATCAAAGAAATCTCGCACGACTATATTGCATGGGTGGAACGCTACAAGCTGCCGCGGAAAGAGGATGACAGAAGGCGCGCAGAGATTGCAGGGGTGATAGAAAGGACAAACCTCTGGATAGCCAAGGTGCCGCAGTCAATCAAGGGCGTGGACGTAGCGATGAACGACGGCATACAAAAGATGGCGGAGGCGACTGCCGGACACCCGTTTTACATTGACGTGCAGGTAAACGGACAGTCAAGCTATGTTGTTGCGCAGCCCGGAAACATTACGGCAAGAGTCAGGGCTCGCGGGCGCCTGAACCGGAAAACCGTCCTGGGATTTCATTTCAAGGACAACTGGTTTAGAATCGAGTCGACATGCAATGCAGCAGTAGACGAGTCCATACTGCCTTTTCCGGCATCCGTTGATACGGACATTCCGCTTACGATTCACGCCAAAGGCGGCAAGCCGCTTGATGTTATCTCGTTTACGGTTACCGTAATTGAGCTTGACGGCGAACTTGAGCATGAGAAGCGCGGCGTCTCCACAATTATTCATCTGGAATGACTTGCGATGCGCCTTGGGGCTCGCCGGGAGTTACCCGGATTGCCACCCTGGCCTCCAGCGCTCTCGGCTCGCCGGGATACTTGAGTTCTGATACTGCCGCTATTACGCCCTGGTCAGTCTCCTCGCTTGCCGTTCCTAAAATCTCCATGCCGCCTATTATGATCCTGACCGCGCCGCCGCACGCGGCATTCTTGAACCAGTCCGAGTCCGGGCGGCGCCTTGAAAAGTAATAGCTGCCTTTGTAGAGTACGGCCTTGAGTTTCACGGCATGCTCTCTTCCGGTTATCCTGCCAATAGTAACGAGCACAGCCAAAAAAGACCCGGTATCTTCCGACATCTAGCATCGCTTTGATCTTGCCATGCATTTGGGGCATGCGCCGCCGCCGTACAGCACTGTCTCCGCGTTTGACGAACAGCGCTTGCAGCAAAGCCCTCTCACAAGCAACGCCATTTTCGCATCAGCATGCCTCGCATCTGCCCTCATTTATTTTCATCTTTTGCGGCGCGGGGCATCGGGCCTTACGGCTTTGGGTTTTGGCCGCGGCATGCCTCTCTTGCATCAGATCCTGCGCTGCGGCGCACTGCCAGGACTGCCATCCGTCTTGAACAGCCGACCCCTGCAGCAGAACCAATGATGCAATGACCCGGCCTTTGATGCCGAGCCTGACAGATCCTGCTCGCGCGAGGTGCCCTGGGCATTTTCGGACATGTTCAAATGTTTAGCATTTTATACCTTTGATCCCTCATTCTAGTCGGTTGAACGCAATAGAAACAATCTCTCTCAAGAAGGCATATGGCGATATTGTGGCAGTAGACGATCTTAACTTTGCCGTGGAGGAGGGGGAGATTTTCGGATTTCTAGGCCCCAACGGCGCAGGCAAGAGCACGACGATGATGCTTTTGACTACGCTGCTCAAACCGACGTCCGGCAAAGCCGCCGTTGCCGGATACGACGTAGTTTCCCAGGCGTCGCAGGTTCGGCGCAGCATAGGGTATGTTCAGCAGGATACGTCGGTAGACGAGTTTATGACGGGGCGGGAGAACCTCTCTTTTGCAGCCCAGATAAACCGGATACCAAAGCAGACCGCATCAAAGAGGATAGACGAGGTGATTGCCCTGGTGGAGCTTGGCGACAGAATGAACGATACCGTATCAACGTACTCGGGCGGCATGAGAAAGCGGCTGGACATTGCAAGCGGGCTGCTTCACATGCCAAGGGTGCTGTTTCTGGACGAGCCGACCGTCGGGCTTGACATACAGACAAGGCGCAAAATCTGGGATCATCTAAGATCCATTCACGACCAGTACGGCATTACAATATTCGTCTCAACGCACTATATGGAGGAGGCGGACAGGCTGTGCGACAGGGTGGCAATAATAGACTATGGTAGGACGCAGAATGTGGGCACGCCGCAGGAAATGAAGGACGCCCTGGGAAAGCAGGTGATATCGCTTGATGTCGGCGGCAGAGCGGACGACGTAGTCTCTGCCATGCGCGGCATCCCGCAGATTCAGGAGGCGCGCTGCAAGGATCGCAGCATAACGGCATATGCGGACGGAGGCACGGCAGTAATTCCAAAAATATTCGAAATATCAGACTCGCTGGGAGTCAGCATAGGCTCCCTGTCGGTAACGCAGCCTACGCTGGACGACGTATTCCTGTCGCATACGGGGCACGAACTGCGGGACGAGGCTCCGGTAAGCAAGCGGTTTCCCTCAAGGAGGAAGATGATATGACGGCGCGCGCCGCATCCGATACGTATGCCGTATTCTGGCGCGAGATGAAGCGCTATCAAAAGTCCCGCAGCGGCGTTCTGATACGGCTCATCCAGCCGGCGGTTTGGATAATCGTGGTGGGCAACATATTTGCAGAGACGCAGCCGCTCATCCAGTCCGCAGGCTTTGACGGACAGTACATTGAGTTTATGGCGCCTGGCGTCATAATACTTACGGCCATATTTACAAGCATATTCGGCGGAGTCAATACGTTATGGGACAGAAGGTACGGATTCATGAACAAGGTGCTGACATCGCCGATATCGCGCTCGTCTGTCGCCCTGGGCAAGATGCTGGCAATATCGATGATAGCGGCTCTTCAGGCAAGCCTGATAATAGGAATAGCCCTTGCCATCGGGGTCGGATTCTCCAACCTGCTTGTGATAATACCAATCATGGCGATAGTGATTCTCTTCTCGCTTGGATTTTCGGGCATATCGGTTACAATAGCCGCTACTGCAAAGTCTCAGGAGACGTTCTGGGGGACGATAAACTTTCTTGGAATGCCGCTGTTTATGCTAAGCCCGGCGCTCTTTCCGCTTGAGCTTTTGCCTGAATGGCTTGCAGCTGCCGCCAAGCTGAATCCTGTGACATATGCCGTGTTGCTTATTCGGGGACTGATGACGGGCGTAACCGAAGGCGTATCCGCCGCACTCAGCATAGGCATCATCGGCGCTTTTGTTGTTGCCATGATCATAATTGCCAGCTATGTGTTTACGCGCGAGGTCAACAAGCCGTTTTAGGATTGCGTCTTGCCGATCCGGCATGCGCCGCCGCCATGATGTCCGTTTACCAATGATCTCGCAGATCGCTTTGGCGGCCATATACAATCAGTGCTCAAAAGAGATGTAAAACAGCCAAAAGTGACCAAAGCTCTGGGGTCTTCTTATGCAGAATCCTCAGACAGCAGGCAGCGCGGGTCGTTTTTTACGTCCTTCTTTCTGGCGGCGGCGACTCTTGCGCCCGAATCTATCATGTATGATGTGATGGAATCCTCACAATCATACAGTTTTTTTATCCTTGCTTTTTCATCTGCGTCCATCTTGCGTCACTCATACATTGTACCATATCTAATTAAAAGATACTCTACCAAAGGACAGCAAGGTAAAGATTATTGAGAGTCCCACAGGCACGAAATATACCCAGAATGTCATGTGCCGGATTTCCACATTATTGATAAAACGCGGTATGATGATGCTTGAGGAAGCGACAAACAAAGCGAGTTCAAGCTTGTGCTCCAGCAACTCTTTAAACATGGACAAGGATTCAGATACTTGCACCATGATTAAAAACAATGAAAAGCTCGTGAGCAAGATCAGCGAGGCTGCAGGCAGTGCCATTACCGATACCTTTGGACTGAACGAATAGGCTATCACAACTTTTTGATTTTCTGAACGTACCAAAAGCACGGAACTCTCAGGAGTGTCATGATATAAGCATGCCGCTCATGTCCTGCCTCCATGTGCTCCATTTTATTTCGTCCCCTTGTTTGGTGACACAGTATCGGTCCGTAATGTCATAGTCTTGGGGCTTTTTGAAGATCCAAAATACGGGGAATGCATGGTTTGGGGAAACATCAAGGACATTCATGTCATTTCTGTCTTCCTTCTTTTTTTCATAGCCAACATGCAGTATTCTAACCTCGTTTGACTTTAGTTTTTTGTTAGGGGGGACTTTGATCCATATTAGAAAGATTATTCCCTTATCCACCTGCTGTCTCAGATCGTTTACGTTTTTTCCATCCTCCTGCATGAATTGCAACAGCAATCTGACATCGGCATTTGACATGATCGGATATTCTGTCTCATCCGAGTCTGTCACTTTCAAGTTTGGCAGGAACTCGCCATACGTGAGAAAGATATTGTCCACTTCTCACTCTGTTTTCATGCATTGTATCGTGTACTCTGACTCGATTTTCGTGATTTGCCGGTGATTGTGCTTTAGAAAGTTTCTGATACGAATGATTCGTATGAAGGGATCTGTAGTCGTACCGGTTGATGATCGGGGCGTGTTATTTATTTTTATTTTGGCATTCTAGCGATGACTACGATAGAAAAGCTGTTCAGGCCGTACGGCCCAAACCAACTCTGGCGGACCGGCATCACATGAGTTCACTGTGGAGTGGACGGCGGCATTGCTACTTCAACGTACTGGATGCATTCACAAGAAAATGACTGTCCTACAAATTTTGAAATATTTGCAACTGCAAAAGCGGTTGTTGTTGCAATGATGCATGTAGCGCTAGAGAAGCCTGACACCGCAAAACTCAGAATAAGAACCGGCAACAGCTTGCAGCACGCCTCCGGAGAATTTGGAGAATTCTTGACGTCTCTTGGCATGCGGCGCGGCTTTATCTGGAAGAACACGACGGAACAAAATGGACGCATAGAATTGTTCCACAAGACATTCGCGAAGGAATGCGACGCCTTGTGATTTTGCGCGGCTCCATGATGCCTGAGAGGCGCCTGCTCATGCATATGCGGGCTGCTGCAGCAGCAGAATCCATTCTGTCCTGGCGTATCTGCCACCAAACAAATTTGTCAGCAAATTGAGGAGCGGGAGCTCAAAATGAGCGATCAAAACATGCGCAAAAGCACTCCAAAAACGGTCCTAAAACAAGGGCCCGCTCCAGAATGCCGCTCTATATAGAGTATAGATCGTTCCGTATGGTACGTAATCTATTTCTATGATGCATAAGTAAACTGCGTCATTGATACGATTAATGAAAACAATGACGATAATGCTGATTGCAGTAATGCTGACATCCATAATTCCTCCGCTGTATGCAGAGGCTCAGACGGGGCCGGAAGAGCCGCAAGGCTCGGTAACAATTGACGGTGCTGGTGCATCATTTCCGTTTCCGCTGATTGACCGCTGGCGGGTAGAGATCAACAACATCAACGACGACTTGAACCTAAACTACCAGTCTATTGGAAGCGGCGGAGGCGTAAAGCAGCACATTGAGGGTACGGTATCCTTTGCTGGAACAGATGCTCCTCTTACCGTAGCTGAAATGGAAGCAGTTTCAAGCACACTACACATTCCTGAGACAATCGGCGCAGTAAACGTGGTATACAACTTGGACGGTGTGTCCGACGGACTGAACCTGAAAGGACCGGTGATTGCCGACATCTTTGAAGGCAAGATCACAAAATGGAATGATCCGGCAATTGCAGCCGACAACCCTGGCGTCGATCTGCCGTCAAGCAGCATTGCTGTAGTTTACAGGTCTGACGGCTCTGGAACAACAAAGGTATTCACGCAATGGCTGTCTTCCGTAAGCGAATCATGGGATGAAAACGTAGGAAACGGAAAGAGCGTCGGCTGGCCTACAGGCCGCGGATCGCCAGGGAATGAAGGCGTTGCAAATACGCTGCTCACAACCGAAGGCGCAATAGGATATGTATCCATCGCATATGCGGTGCAAAACGATATCAAGAGTGTTGCCGTAGAGAACGGCGACAAGTCGGGCTTTGTATATCCGTCTCTTGACACTACGGCAAACGCCGCAGGCGAACTGGCAAAAGCGTCGCTTCCACAGCCCAATGAAGCGTGGCATGCAGTCAACCTGCTGAATGCGCCAGGAGCAGACTCTTATCCAATTGCTACTTTTACGTATCTTTTGGTGTATGAAGATGTCACTGATGTTGCGGACAGCCGAAATGAAGCTCTTGCGCTGATATGGATGATCTATTGGATGCTTACAGACGGACAGCAGTATGCAAGCGAACTGGGATTCGTTCCTCTTCCTGACGAAGTAATTGGCTTGGGAAAAGAGGGGCTTGGAATGGTTCAGTATGAAGGCAGCGCGCTGTGGGAGTATGCTCCGGCAGCATCTGCCGCATCGGATTCGCAAATTCCTGAATGGGTGGCAGGCGTCTTCAAGCTGTACGGCGACGGCCAGATAGACGACAGTACGCTCATATCAGCACTGCAGTTCCTCATACAACAAGGAATAATCAAGACAGAATAAACCAGCACTTTTTTGTTTTTTTATTGTTGGGTGGCGCGCTTGTCCCGGACCGAGCATGCCTGGTTCAGCAAAGCAGGACTTGACGCAATCGTCAGCGCAGCATGAGCGCAGGCTACGGCGCGCGCTTTTGCCAGCAGTCTGATGAGTTGCAGAACTGCTGCCATTTGATGCATTGGCTGCTGTGAAACAGGCTTGAGCGTATACCGGCCTTGCAGGCCAATGACTTGTCCAAAAATGATAACGCTCCTGAATGGTGTTTTGGCGCCGCCCAGGAGTAGCGTCCTGATTCATAGGAGCACTAACAATCACAAACAAACCTTATAAAGCACGACAAGAAAGTTACTATATGATTCCAGAAAATGCTTTCGCAGATAGCATCAAAAACAGTACTGCAATTCATTCGCAAAGACATAATGGCAATGGACGAATCAAAAAAAATGCCCATGAGTGCATGAAATCAAGACTGCCCACCGCGCGATTCGATAAATCTGCGACTGATTTTTACGACAATTCGGGGGCGTGTTCGGATGACTTATGATTCTGATGACATCGGGAAACTTCGCGAAGCAATTAAAATGCTGAAAATAAAGCTTGATATGATCGCGCTTCGGCTCAAAATACTCGCCGTCAAATGCTTCCAGCCTAGCCTCAAAGACAAGCCAAACAGGGGTAGCAATTATTGGCGCACCACAGAAAAGAAACAACGCTATCCAATTCGCCCCGACGAAGACTCCAGCGAGGCGGGTCGGCGGGCTGTTCAGCGCCGGGCAGAAAACAATCCAGACGAGGGTGGTGGCAAGAGTCGCAAAGGCAGAAAAAGGCCAACAGTTGTTGATCTCAACACATTTGATTTCAATCCAGAGCGACCGAAAAAAAGAGCGGTGATTAATAAATATGCCAGCGATTATTGGTTTAACGATCCGCGATATTACACAACAATATTACATAATCAAATACTCGGCAGTAAAAAGTATCCCATCTATAAAGGATTCATGAAGGCATTTGAGCGCGTTAGAAATTCTCTGCTGGAAGCGCCTGAATTCGCAAAGTATGAATTATTTAAAACAAAGAATGGAATCGCCACCAAGAAAAAATTAAGCAAGAGAGCCAAGCTCAAACTTATGCGGGAAATAATGGGATACGCCCGCCGCATTGAGCCTGAAGCAATGGCGTTGCTTGACGAATATAATCGAATATTAAAACTGACATATGAAAAATCGGGCATGGCTTATCGGGCAATGAATGATGACATGTTTGGGGATTTTATGAATAATGGTCTGCGGCCAAATCCAGAATTTTTTCCAAACCCAGAAAAAGGTATGATCTACTGCTCCGCATCCCGCATATCCGCCCTGGATTTTAGAAATTACCATATCGTGGCGCAATTCAAAGATATCAACAAAAAAGGCATTCCATTAGAATATACTCCATTGTCCATGGTGATGGTGGGAGATGACCGGGTGCTTGAAAGCACAAAATACGGCGTAATCGATCACCTCATAGAGCTTGAGGTGCGACTGCCGGCAGATCACGGAGCCGAAATCGAAGTTATCTACATCAAGCCGCGAGGCACCCCTGAAGAGGCGATAAAATATTTGCGGGGGCTCGGCTGGGACGGCAAAATCGTAATCATTAGGGGAACAATACGTCCGAAAGGGCTCAATTTATAAATTGAATTACCGCAATACAAAGTATGACAATAAGCACCGAAGGCGATCTCCCCTCATACGTAATCGAAACCCGTGAGGGTGTAAGGAAGATCACATTTGGGTCATTGGGCGACGTTTTAGACATTGAAGAGACGGCCGAAAATCCCCAGCCGATTTCGGAACTCAGGCGACAATACGAGGAATGCATAAAACGAATCCACCGATTAATCGAAGATGAGGTCAATCCCGAATATATGAGAGAGGCTTTGACAATCCAGCGTAAAATCATTGAAGGACTGGAACGCCGAGCCGCCCCCAAATCCACCAGCGTCAGCCGCCGCCGAGCCGCCCCCAAATCCACCAGCGTCAGCCGCCAGCCCAGCATTGAGCTCGATATGTCAGAGCTGGAACGCAACTTAGCTATTGTCGCCCCCGCCGTCCCCGCTTCTGCTGCCGAAGCCGACAATCTTGCCCACCTGCAAGAGGAGCCGCTCAATCTCAAAAAGCGAATTTTATCCAGCACCGACTGCGTCCAGCGAATTATCAAAGAGAAAAAGGAAACGGATATCCGGATTGACGATCAGGCTATGGCAATAAACTACTCGGAGTGCGATGAATCAAAAACACCCTCGCTGAAGGGGCGTCTGGCCAAGCTGAAATTCAAAATAATGAACGGCCGCACAAGCGACTGAAATGTGCAAGGCTGAAATAATTCCGCCCGCCGAAATCAAAATTTACTTTTATGGTTCTATAACAAATTTGGGTGACAGAATCCCGCATCAACTGATGCCATCTAATGCTGGGTTTTTCCAAGACCTGTTTCATTATGGACCTGCTCCGCAGGCGTCAAATTCCATGACCAGAATTGCTTACAAAATCTCATCTGCGCAAGCGTCTTCAGCGTCACCAGAATTTGTTACAGAACAGTCGCAGGAAAGTAATATATAGTATGGTGACGTAATATATTCAATGACAAACAGAAATCATACAAGGTCTAGCGGCAGTTATACTGAAATACAGTTTTCCGCCGCTGGCAGAGCCTCATGCAGCCATGTCATTTCATGGGTGGAGGCATGAAGAGTACAAAAAAAGCAATAGAACAACTCCGAGAAGTCGCTGAAATATTCTCCCATGAAAAGCTGCCGGCAGCCGTGGCAAAGGCATACCTTGAATCAGAAGGCAAGCCGAGCGACTTGTGGAGCATGGGCAATAAAATACTGATGATGTTCTCCAATACGACCGATGCAAGGGGCTTTAGGCAGTGGCAGTCAGTAGGACGCCATGTCAAAAAGGGCGCGCGTGCAATCTACATTCTGGGTCCGTGCCTGGCCGTAATAAGAAAGGAAGACGCTGAAGACTGTCCGGAAAATAGCAGCCAAAAAGAACCTGAGCCTGAAAAAACCAAAGGCAAGCCTGCAGCAGACGATTCAAAAAACTCCAAGCCCGGCAAAAACAAATCCCAAGATTCAGGCAGGATGAAATCCGGCAAGGACAAATCCGGCAGAGACGAGTCTCAGGATCCGGAATCTGCAAAGTCCGACAAATCAAAAGAGGACGAATCCAAGAATGTTCCGGAAGAAACCGAACTGGAAAAACCCGAACCCGAAACAAGAACAATTCTGACGGGATTTCGGTGCATACCGGTATTCCGGTATGAGGACACCGAAGGCAAAACTCTCAAAACCGTCAAGAACGAGCCCAAGTCCCTCCCGCCGCTTGCTGATGTGGCAAAAAAGTGGGGCGTAAAAGTCAGATACGACGGAACATCCTGCGGCGAGTACGGATCATTCAGCAGCGAGGATAATGAGATCCGGCTTTGCACCGACGATCCGACAACATTCTTTCACGAACTCTCCCACAAGGCTCACGATCGCATTGAAAAGCTCAAGCCTGGGCAGGATCCGGAACAGGAGGCAATTGCCCAGCTCTCTGCCTGCGTTCTGGGAAGGCTGTACGGGTACAATGCAGATCAGTACACGCACCGGTACATTGCTCACTATGCCGGAGACGGCAGCCCCGAGCGCGTCGGCAGAATGTGCTACCGCGTCCTGGGAAAGACCGAAGCCGTTCTGCGCATGATCCTGGGCTGACCGCAACACAGTACGGCCGCCGGCCGTACGGCTTTTTTTTTACACTCCTGCAAAACGAATCTTCCAAAGCTTGCAATTCGGGCATGCTCCTGCACGGTACAGTTCGCCGGATGCGCAATGCCTGCCAATCCGGCGTGCAAAAGTTTTTGCCTATTCTTCGGATATTACGCTTTGAATGTTCTTGTCCATTACGACCTCGGCTATGTCGCTTGAATATTCTGCCGTTCTCCTGATATCTTCCAGCACGAATTTTATTATTGAAGCGTTTTTTGCATTCTCCCGCAGCCCAAACATCATGTCCTCCTGCCTTTGCACTAGTGCAGGAACCTCGTCTGCAACTTTTTCCGCCATGTGATAGTCGCACTCAATGAGGGATTCGATGGCGCGCTCAAACAGCCTTAGCGAACTCTCACTCAGGGCTCTGATATCGCTCATCATGTCCGCGTCTATCGGGCCTTTGAGATGCCTTGTGCGCTTTGCAATCAGGGCAGCGTGATCCGCAATTCTCTCAATTCTTGCTATTACGGTGCGGTATCCCAGGCAGTCGGCAGGCTTTTTGAGGCCCATCTCCTGGAGTATGCCGGCATTCTGGACTGCCATTGTAAGGTTTCGCTGCATGTAAAGAGCAAACCTGTCAATCTCATCGTCCATGCTTATTATCTCCTGAGCGTAAATGCTGTTGCAGGCAGTCAGCGCCTCAACTGCTTCGCGGTGCATGCTAATTGTCATAAGGTGCATTCGCTTTAGCGCAGTATCAAATGAGAGCTCCGGCAGCCTGGTAAGTATCTGTATGACCATCGATTCAGAATCCGATTCGACAATTTCGGTTCCAATCATGGTTGAGCGAATAAGATTTCTTATGACGCCCGTCTGGCTCGGACGCAGCTTTACGCCCTTTGAGACTATTCTGATCAACTTGTACCCTGCAAGATATATTGCAATTATCTTTCGCCTGACAGACTCGTCCGTGCTCTTTGCGCTGATCTCTGTCACTGCAAAACTGGAATCTTTCTTGCTTGAAGATTCATCGGGCACGAATGTCAGGGACTTGTTTGAGTTTTTTGTGATCATGACGCCGTCGCCGGCCTTTAGGCTCATGTCTTCCACCCATACCTTGGGCAGCGATATTACAAAGGTCGATCCTCCGCTCAATTGCAGCTTTCGCATCTGCTTGGTTCCCTGTACCATGAATGATTGCGGAATCTCTGTATTATTACCTGATACAATATACTCTATATAGCAATAAGCGAATTATACGACAATCGTAATCTATGGTCAATCATTACATAGATTAAGCAAAATCCATCATTCTTGTTGAACAACTGGAGGCTTCGCGGCCGAATAAAAAAGCAAGGACGCACTCCGCTGGCTGACCGGATATTCAAGGTTGGAACCACCATTGCAGGAGTCTATGTTCTTGCAATTATTGCCATAATGGTCATGCAGCTGGGCGCAGAGTCTGGTCCGATATGGGATGAGGAAGGACTGGGATTCATCGCAGGAACAGACTGGAACGCTGCAGAGGGCAGGGAATCGTTTGGCGCGCTGCCGTACATTCTGGGAACGCTGATCTCGTCGGCAATTGCGATGATAATCGCGCTTCCATTGAGCATCGGAATTGCAATGTTTGTCATAATCGTGCCCAAAAAAATAGGCGATCCCATGGGATACATGATCGAACTCTTAGAAGCCGTTCCCAGCGTAGTGTACGGCCTGTGGGGACTCTTCATATTCCGGATATACTTTCGGGACTGGATAGAGCGTCCGCTGCACGATGCATTCGGCGACTCGATATTTCTGTTCTCCGGAACGCCGTTCGGACTGGACATTCTGTCGGCCAGCATAATACTTGCAATCATGATCATACCTACAATATCCGCCGTATCTCGAGAGGTGATGCTGGCAGTCCCGCACCAGCAAAAGGAGGCGGCCTACATGCTCGGTTCGACCACCTGGGAGATGTTCAGAATGGCGGTATTTCCGTACTCCAAGGCGGGGCTCATCGGAGCTGCTATTCTGGGACTGGGACGGGCCATAGGAGAGACCATGGCGGTAACAATGCTCATCGGAAATGCGGTCGGCGTCAATGCAATGCCGCAGTCGCTGTTTCATCCAAGCCAGACAATGTCCAGCATAATAGCAAACGAGTTTATTGAGGCGTCGCCGGTCTCACTGCACCTTCCTGCCCTTATTGCAGTGGGGCTGGTGCTGCTCTTGGTGGCAATGTCTGTTAACGTGCTGGCTCACTATATCGTAACGCGCATGCTGCGGGTCAGGGAGGGCGCAATCAAGAATTGACTGAAAAGAGCGAGAGGCGCGCAGAAATTCGGGCAATGTTCAAGTCAAATGTGCGAAGACGCCTGCTCAAGGACCGAATCATGGTGGGCGCAATAACTGCCAGCGCCGCCCTTGCAATTATTCCGCTGCTGTGGATTTTGGGACAGCTTGTAGTGGGCGGGGCTCCCGCACTAAGCTGGGAGTTTCTTACAGAAGAGCCTGGAGCCATAGGAGCCGGCACCATATCGGTAGGGCCTGCAATACAGGGCACGCTGATTATAATCGGACTCTCGTCTCTTGTGGGAATACCGGTGGGAATACTTGCGGGCATATACCTGGCAGAAGTCGGCGGCGGCATAATGGCCAAGCAGATACGGTTCTTTCTGGACGTGTTCATGGAAGTGCCGTCCATCGTCCTGGGACTCTTTGCATTTCTGGCAATCGTCCTTTTGCTGGGGCATTTTTCAATCTGGGCCGGCGCGTTTGCGCTGTCGCTTATCATGTTTCCAATAGTGGCGCGCGCAACTGAAGAGCAGCTCAAGATGGTGCCGTGGACGTACCGCGAGGCGGGAACTGCCCTCGGGCTCAAAAAGGCAACGATTACTATCAGAATCGTTCTGGCGACGGCAAAGCGCGGGCTGCTGACGGGAATACTGCTGTCAATATCCCGCATCGGCGGAGAGACTGCGCCACTCATCATGACCATTCTTGGAAGCAGCCAATTTTTTGGGGGCTTTGACACGCCGATGGACGCGCTGCCTTTGCGGATATGGCGCTTTTCGCTGCTGCCGTACGAGGAGGCAAGAATTGCCGGCTGGGGAGCGGCGCTGATTCTAGTAGTCATAATTTTGATGATTCATGTGGGAGTGCGGTACTGGTTCCAGGGCAGGGGCAAAGGTTTTAATCGCCGCTCAAAAACTCTTGGGGTAAGAAACCAATGACCGCGCTATCGCTGCAGAGAGAAAAACCCGTTCCTTCTGCTAAAAAACACCTGCGCTACAAGATGATTGCAGAAAACGTAAGCATATACTATAATGATTATCTGGCAGTAAAGAATGTCAGCCTCAAGTTTCCGGAAAATTCTGTTACCGCGCTGATAGGCCCGTCAGGCTGCGGCAAGACTACCTTTCTGCGGTGCCTGAATCGGATGCACGATATGACGCCCGGAGCCAGGGTTGAGGGCAGGGTCATGATAGACAGCACCGACCTGTACGACAAGAGCATAGATCCGATATACCACAGAAGAAAGGTCGGCATGGTGTTTCAAAAGCCGAATCCGTTTCCGACAATGTCGATATACGACAATGTGGTGTCGGGAGTGAGGCTCAACGGCGTCCGGGACCGAACAGTTCTGGACGAGATTGTGGAAGACTGCCTCAAGATGTCGTACCTTTGGGACGAGGTGCGGGGAGACCTGAAAAAGCCGGCAATTGAGCTCTCCGGCGGACAGCAGCAGCGCCTGTGCATTGCGCGGGCTCTTGCAATACAGCCGGAGGTTTTGTTGATGGACGAGCCTGCGTCCGCGCTTGACCCTATTGCAACGCAAAAGATTGAAGAGACGATAACCGAACTCTCCAAGGAATACTGCATCATTATAGTAACGCACAACATGCAGCAGGCCATACGGTGCTCGGATTATACTGCGTTTATGTACCTGGGCGACATGGTGGAATACGGGCACACGGATCAAATATTTCACAATCCGCAGGACGAGCTTACGGCCAAGTATGTGGAAGGGCAGTTCGGCTAAAATCCTTTATACGCTGCGGCGGAAATTATTGGTACATGAGACTGATGGACCCCAGCCTGGCAAAAATGTCAGAGCTTCTGGCGGCTATGGGAGATTCGGCAACGCAGAGCGTGCAGCTGGCAGTATCGTCGTTTCTTGACGGCGGGAATACCAGCGGCAGAGTCAAAAAACTGTCAGACGACATTACCTCCATGTACAACAAGGTGGGCGATCTCACGTTTGAGACGCTCTTCAAGTATCAGCCAGTCGCGTCAGACTTTAGGCTCATACGCTCATCAATTGAAATATCGCAGGCGTACTATCGGTTTGGCAGGTACGCGTACGACATTTCGCTGGTCCGGGACAAGTTTGGCGACATTTCAAACTGCAGAACCGAGTGGCTCTGCGGCGTGGCGTCTGAGATTCTGCAGATGATAAGAAATGCGGTGGACTCGTTTGCGGTACTTGATGTGAAAAAGGCGGCGCTGGTTCAAAAGAATGAGGATTATGTCGACAAGCTGTACAGAGAGCGGATCAACATGCTGATAAGGCATCCTGATACAAAGTGCGCGCTTGCAGAAGCTCTGCTGCTGCGGTACCTTGAGAGAATCGGCGACCATGCCGTATTTATGAGCCGGGCGGTAAACTATATAGTAACGGGACAGCGTGAAGAGCAGTAATGGATCTGTACATTCTGCGGCACGGCAAAGCCCAGGATCACGGGCTGGCGGCAGGCGACTTTAAGCGAAACCTGACAGTACCAGGCAGGGAGGAGGTTGAGCAGATTGGAAGAACAATGCGCGATCTTGGCATGTCTTTTGACTGCATTGCATCAAGCCCGCTGAACCGCGCCATGCAGACTGCCCAAATTGTATCCAAAAAACTCAAAGCCGGCAGTCCGGCAGAATGGGACGAGCTCAAGCCTGAAGGCGCAATCGCGTCCCTGTATGAGAAACTGTCCTCGTTCAAGCCTGACTCGAAAATTCTGCTTGTGGGGCACGAGCCGCTGCTCTCCTCGATGATTGCGGACATAACATCGGGAGATTCCCAGGCAGGAGGCATCACTCTAAAAAAGGCCGGCATGGCAAAGATTACGGTATTTGCCGCCAGACCGGACCGCGTGGAAGGAAGCCTGAACTGGCTGCTGACGCCCAGGCTGCTGAAGCGAATGGCGCGGCAAAGCTAGCGCAGAAACGCGGCGGACTGCCCGATTCTTGCTGAGGACGAATTTCATAAAACTGTCCGATAAATCATTGCGCAGCCGTGATCGTGTTTACTGTGGCAACATCTTCAGAAAACACAATCCTCAAAAAGCTGATTAGCAGAATCATATTTGCCAAACTTTGTTTTAGAAAATCATCATATGCCTAACCATCATGATACTGGCCTGGGCAATGTATGCCCTCTTGCCGTACCGTGTATGAATGTCAATAAATCCTCAACTTCCTCTTGCGTTAGTTTTGCTCCAAGCAGATGGGCTATGAATTTTGCCGCATTATTTGACGAGCTTTTGCCGTGCATTATGCGCCCATTTTGCTGTATCAAAACGCCGCGCCACATTTCATTCTTGGCATTCCATTCAATTCTATTCATTTTTCTAACTAATGATTGGCGGTCAGCATTACGATCTCTTTGGCATGCAAACGAGTATCCTTTTACAAGAGACAGCTGCCCTATCGGCCTTCCAAGCAGAGAGTTGGCACGTATGTCAATTCTTGCCCTATCTCCTCTTGCTGTTGGCATCTCTATTGCCTGCTTCCATTCATTAATGCCTGATAAAAGCATCCTCCATTCATCACAAAGTTCATTGAAGCGGCTGTCTATCTCTTTAGCCTCCATTTTCTGTGGGTTGCTTGTTATGGGAATTTTTGATCCTGACAGTAATGCATAGTTTGCATCATTGAAAGTTGCCAGTGTTGTAAATTCGATTGCTTTTTTGCTAAGGGTGTTGGTTTTTATGTTTACAAGCCGTTCCGGAATGATGCTGTCTCTGATTAATCGCCTGGTAATTACTGCTACTGCATCATCATCGTCTGTTATGAGCTTGTCTGCTTTTTTGGTGGGTTTTGCATACTTGTTTATTTTATTGAAAATATAACGCGCCTTGTCCCCATCAAAGAACACGAATATTACTGATATGATATCTTTTGCCAGATCCGGATTTGGATTTATGCTAATTTGATTTTCTTTGAGTCCTTCTATTGCTACATTGAAGGCCTTTACGCGATGCTGTCCGTCAAGCGGCACGAATATTTCTTTTCCGGAAAAGATCAAAAATCCCATATTCTCTATATTTTCTTGATACAAAGCTGGAAGATCCTTCTCTTTAAACACCTTTGTCAGCTCTTCAAACTTTGTCTTTTCGCCGTTCATTATTGCCAGCACCAGTGATCCGGAAAATCTTTTATCATCCTCTGCAAAATATGGGGCGATCTCTTTTTTGATGCGCCGCTCATCAAGATTTCTCTGGTATCTCTCTTCTACTGATTGACTTTCCCAGTCGGGCATTTCTACCGGAAACTTTACTTTTCCGATTATCTCGCCTATAGGCACAGCTGCGAGATAATACTCAGTCGTACCAAACTTGGCCTTTAATGCAGGATATGTGCTTGTCATGTGCACGGCCTCGTCCTATTTGCAATTGGCCGCAACTGATCAATGGCATATCTTTCTCTGTTCAACAGCTCGGCCTTTGTGCAGCTGAGATAAGCCAATGAGATCTTTATTTCGTTTTTATACACATCAAAATATTTTGCCAGTTCGGGATTTGTCTCATTGTGCGTATGTTGAAGTATGCGGCGCTGGAGATCGTCGCTCATTCCGACGTACAAACATCTGCCGCGCAGCCAAAAGCTGTACAGGCCAGGGGATCTTCGGATTTGATTACAAAACATGAAATCGCAGAGTACTTGCCTTGATATCAGGCTTGATATGTCATACACCGCACAATCCCTCGCATTCGTTTGCCATAAAATCATCATAGTTTTTTGCATCATCCAAATCTACATCACTCAGCGGCTTGCGCGAATGGTGCAGGAATCCCGTCCCCTTCATTGTTCCTTTGGCTTTTGGAATGTTGCGCAACGCCCA
Source organism: uncultured Nitrosopumilaceae archaeon (assembly GCA_964347915.1). Lineage (GTDB taxonomy): Archaea > Thermoproteota > Nitrososphaeria > Nitrososphaerales > Nitrosopumilaceae > CAYGAM01. The sequence continues at coordinate 27,532 of CAYGAM010000003.1, read as the reverse complement.
GTCTACATATGCAGCGTCATTGAATGATTCTGGCTCGTTTTCCTTTATCCATTTCCACTCCATGTCGTCGTGATACGGACAGCCAACGCATGCGCTGCGCGGAAGATGCCTGTCCGGATGCCGCTTGTAAAACCATGCGTATATGTCCGCCCTGCTCATGTCCATTTCAATTAGCGGATAGCGGTTGATTATCCAGTTGGTCCTGTTGGGCTTCATTCTTGCGGCTTCATCCGTACTGATGCCCATCCACATCTCAACCTCAACATCTTTTGGAGCCGTCCTGCCTGCAGGTATTTGGAGTATTTTTCGCAGTTCCTGCGTTATGGGATTTATCTTGTAATGCGCGGTGCACTGTCTGGCAGCTACCGATTGGGTGCCGTCATTATTTATCATGAATACTGGAGCTTCCATGAATTTTTGTCCTGTAGAGTTTACGCCGTTTAGTATGTTTTCGCGTATGTTTCCGGCAGATATTCTGACTACTTTGTACGAGAGTTGTTTTTCAAGCCACTCAAGATGCTTATACACATTTGGCGGCTCCCATTGCGTGTCCGCAAATATGGCAATGTCGGGCCTCTCAAGCCCTTCCCATCCGATGTCTGCCATAAGAGCTAGAACTGTGGACTGTGCTCCTGCTCCCAGGCTCAAAACTTTAAGCTTTTTTTTACCCATCACATCTTTCCTGTTTTTTACATAGTCTGGAGTACTCATTACCCTTGTTGCAGATTGCATTACAAGATCCCGCATGACGCTGCGGTCAAGTACGTCTAACAGCCTGGCGCCAGCTTCTCGGTTAAGATCCATCAGGATTTCCCTGTATCCGTCGCGGTTTACGCCATTAGCCTCGTTAAGAATGGCCCTGACACATTCTGCTCTCAGAAGAGGGTTTCGAAGTACTGTATACTGCATGGTTCTGTGATAATATTCAGGATCAGCCGCAAATTTTCCAAGCGCATCCTTTGCGTCAAATGCACCTCCAGACTGTTTTGCTGATGTGATGGCAATGTGCGCCAGCCACCATGTTCTGCCTGCTACATTCTGCTCGTAAATCTGTCTGTTACCACTGCTAAACCAGTGCCGCTGAAACCATTCTGCGTCGCGGTTTTTTTCAGCTTCCCATCGCTGGTGACCGTACTTGTGCAAGTAAAAGTGATTCAGGTATGCAAGCAGCCTCGCATCGGATGCAAGAGCTGGCGTCATGCCCTCAAAAGCATTGTAAAAATCAATGGCTCCTGCATCTGCCATTTGGCGGGATTTTTCATCTTTGACCATCATGTCTATGCTTCCTGTTATGCGTACGCCTTTGACTGGAACTCTGTATTCGCCTGGTTCTTTAAGGATTTTTTTAATGACTTCGTCAAATTTGGTGTCGGGATCGTTATAATACTTCAAATTGTCGCCAACTTTTTTATATAAATTATCAAACGCGTTTCGCGTAAATCTGTAAAGCTGTTCACTCATCTTGCTCAGTCCTCAAAATGACTCCAAGACGCTTCATCGGACCTTCAAGCAATTCCTGCGCATACTTGTTTGCATGATCTGCAAAATCAGGCTCGTCTGGATCTATGCCTTTATTTTCTAATGATTTTCGAAGCGCTTCTGTCCATTTTTTGCCTTCATTTTCTTTCATATCGCGTATGGCTCTTTCGACAGCGGCAGCATAAATGGAAGGATAAAGAACATCCGAGTGATTATGGTTGATTATTGTCTCTACCATTTCGTAGGTTTTTTCATTCACCTGAATTTCTATATAATCTCCATCAGTATCAATGTAATATATTCCGTCATCTATTGGATTGTTCTTGGTTAACTTGATTGCGGCCTGCAGTTTCGGTATTTTATATAGCAGTATCTTGCAATAGTTGCCTACTGCAAGTATGGCTCCTGCCGGCAAATTGACGCCTTCTGGAAGCAGCAGACCGAATTCCTCATCGTGCTCATCGGAATGCGTCATCATGATTCTTTTTGTAGTGGCTACATACGGCGCAATCGTAAGATCTCTTGCATAGTCTGATGCTGGCAGTTCCCAGCGTATTTCGCTTTCATCAGTTTGATAAATATCTCGTTTGTTTGTTTCTGTGCATTTTGAGATCAAGCAAAATTCGGCATCGCCATTTTTTATAAGATTGCTTACGGTGTTACTTTTGAGATTAAGAGATAGACTTATTCGTATTTTATTGTCGATTCTTTCAACGCTGTTCATTTTTATTTCAAACGTACATTCTTCCTTGTAGTCGTTGCCATCTGGCTTAATGACCGGATGCGGCAGCAAATGAGCAATGTGACTCATGACTCTCTATTCCCTTCTGGCGCCGCAGCTATTTCCACTATTTCGTAACCGGTATACTGATGTCCGCTAGCTGGCACTTCAAGTATTATGCGCTCGGAATTTTTTGGATTTACTGTTATCACATTGTTCTCTATGTCGATTTTTATGTTGGGCGGCGCTATGCTCTTGCATTTGGAAATTTCGATGACATCTTCATTCTTTTTTTCTTCGCCGGCAGGCTTTATGGCAAACTTGATGCTCTTTTTATTGTCTTTTGGTGTAAAAGCGATTTTTAGCCTGTCATTGCTGCGTATGATTCGTTCTTTATCAAACAAATCGTGATCTTGTCCGCCATATTCGCCACCGTCGCTTGCTTCATCTTTGCTGCGCCCATTACCGCCGCCCTGCCCCGATCCGCCTTTCTTTCCTGGTCCGTTGCCACCATGATTTTTTCCTTTGCCTCTGGACTTTGCAGCTTTTACAATCCGATGCTCGGGATCGCCAAGTTCGTCGCCGTCGTCTCCAGATATGGCTGAGCCTGGAATGTGCAGTATGCTTGCTAGGGCGTCAACAAGGATATAGTCTGCGCTGTTTTTCCCTCCACAATTGGATTCGATAAAGTCCTTTATTTCGGTCTGGACATACAACAATTCCTCTTTCATTTTTTTATGTTCTGTGTAATTGCGAATTCGATCGTGCTGAATGCTGCTGTGATCTGGAGGCTCCATTTCCCTGATGCGGGTATCTGTATCATCGTTGTCCGCTCTAACAACTGCTGCATACTTGGCCCATGGCAATTTTGCCTGAAACGGGTTTCTTTTGTATATGGGATCGTCTGTTATTAGCATGCCGCGTCTGTTGACATATGCAACGCGGCTGGGCGCGTGGATGTCGCCGGCACATAATAATACCTCAAAGTTTCCAATCTCGCTTTCTATTTTTTTGTATTTTTGGGGAGCGCTTATTGCATCGTAATAGTGGCGCGATCGTTCTTTTGCTTTGCCCTCCCTGAATATGTCATCTATCGTCTGATTGTCGATCTTTGCCGTCTCAATGTAAACTTCAAGCTTCTTGTCATGAATGGCCGCAAAAAAGTGACACGCGACATACATCTTTGCCCTCTTTACCCACTTTTTATCATAAATGTCTGGCGCCATGATGAAAACGCCGGTGCCGCGTTCTTTTAGCTTGAAAATGTCATTAGGGATGCTTCTTCCCTCAAATGGAATGGGCTCATTCCTGGTAAATTCTCTACACCCAAATCCTATGTTCTGTAGCATTTGGGTAGGCTTTGATGGATCCGGATGAGAGGAAAGCTTGCATCTTGCCATGAACCGCGATATTCTACCGGGTTTTCCTGGATAACGCGTTGCATAACACACCAATCGTAGCCGAGATATTGAATATGGCGCGTTCTTTCCTATGCCAAAACTCCCGCCTGCCGCGCTCATATTTCCTTTGTTTGGCGTTCCTTCGCTGCGCACAAGAGCATTCCAGTTATTGCCTTCCAATCCGCTAGTATTGGAATCAATTATGGAGAGAACCGAAATATTCTTCTGCTTGATTATCTTCATTGAATTTCTATAAAATTTGGTGGCTTCCTGCTGTCCCTTTTCTCTCTGTATGGTTTGTTCGATATGCAGCTTTAGCTCATTTGCGTTTATATCTGCCGATTTTATTTTTTGTAACTGCATCTTTACTTTTACCGGCTTGTTTTTGTTAAAGACTGCATCTAGCGAATTTTGTATTGTTTCGCGTATTGTGTGCTCTAATGGACTTGAACGAAAGTGCTCTTGCGAGGAATCGTTGAATCCGTACTCGGCCCCCCCCCCGTGGGCGGGAACTTCCATTTCATGACAATACCACTCCTGTTTGCATTGGCGCAACTGGAACTGAATCTTGCTTGAACATGTCCTCTATTTCTGACACAAATTGCTAAATTTAAAAACGTTGGGTTGGGTCTATTGCGCAACATTTGGTGCGGTGTTTGCCATGACAATACCGCTCCCGAATGCGTACTTTTTGGATCGAATGTTGATGCAAGCACCGCAGAAGGATACGAAACGCCGGCAGCAATGCTGCAATCGTCATGGCGTCTCTTGCAACTAATGTTCGCGTCGTACTGCGTCAAAATCATAACTTTCAGCACATGTATTTTGCGCGGGGAAAGAGAAGTTTTTGGAGTGCGTGGAACAACTGCCTTCGGCGCGCAGCACCAAAAGCTCAAATGGCACTCCAAAAAGCAGATGACGATCTCAAGCAGTTGGTTAATGGGATTGTTTTTGCCATTATCCGAAAATGAGAGATTCTCTTTGGTTGAATGCTGCGCAGGGAACTGCCATGTTTGTGGCAGATTTTCCTCTCTGATGAGCGCCGGTAGATGATGCCGGAAAGAATCAGGATCGAGCCAGGAATTTTCTGCACGAGGATGCGAAACGCCCTGAACACATCATCTGAGCGGGAGATGCGAACACCAATCAGATGAAACTATTCGATGCAAGCTCAATGCGTTCGCAGGAAAAAACTGCGCGCTGCATAAAGAAGGACAATTCTGTAGCCGTATTTTGAATGCAGTTTCGCCCCCATTTTATGCGGCGCATCATGGATTGGGAGGTCACAAAACAGAATGCTTCACATGCCGGCGCTTAACAGATATTGCGATCTGCCGCAAACTTAACAGTTACACCGCAAACCAAAATTTTTAAGGATCTGGTACTAAACACTAGCAATGGTGGACAATTATCATATATCTGAAAGAAAGTTGGATGACATCTTTAGAGGAACAAGATACGTCATACCAGAATATCAACAAGAATATTCGTGGGAAAGAGAGAATGCAGAACGGCTCTGGAATGATGTGATAAGCGCTGATGATGTTAATTTGCTGGGTACCATAGTGGCAGTAGCCCAAAATAGCAATGGCGAAAGATATTATGATGTAATTGATGGACAGCAACATCTTGTTACACTGACGCTTTTGTTGTGCGCTGTTCGCGATTATGTGAATAAGCTTGCAAAAAATTCTACGGTCAAGAATATGCTACTAAACCACATTAACAAGCACATTCCAGATACGCAGCCACGCCAAGTCACGTTCGGCGGTATTGATAACATCTGTTTTGAAAAGCTTCAAGCTGATACAAAAGATATTAAAAATACGAGAGATATAAAAAAAATTATAATTAATGGCCAAAAGATGCCGAAATCCCAAGAGCGCCTGCTGAAAAACTATGATGCATTTTGCAAACAGATTGCTGAGCTTTGTGTTGATGAAAACATAAACTTTGAAGACAATTCTGATGCCGGAATCAGAAATCTGTGGAGATTATTGGATAGCATGTTTGATAAGAACGTGTTTGCCTTTGTCTCTGTTCATAATCCTGATTATGCCTATATGATATTTGACGCATTAAATGCCACAGGCATGAAATTAACTCAGGCGAGCATGATCAAAACTCATCTGGCAGAAAATGCCAAAGATCGAAATTTTAAGATACGCTGGGACAATATTATTAAAAAATTTGATAATTCTGATTCGTTTCTTTATGATTCGTTGCTGTCACGGCATCCTGCTGCCGCCATTCGCATCAATTCCACTAAAATTATGAAACTGAACCTAAACAACCTGTATGAAATCGTCACAAAAAAATACAGCAGCGCAGATCTTATTGATAGATATCTTAGCGAGTTGGATCAGGATAAAAAATGTGTGCTATACTTGACAAACCCGGATCAGGGACTGCACGACAAAGCATATGACAAGGATACTAAGTTACTCTTTGACGGAATCGCTCAGCTTAATGCAAATTATATTAGAGCCCCCGTAATTGCTGCACATAGAAAATGGGGATTTGAGTCAGACAACTTTAAAAAATTAACTAAATGCTTGCTGACGTTTTTCTTTCGGCATCGGACTATTTGTGATGGTTCGACAGATACAATTAAAAAAATTTCGCGTAGCGTGACTACGGCGATAAATAATGACATGCCGCTTAATGAAATTATCAAATTAATTCTTGAAGACAGGGGCGCATTAAAGCATGAGCCGCTTTGTGAGTCTGATCGATTTGTAAAGCTTTTCAGAGATGAAATGACGAATCTAAAGGAATCAGACGCTGTTGCAAAATACATACTGACATCAATCGAAGAGTATTGGCGCTCTGGCGATGCTCCTCTGGACTATGACGACTTTGAGATAGAGCATATTTTACCAAAAAATCCTAGTGCGGATTGGAATGTGGATGTTTTTTGCAAAGATCGCATGGAGCAGTACGCTAAGCCAACTTTTGAACCATTTACGCACAGATTGGGCAATCTTACATTGGTAACACCAAAATGGAGTAAAAAAATGAAAAATTCTGACTTTGCCCACAAGAAGTATGGCGATCAGACAAAAAATTCTGACATATACTGCCTTGCCGCTTCTGACCTCAAACTTAACAATGAAATTGTGAGTAATTATGATGAATGGACTGCTAAGACAGTAGAAGATCGCGAAAAGCAATTGTGTGACGTAGCAACGCGTGTTTGGTCTTTGGACAACTTCCGCAAGTTGTACGAATAACTACTCGCTTTTTACGGCAAATTCGTCACTAATGCTGTCTGGCGTCTTAGTTTTTGGAGTGTAACATCTCGGGCTCTGGATGCTGTTCCAGATTTCAGGCACGAATCTGCCCAGGGGGCACTTCTGAGGTAGCAACACTCATGTCTAAACTTCCAGAAACCGAGTTGTTACCTTGGAGTTGCACACAATCATCTCATTTCTGTAGTATTCGCGTATGGCATAGTCTGGAATCTCTGTTCCAAACTTTCCGTCATAATGCTTGTCCCATGGCGATCCCGCCTCATGACACAGCTTCTGCAGGTCGGCAAGCGACCAGTCTTCATAGTCCCTTACTGCCGCATCTATTATGGCACGCTCCTGCTTTGGTATCGTACTCTCAAAAAATGCCTTGCGATTGGCATCAATATCCATGCCCTTGTTTGGTACTGTGCCGCAATAGTTTAGTTCCAGAATACGAGCCTCGCCCCATATCTTGAGCTGGTGATGCAATAATGGTATTACCGGCCCATACTTCCAAGCCTCTATGCGGTCTCGTATGAGCGGCTTGTCAAGCACGGCCAATGTCCTGCCATGCGATATGAACACCAGCTTGATGAGTTGAAATGGAGAGAATCTGCAACCGTGCTCGTACAGGATATAGTCCGCAATCAGCAGCGAAGAGTGGCCGCGCAGCACTGTCATATGATCTTGATCTCCGGACTACCAATTAAATCTCTTATGTAACAAGTGATCATCGTATGCATACTAATTCACGCATTGGGCATGATGCATGCTGACTTTACTGATCGCCTATGCCGCTTCTGCATAATGATAAATCGCCGTACCTATTTTTCGCGTCTTGTACCGTCTTGGCATTTGTCTGGATATTTTGGATGAAATCGCTGCCAACTTCCATCCAAGCCGCAATGCAGGCGCGTTTGCGCTCTGCCTAACGCTTGCGCCAGACCAGTACGCATCAATCATGCCGCACTAAACTGCCACACATCATCTTAATATTGACTGCGCCGCGCTGTTGTACAGTTGAGCTATCTTGATCTGTATCTTAGCGGAAGTCCGATGATAATATCGTCAGGCGAAGGAGAATACGCTGGAACAGTACTCGGCGTACCGTTTGACTCTACGCATTCGTATCGTCCCGGTACGCGGTTTGGCCCTGATGCAATACGCGCGGCCTTCAACAACATTGAGGTATTTCATGATGATCTGGGCGTTGATCTTGAGAGCGTCAGATTGCGGGACCTGGGAAACATAATTCATACCGTGTCGCCGTCTGTGATGGTGGAAATGGTAAGAAAAGTAACCGCCGAGCTTGCCGGCGGACAGGAGCCGCTAATTCTCCTGGGCGGAGAGCATCTCATAACATACGGCTCATATGCGGCATTTCCCAAAGATGTTGGCTATGTAGTATTCGACGCACACTATGACTTGCGGGACAGCTACGCGGATTCTTCGCTGAGCCATGCATCGTACCTTCGGCGGGTGATAGAAGAGCGCGGCGCAGACAGCATCATACATGTCGGCGCCAGGGCATTTGCATCTGAAGAAGCTGCATTCCTCAAAGAGCACAATATTGCGCTGATAACAGACAGAAACATTCGGGACGGCAGAGGACCCAAAATGCTTGTAGACATGTTGTCTACCATGAACCGCGTCTATGCCAGCTTTGATCTGGACGTGCTGGACCCTGCGTTTGCGCCGGGCGTTGGGAATCCAGAAGCTGCAGGCATCACCTCTAGAGAACTCTTTGACATGATATCTGCAATGCAAAACGTCAGGATATCGGGAGCCGACATAGTTGAACTAAACCCGCAGTATGACAATGGCGCCACCGCCGTCCTTGCAGCCAAGATAATCTCGCGCATTCTTGCAATGAGCCTGCGGCAGTCCGCAGCGGCGCCAGACGCGGACTAGCGCGTCATGGCAAACTCCAGCGTCAGTACAGCCAAAATTGGATGATGTGCGCCAAAAAATATTCAGCCTGCACATTCTAGAAAATTGCATCCGCACAACCATTGCATTCCATATTGTTCTGCTTTGCGTGTCCTATTTCATAATGATATTTTATATAGGCTGTAGTGTATATTATAGTCATGGTATTCATACTCATTGGAGGAATCCTCGCTATGGTAGTGCTGGCGGCGGTAGTGATCTATCTGTCCTATGTATTGTTGCTCGTACTTGGCATAATAGAAAGTCCAAAGCCAAAGTCTCGTGTTATGCCTGATGGCGTAATCATAAGCTATGGTTATTGTCCTTACTGTAGGATGCAGACTGCTCATGGCTCATACGAAGGTTATTCTATGTGTTATGCATGTGAAAAACCAGACACAAACTACACTTTTATAGACTGAAAACTGTAGTGTATTAGTGCCTAGTGAAAAGCATAACGCAAAGGATGTTTTTATCTGCGACGAGTGCAGGACTGCTCCTGCCAAGCATGCCCTGTATAATCTGGAAAAGAATATTGCTGGCGCATGCGGCTCATGACGCTTTGCCGATGCGTCCGCAAAACTGCCTGAATTTCATGCTATGCCTGGCGGCGTAATAATAACATCTGGCAGGCGTTCTTGCCGCACATTGCCTGCGGCGCAGCGTACGCAGAATGATATTGCAATATGCTTGAGCTGTGACAAGATCCAAGACTAGACTGTATTTTTCTGGACTTGAGATGCAGCACCGTGCAGTGCGCATGTACCGCATGTACCGCATGTACCGCACCTTGTGAGAATGACAGGCCGGCACATTCTGCGCGAAAATAAGAATGATCAAAACATCTTCCTGACGAGTTCCGTGCTTCATTTCGCCATGCGCTTCATTTCATCCCATGCTCCATTCTGTCGTTCGTTCCGTCCCATGCCGCGCTCTTTCTGTCCGCGTCGCCTTGACCGCGCCGTTCCGGCCATGCCATTTCATCTGTGCCGTTCTGCCTGCAGCATTTCACAAGCCAGCCCTGCATGCGCGTCCAATTCTCTGACAAGGCATGCGTCCTGCGCTTTCGGCGAGCCGCAAATATTTCAGCTGCCGGCGCTGGCACCTGCTCGTCTGCATGCGCGATTCAGGAGCGCGGCCTGCGCCTTGTGCAAAGCTGCATCGGATGCGCGCGCGGCCAGCAGCTTTGCGCCGCGCCGCCCAGGCGCGCCAGGTCCTTTGCGCATCGGCGCAAAATTCTGTTACAGAATTTTATTTCAAATTCTGCATACGTTTTTATAGAATCTGGGAACTTTCAAAAACACCTTGGTGGGCGAAATAGCGGCAAGTTATAGTCCAATTGTTATGATGTTTGGCTTTGCCGTTGCCGCAACTGCGCCAGCACTGCTCATCTCAAGAATGGTCTCGCCGCGCAAGAGGCCCAATCCGGTAAAGTTCCTGCCAATGGAGTGCGGCCAGGTTCCAAGCGGCCAGGGCAGAACCCACTTTATGATGCAGTATTATGCATACATTCTCATGTTTGTAGTCTTTGATGTCATGGCAATATTCCTATACGCCTGGGGCAGCGCCCTCCTAAGCCTGCCTCCAGAGTCAATTCTGCCAATCATGGCATTTCTTGCAATAATGTTCGCAGCCATGGCGTTTGCTCTGCACCAGACGCGGAGGCGCAACATTTGGTAGCCCGGCATCATGAGAGGCGCGTTGTACAATGATCAAGGATCTCATAACGCCCCAGAATGCCAATGTCTTTGTCGGCAAGCTCGGCGACATACTTGAAAAGGCGATAGACAAGCCGCTCGGATACGCGCTCAACTGGGGCCGCATCTGGTCGCTTTGGCCTGTGCATATCGAAACTGCCTGCTGCAGCGTAGAGTTTGGAGCTGCATCCGGCCCAAGGTACGATGTTGAGCGGTTTGGAATAATTGAGGCATTCGGCTCGCTGCGGCAGTGCGACCTTATCGTAGTCCAGGGAACAATAACCAGAAAGATGGCGCCAAGGCTTCGCCTGGTGTATGATCAGATGCCGGAGCCAAAGTATGTAGTGGCAATGGGCGCATGCGCAATCACCGGCGGGCTCTACTTTGACTCGTACAACGTGCTGCCAGGCATAGACAATGTGCTTCCTGTAGATGTCTATGTCCCAGGCTGTCCGCCAAGACCCGAGACCCTGATACAGGGCTGCATGCTTTTGCAGGAAAAGATCAAGAGAATGCGTGCCAGGAAGACGGTATAATGAGCAGCCAAGCGCCCGCAGCAAAGAAGGAGCTGCCGGAATTTGACAGGCGCCTGACTGAAAAAATTTCTGCAAAGTTTGGAGAGAGGGCGCCCGTATCGGCGCCGCGAAGCGGCAGAATCGCCGTATCTGCAAAAAGAAAAGACGTGCTGGACGTAGCCCGGTTTGTCCGGGACGATCTGGGCTTTGATCATGCGGAATCTGTAACCGGAACAGACTATCCGCAGGACAGTGAGATTGAGATCACGTACCATCTTGGATCATACTCGGACATTGCGCTTGCAGGGCACATTCTTGAACTCTCAACAAGGGTGCCCAGGGAAGAGAATCCCAAGCCAGGCAGAGACTCGTCCAGGATGCCCAGCCTGCGAGACATCTTTTACAGCGTTGAGTTTCATGAAAGAGAGTGCTTTGAGATGCTCGGAGTCTACTTTGAAGGGCATCCGGACAACCGAAGGCTGCTGCTGCCGGAGGACTGGGCGGATCTGCCGCCGCTGCGCAAGGACTTTAAGATAAAGGGAAGATAAGATGAGCCGCCAGCTTCCGCCAGGACTTGATATTGAGCCGATAGACGACAGAATAATGACGCTCAGCGTAGGCCCGCAGCATCCGGGCTCGGGCCACATGCGGCTGATAATAAAGGTGGACGGCGACTATATCGTATCGTGCGATCCCGACCCAGGATACGTTCACCGGGGCGAAGAAAAGATGGCCGAATACCGAAACTATATCACTAACATCCCGCACCTTGAGCGCCCGGTAATCCACGATTCCTGCAATGTATTGTACCCGTACTGCTTGGGAGTCGAAGACCTGCTGGGAATTGAGGTGCCGGAACGCGCCAAATATGTTCGCGTCATCGCGTCCGAACTGAACCGCTGCATCTATACGCAGTACTGGCTTGCAATATATGGAATCTTTCTGGGGCACTCTACCATGTTCATGTGGCCTGCAGGCGACCGCGAACTCTTGATAGATCTGATGGAAAAGATGACCGGCGCCAGGGTAACCCATGCATACTTTGTGCCGGGCGGCACGCGCAACGATGTTCCGGCAAATTTTGAGGACGTATGCCTAAGGCAGGTAAACTACTTTGAAAAGCGCCTTCGGGAATACGGGGACGTATTCTATGACAATCCCGTTCTGATATCAAGAACAAGAGACACGGGAGTGCTGTCCAGGACCGATGCCGTGCGCCTCGGCACTACGGGCTCTGTCCTGCGCGCGAGCGGCGTAGACTATGACCTGCGAATAAAGGAGCCGTACGACGCATACGAGGAGCTTGACATTCACACAAATGTGATGAAGTCAGGCGACTCGTACGCAAGATCCAAAGTGCCGTGGCTGGACATGCTTGAGAGCTGCAACATCATAAGGCAGGCGCTCCAAAAAATGCCAAAGTCCGGTTCCGTCCGCGTAAAGCTAAAGCCAAACCCCAAGGGAGGAGACGAGTCTGCATACCGCAGAGTAGAGTCGGGACGAGGCTCGCTCGGATGCTATATAGTATCCAAGAGCAGGCCGGAACCGTACAGGGTAAAGATGAGCGTCGGCTCCTTTAGGAATTTAATCTGCATGCCGTACCTGCTCAAGGGAGAAAAGCTTGGCAACATGCCGTCCGTATACTGGAGCCTAAACTACTGGCCGGTGGAGGCCGACAGGTAATGTCCGTTATTGCTCCCAGATTCAAGCTCAGCGAGTTCATTCGCTCAATCCTGGACAACGTATTCTGGATAATAGTCCTGGCCACGCTTGCGGGAATACCGCTCATTCAGATCATACTCTTCTACGTGCCGCTGCCCATAGTAGACGGCGAGCTGGTAAACCCGTTTCTTGCGCTGACATGGCTTGCCGACCCGTCCCGAACGCTGCCGATGGTGCATGCGCTCATGACCAGCGACATATTTCGCGTTGCAGTATTTCCAGGATTCGGCTTTGCAGCGCTGCTGGCAGCTGCTACCATATTCGTTGAGCGAAAATTGCTTGCCAAGCTGCAGCTTCGGGTAGGCCCGTTTTACTGCGGAAAGGTGGAGGGAATACTGCAGCTTATGGGAGACGGACTGAAACTGATATCAAAGGAGATAATCATACCGGCAAAGGCCGACAAGCCGCTCTTTATTGCAGCGCCGCTTCTCTTTGTAGGAACGGCAGCAGCGTTCGTAGCTCTCATTCCAGTTGCGCCAAACTGGGTGGTAGCCGACGTTGATATCGGACTTGTTGCCGTATTTGCCGTAATCGGATTCTTTCCTATTATTACGATGCTTTTGGCATGGTCGGCCAACTCGAAATTTCCCTTTATCGGCGGCATACGCGCGCTTCACCAGATGATATCGTTTGAAATTCCGCTGATACTCTCGTGCCTGGGCGTAGTCATTCTTACGGGAACATTGAGCCTGACTGAAATTGGCGCATCGCAGCCGTTTCTTCCGTGGCTGATACTGCTGCCGATAGGCGGCATTGTATTCTTCATATGCGCGCTAGCTGAGCTTGAACGCATACCATTTGACCTGCCCGAAGCCGAGAGCGAGATTGTGGCAGGCTGGCTTACTGAACTGTCAGGCATGATGTACGGTTTAGTCCAACTGGGCTCGTACGTAAAACTGTACGCGTTTGCAGCGCTCTTTGTCGTTTTGTTTCTGGGCGGCTGGAGCGGCCCGCAGATAATCCCTCCGTTCCCTGAAGAGATCATAACCGAAGGCATTGCCGCCGGACCTATTACCATACAGATTCAGGGGCTGCCGCTCTTTAGCGCGGAAATGCTAAACGACGTGCTCTGGTTTGTGCTCAAGACCGCCGGCGTGATATTCTTCATCCTGCTGCCGCGCGGAGTCTTTCCTCGAATCCGCATAGACATGCTCCTTGAAATAGGCTGGTTTAAGCTGATAGGACTGGCGTTTGTCAACATATTCATGGCGCTTGGCATCCTGTATGCAGTGCAGGATCCTGCCGCATTCTTCCAGCAGAATTTTATGAACATCTTTATAGCTCAGCACATGCCTCTTCCTGAAGTCGTTGGATCGGGAGGCGTGTTGTAATGGGCACTGCTAGCGGAATTGTTCGCGCGCTCAACTCTGGAATAAAGCACATTGCAATACGCCGGTTTACTCTGCGATACCCTGAGCAGAAGCTAAAGTTTGCAGGCGACGGGTATCGATTCGACCCTGTAACAGGAGTAGGCATAGCCGGCCTCAAAGGCAGGCACATGCTGTTTCACGACAAGTGCACGGGATGCCAGCTCTGCTCCATTGCATGCGAGGGAGTGGCAGAAGCCATAGGCATGGTAAAAGTGCAGGAAGAGTGGAAGCAGAATAAAAAATCAATAATGCCCCAGATTGACTATGGCAAGTGCGTATTCTGCGGACTGTGCGTTGACGCATGCCCGTTTTATGCATTGTACATGACAAATGATTACGAGCTCTCGTCGTTCTCAAAAGAGGGACTGATATACACGCCGCAGCAGCTTGCAGTAAAGCCGGACGTCTCGCAGGACGCAGAAATCGTAATAACCGACAGGGGTGCCACGCATGGCTGACGCGCCGCTGCTGGCTCTTGCCGTACTTACAATCGGCAGCGCAATAGCCGCGCTGGAGTTGCGATCCCTGATATACGGTTCAATCGCGCTCATGGGAATGCTCGGCGGCGTGGCGGGGCTCTTTCTTCTCTTGGACTCGCCGTTTGTTGCACTGTTCCAGATAGCGGTATACGTTGGGTCGATAGCCGTTTTGATCATGTTTACTGTAATGGTGGTAAAACGCGAACTAATCTTCACAAAGATCGAGGATCCAAAGAGGCGGTGGGCCGGCATCGGGCTGATGCTTGTGATAATGGTGTCTCTTGGCGCCGTAATACTGGACTCTGGAGTAAAGAGCATTACGACGGATGAACCGGCGGCAGACTTTCGGGATATTGGAACTGACTTTGTCACGTATTATTGGCCTGCCCTGGTGGCAATGGCCCTGATACTGGCGGGAGCGGTTACGGGAGCGCTGGTTTTAGCAAAGCGGGAGGATATTCAAAATGAGCAACGAGCTGATTGACTTTGTCATCATATCCATAGCCCTGCTGGCAATAGGGATATACGGACTGGCAGTCAAGCGGAATGCACTGCGCATGCTCTTTGCAGTTGAGATTGTAATCAATGCGGCAAACTTGAACCTGATAGCATTTGCAAGATTTCTGCCCCACAGCGGCGGGCAGTCCCTTGCGCTCTTCTCAATTGCAATAGCCGCTGCAGAGGTGGCAGTCGGACTGTCGCTGATAATCGTAGCGTACAGGATGTGGAAGAATGTGGATGTAGCCGAGTTTAGGAGCCTGAAAGGGTAATGAGCCTGGAACTGCTGCAGGCGGTCTTCCTGCCTCTATTGCTCTCGCCTTTGGCGTATTTCCTGGGCAGGCGGTACGGGGCGCGAATCGCAACATGGTTTTCATTCGGACTGCTTCTCTACTGTACCGTCCTGGTAATTCTGCCTGCACTAAACGGTACGATAGAATCGTACTATCCGTGGAACGATCTCTTTGGCGAGTTTGGACTCAAGATGGACGGGCTGGCAATGCCGTTTGCCGTAATGATTTACGTTTTGAGCGCAATACTGGCGCTGTACTCTAGGCCGTACATGGTGCACAAGTTCAAAGAGCAGTATGCAGAGATGCAGATTGCAGCGGGAGGCCGCACCGAGCAGGTCCTCGCAGGCGAGGAAGACTATGTCAACAAGCAGTCCGGCGTATACTTTGCGCTGTACCTTGTATTTGCAATGGGAATGCTTGGAACCATACTCTCTACGAACCTGATACAGTTTTACGTATTTTTTGAGGTCATGCTGATTCCAGGCTTTTTCCTTGTCGCATTCTGGGGAGACGGGCCCCGCCGCAAGATTGCTCTCATGTTCTTGTTCTGGACGCATGTGGGCGCAGTAATCCTGCTGCTGGGATTTCTTGCAATTGGATTTGCGGTAGGCAGCTTTGACTTTGCAGATATCGACGAGTCGCTGATACCCTCCGACATACTGCTTGCATCTGCAGTCGCAATATCAATCGGGCTTGGAGTCAAGCTTGCAGCATTCATGTTCCACATATGGCTGCCCTGGGTGCACGGCGCAGCTCCTACGCCGATTAGCGCCCTTTTGTCTCCGGTAATGATTGGGATTGGCGCATATGGAATATTCAGGCTTGTAATTGAGCTGCTGCCGTCGGCATATGCGGATCTCTCTGTATGGTTTCATGTCTGGGGGCTGGCTACCATGATATACGGCGGAGCGATGGCGCTCATGCAAGACGACCTCAAGCGGCTCTTGGCCTATTCCAGCATAAGCCAGATGGGATACCTGCTCTTTGGCATAGGCACTGCATCTTCCATGGGGCTTGCAGGAGCCGAGATGATGTATGTTACGCACGCCCTGGGCAAGGGGCTGCTCTTTATGACCGCCGGAGTCCTGATAGTCCGCGTCGGCACAAGAAGCATCTCAAAGCTGGGGGGGCTGGCAGGAAAGATGCCGATAACAGCTGTTTGCGCCGTCATAGGAGCCCTTACAATAATGGGAGTGCCGCCTACAAGCGGATTCATGGGCGAGTGGTTTGTCTTTTACGGCGCCCTTGAGACTGCGATATTTGAAGAGTCTGAGCTGCGATACGTGACATTCGGGCTCGGGCTTGTTGCTACGGCGCTTACAATGTCGTACATGCTCTGGATGCTAAAGCGCATATTCTTTGGCAAGATGCCGTCCAATCTGACTAATGTCAAGGAGGGCAGCTGGTACATGCTGGCGCCGATGATGGTGCTGGCAGGATTTACAGTCGTGCTTGGGATATATCCTGATATCTTCTTTGAGAGCATTGTACCCTACATGGAGGGAGTGGCGCCAAGATGACAGCATGCATGCCGCACGCAGCATTTGCCTGCAGTACAGCCTGCCTCATTCCTGCTGAACATGCCGCTTCAGGCTGCATTTCCGGACGCACTGTTTCCGTTTCTGGGACGCGCTGCGCCGCAATGCCGCATCTCTTGGCTAAAGCCTCATTTGCAACTGAACGGAGCGCCGCACCATGGTAGAACTCTTTGGAATCCAAGTTGACATGGCAGCCTGGCTGATATGGATAATTCCGTTTGCTGCAGCTCTGATAATTCCTGCGGTCGGAAAGATGTCCAGGAACAGCACGGGATACGTGGCAGTCGGATTCGCACTGATGAGCGCAATATCGGCCGCAATGCTTTTGCCGGCAGCGCTAGAGGCGCAAGAAGTTCATGATCAGCTGACATGGATAAACGCAATAGGACTCAAGGCGGGAGTCTTGGCTGACCCGCTTGCAGTAATCATGGCAAACGTGGTGGGCTGGATATCGTTCCTCATCATGGTGTACAGTACGGGATACATGAAGGGCGACAAGGATATCGTGCGGTTCTGGTTTTGGATGATGTTCTTTATAGGTTCAATGCAGCTTATCGTCCTCTCAGACAACCTGCTTCAGGTATTCTTTGGATGGGAGGGCGTCGGGCTTGCGTCGTACGCGCTCATCAGCTTTTGGTACCGCGACAAGAAAAAGGATCACGTCGGCCAAGAAGGCCGCACGACGCTGGGACTGCTTGACTATTACTCGCCGACGCATGCTGGAATGAAGGCGTTCATTATGACAAAGATAGGCGATGTGATGATGCTGGCAGGAATGTTCCTCATCTTTGCATTTGCGGGAACATTCGGCTTCAAGGAGCTCGTAACTGATACCGAATGGGCTGTTAAAATGTCGGCCAATGGGCTGCTGATACCTGCAGCCGTGCTGCTCTTTGGCGGCGCGATAGGCAAGTCGGCGCAGTTTCCGCTCAATGAGTGGCTGCTGGAAGCAATGACCGGACCTACGGCAGTATCCGCACTCATTCATGCTGCTACGATGGTCAAGGCGGGAGTCTTTCTTGTAGCCAGGCTGGGACCGCTCTTTTTCGCGCTGGGCGCTGCCGGAATACTGGCAGACCAGTTCTTTGAGATTGTCGCCTGGGTGGGGGCCGTTACCGCGCTCATGCTGGCTACGCAGGGCATGGTCAACCCGGAGATAAAAAAAGTCCTGGCATACTCGACGGGCTCGCAGATTGGATACATGATGATGGCTCTGGGAATCGCCGGACTCTCAGACCAGTTTGTGGATGGATACACGGCGGGATTCTTCCACCTTATATCCCACGCAATGTTCAAGGCGTCGCTGTTTATGGCTGCAGGAAGCCTGCTGCATGTCGTAGGGTCAAGATTCATGACGGACATGGGCGGGCTGCGGCGCTATATGAGAAAGACGCATCTGTTCATGTGGGCTGCGGGCCTGGCGCTCATGGGGGCGCCGTTTATCACTACGGGCTTTTGGAGCAAGGACGCAATATTTGCTGCAGTGTACGAGTCTTCCAGCGCATGGGCGCTGCCCATCTTTGCCATTGCAGTTGTAACTGCGGTAATTACCGCATTTTATACAATGAGAATGATCGGAATGGTATTTTACGGGCCCAAAAGCAAGCATGTCCAGGAAATGGAAAGGAGCGGGCATCTTCACGAGGCGTCCGTATCAATGTGGGTGCCGTACGGAATACTGGCGGCATTTACAATCGGCATTGGAATCATGGGGCTTGCATTTGAGACCGAACTTCACCACCTGTTTGAAGAGTATCTGGATCACTCGTTTGGAATCCACACGGATCATCATGAGACTGGAATGCTCGCATTCGGACTGCTGGTAGGCATCAATCCTGTTGCGCTAATGGCGTCGCTGGCCGCGTTTGGAATAGGAATATCACTGGGGTATGTCTTTTACATCAAGCGGCTTGTCAGCGCGGAGCGGGTTGTTGGTTCTAGCATCGTACTTTATTCGATTCACAAGTTCTTCTTGAACAGGTGGTACCTTAATGCGATAATATACTGGTGCTTTGTGGTAGCCCCGCTCTGGCTTGCGCGAGGCGTATTCAGATACTTTGAGCGCACTGCAATAGACTATGGAATGAATGTCGGGCTGCAAAAGGCAGCAGGCTGGGGCGCCCGCGTGGTTCAGGGAACGCAGACCGGCTCTGCCCAGTCGTACCTGTTTGTATTTGGAGCGGGACTGCTCTTTGTAGTCCTGTTGCTGCTGGTGAGTTGACATGATAGCGCTTGACTCTACGCCAATCGTACTCACTGCCATGCTGGGCGCAATAGGCGTGCTGCTGCCTGTCATAAGCATAGCAAGAAAGGATCGCGAATCCAACCATCTTTACGGAGCTATTGCAATCGGCGGAATACTTGCCGCCGTATCGTACGCGCTGTACCGCATTGCCTCTGGCATTCCGGAACCGGAAGCGTCGCTTTCTTTCAACGTGCTCTCTGATGACATGTTTGGCGGCATCTTTGCAGTGGCGATGCTGATAGTGGCAGCAATGACAGCTGTCAGCTCGCTCAGCTACATGAAGGGACAAAGCAACATTGCCGTATACTATTCCCTGATACTGCTCTCTGCTGTCGGCATGGTGCTTGTGGCATACTCGACTGACTTGGTGATGCTCTTTGTAGCGTGGGAGCTGATGAGCATTCCGACGTATGTTCTTGCAGGGTACATGAAGCGGGATCCGAGCTCAAACGAGGCCGCCATCAAGTATTTCTTGTTTGGCGCGCTTGCATCGGCGCTGATAATATACGGAATATCCATGGCGTACGGGCTGACAGGCTCGACTAACATTGCCGAAGTAGTCCAGGGAATGGCGAATCTGGACGAGGCGATGGTTCCGCTGGGACTCTTGACTATCGGCATGTTCATTGCAGGATTCGGATTCAAGATGGGGCTGGTGCCGTTTCACATGTGGCTGCCGGACACGTACGAGGGCGCGCCCGCTCCGATTGCGGCCCTGCTGGCAGCTGCTACCAAAAAGGCGGGATTTGCTGCTGCAATCCGGGTCATCGTCCTGGGAATGGTGGCCCTGCAGCTGGACTGGACGCTTGCGCTGGGGGTGATTGCTGTTATGACCATGACCGTAGGAAACGTGGCTGCCATCATGCAGAAAAGCGTCTCTAGAATGCTGGCGTACTCTAGCATCGGGCATGCCGGATACATACTGATCGGACTCTCTGTTGCGCCGTACTCTGATGCCGGAATTGCCGGCTCGCTCTTTCACATACTGAATCATTCAGTAATGAAGGGCGCGGCGTTTGTTGCAGTTGCCGGCATCGTTACAGCCCTTGCCGTAACGCACATTGACAAGCTCAAAGGGCTGGGAAGAAAAATGCCCATTACCTCGCTTGGGCTTGTGATATCGCTTTTGGCCTTGGCCGGCGTCCCGCCGCTGAACGGATTTTGGAGCAAGCTGCTGCTCTTTGGCTCTGCAATAGACGCGGGAACCCTTGTCTGGTGGGCTCCGTGGCTTGCGATTGCAGGCGTGCTCAACAGCGCGCTGTCGCTGGCTTATTACGGCTGGATAATACGAAAGATGTACTTTGAAGGCGAGACTGAAAAGCGCGTATCAGAGCCTCGGCCGATTGTCGCTATTATGATATTCTCAATCCTATTCATGGTGGGATTTGGAGTGTATTCGGATCCGCTGGTGCAGTTTGCCGACGATGCCGCGCCCGATCTTTTGATGGAGATGCCCATCCTGGCAGATGATGCAGGCATGCTGGAGTCGGCAGGCGCTGACTCGGCGGCGCCTGGCATGCTGGGGCGGGACGATTCCATGGATGATCTTGCAGAGTCCGGCCTGCCTGATATCAAGCTGTAGAGTTTCTGCATTTTGCATTTTTGCGTCTTGCAGAGTGTGCGATGATGTTTCGTGCAGTACTGTCCTGCAATGATTCTCGCGAAGCATCTGCAAAAACTCGACAGCAAGGCTCGCGCCGCATCAGCCGTACTGTCCAATAATTCCTGAGCTGCATCGGGCCGCAGATCGCGATTACGGCTTGAATCTGGTAAATTGTATGAGCTGTTTTAGCAGCGCCTTGGGATTGCTGTCCGGCATTCGCCTGAGGCTTTCCGCTGCCAGGTCTGCATAATCCTTGAGCATGTCTTCCATCTTGTCGAATACGTCTCTTGGGTCCTGGCTCTTTTTTATCAGCATGTTAAACAGCTTGTCCTCGTTCTTCCAGTCCAGCAAATCGTCCCGTATCTGATATGCTATTCCTACGTTTCTGCCATACTCTGTCATGATGCCTATCTGCTCTTCCGTTCCGCCTCCGATTATGGCTCCGATTCTTGCCGATACCTCAAACGCCGTAGCGGTCTTGTATTCTATCACTTTGAGATAGTCGTCGAATGTAACATCGCCGCCGGCTTCAAGCTGCGTCTCTATCATCTCGCCCTCGCTCATGAGCATCGCCGTTGTTGCAAGGTCCTTGGTTATTCTGGGGCTGTCAAGCCTGGATGAGATATTGAGAATCAGTCCCAGCACAAAGTCGCCTGTCAGGATGCTTGTGTTGTAGCCGTACCTGACATGAAACGGATCCCGCTGCCTGCGCGACGTTTCGTTGTCTATTATGTCGTCGTGTATTACGGATTCCGTATGAAGAAACTCGACTGCGCACGATGCTGCATACGTCTTTTCATCAACCTTTCCTGCAGACTCTGCTGCAAGGATTAGTATGAGCGGCCTTATGCGCTTTCCGTTCTTGATTGAGTACTTTAGCGGCTCTATGAACTCGGATCTGCTGTACATGTCAAGCTCTCGTTCCAGGGATCTGTTTATGATATCGATGTATGCTCCGTACGTTTCAAGCAGCGGATTTATTTTTAAATTCTTTCTGTCCAAGACAATTCTTGTAATTGATCCTTTTTGGTTTGTAATTAAACCTTGATGTGATGATCGCAGATGCTGAATTGCGCCCGCACTGCTTTGCGTGCGGTGCGTCGTCTCTGGCATGGCATTGCAGACTGCACTGTTCCCAGGAACCGTTCCTAAAAGAACCGCTCCTAAAGGAGATGTTCGCCAAGGAACCGTTCCTGCGAGATTTGCACTCTAGAACCATTCAATTCTGGCACCGCTGCATTCTCAATCTGTTCCTGCATGATTCTTTCTGCTTGGCATTTCTGCACGCCGTTCCCGCATGCCCTCCCTGGTATCTTAGGCATGCATGCGAAGTCGTCTTGGTCTTGCAAATTCCTGCATGCTGTTCGTGCCTAATGCGTGCGGATAGTCATTGATATCGTCACCACCGTCATCAAACTCTGCTGCGCGGCACGCCGTACGCTGACTCAATGCGGCCATGAATGCAGTCTTGGCGGGTTTTGGGGGGTTGATGTGGCTGTTTTCTAGCACATGCGTACCGTATTTCATCTAAGCGAAATGGACTCTGGATTGGATGGCATGATGGTGGTTTGGACTCATTCATGGGTGCTACCATCTAACACAATTTGCTCTGCTCGCATGCAGCTGGCAATGACCGGGCATTTAATCTTCCAAATAGTATAATACAAATACCGTAAATTACAGTATATGAATTGCCAATTCGCATCATTGTAGGCGGGTCACCAAACTCAGGCAAAAGCACATTTACCGAAAACTTGGTTGAAATCTTGCGCGGCCAATATGTGAATGCAGAATCCGCAGACATAGATCTTTGGTCGCCGACTTTAGACTATTTGCATGGCAATATAACCAAAGAACAGCGAGACAGACAAAAACGAAAGTCCGTTGCCGCCAAAGATGTCGAAGAAGCATGCCGCAGATTCAAAAACACTTCCAAGGAATGCGACATTATTGTGGGCGATGCTCCAGGCATCATTTCAGAAGAGACAATACAAATCTGCAAAGCCGCAACGCATGGAATAATTGTATGCAGTGATGACAAAATGGATCAGATCAGCACATGGCAGAACTTATTCAACGATGCAGGAGTAGATGTGATTGCAGTGATTGTCTCTAAGATTGGGGGTAGCGACGAGATAAAATCTTATGATCCGCTCAAAGTAGTTTTGACTGATCTAAACCGGTGCTCCAAGACAACGCAGGTTTTTAGAGCTTTTATAACATCGCTCAGAAAAAAATTAAAAATTTAGTTTTGACGACGCGGCAATGAAATCTGTTATTTCCTCAATACCGTTATTTTTGCTGTTAAGCCTGCAAGTGACTGACATTCCAACTTTGTGTCCGCCTTTTTTTATCATCTCAAATGCCTTTTTTCTGGTTATCTTGTAGCGCTCGGGGTCTCTTATCGCTCTTATGATGTCAATATCTCCGTCCGGACTGACAATGACATCGAATTTCTTTTTCATCTTTGATGCACGCAATAAAATGTCCTCATATGTGCCATAGTCTACGTTTGTCAGTTTTTTTGAAACTGTTACATAAGCTGGCTGGATGATGTCTATGCGGTCTTGAGTATAGCTTAACGTTAAATCGTCTTTGACCGACTCAAACGTAGTCACGCCTCCTAGCGTACCGCAATAGTTCGTTTTGAATCCCGTCTCGTCCGACAGCCTTGCTACGTCGGCAATGCCAAAATTGTATAGCGGCTTGCTGAGTGTAAGTTTTAGCTGGTCTCCTACGATGACTGCATTGAGGGTTATGCTGTCGCCTACGCGGAGATATTCTTCAACTTCGCTGGGAACATAGATTGTCGTGGCATTGATTGCCTTTCCAATTTTTCTGGGTTGTTCTTTGGACAATATGGTTTCAGTTATGCTCATGTACATTACAGTATTCCAGTGGAAATATTAAACTAACGCTTCATACAGATAAGCGAAATGGACTCTGGATCAGATATCATGGCGACAATGCTGACATTCAAGCAGATGGAACAGCCTCTGCTTGAGCCCAAGCCGCCGACCGAGCTTTCAATCGCGAGGTGCGTTTAGCTTGGCTGTACTCTTGCAGAAAATGCATGGATGATTCGCGATGCGCGATATGCATTGCTCTCATATTGATTAATCTTCCAATGGCCGGCATTTTTGTCCGGCATGTGCCAGAACAGTTCCGTACCAGTACGACCTTGCACCGGGACGGAGATGCACCGGAACTGTCTCATGCCGTGGCAGGTTTGACTTCCCAGGAAAGACGCGCCGCATAATTTAGTGCTCCAGTCGGGAATTTCATCTGAAAGATTTTGAACCCGAGATCACTGCCTTGAAAGGGCAGTATGCTTGACCGGACTACACCACTGGAGCTTGAATCTCGTCTTCCATGCTTGCCTTAAAATTCTTTGTAGATCAGTAGTCGATCAGCCTTATTTTCACGTTGCAGTCTTTTGCATTCAGATAGTCGCCAAGAAATTTTGCCAACTTTTCGTGCTTTTTGCTGAACCGATATTTGCCTAGCATGTCTGCAAATTTTGCCTCTATGCAGCTTTGCAGCGGCGGCTGGATTATGAGCTGAAAAAACGTCCAGCCAAATTTTGATTCCGGCGCGCCCATGCTGTAGCCGCCGCGCGTGCAGCAGAGCGTCTCAAGGTGCGAGAGCGCCTTTTTTATCTGAAATGAAGAGTCGTCATACTTTGTCGTACTCAGATTAAATACGGCGCACAAAAGCGATCATCATCCAAGTCGCAGCTTGTCCGAGAGCGAAACTTTCTTGCCGTCTTTTTCCACGCTTATGGTTGTGTTTACGCGCACCCGCAGTCCGACTATGCGGTACAGCGACAGCAGTTCGCCCCCGTCTATCGCGCCCTCAACTTCGCCGCGCAGGACAAGCTCGGCCAGTTTTTCCGTTATTGCACTGGCCTGTGCTGGAAACTGAGCCTCGGCAGCCTCCAAAACTTCGATTCCGCGATACCCTAGCCGCTCGGTGAGAATGTCCCTTGCCGTTCTTTTTTTGGGCTGCGCCTGCTCGGATTCTGCCTGTCTTGAGAGGTTTCGCTGCATTTCAGCCAGCCGCTTTGCCTTTATTCTCTCAAGCTCATCGTCTGCGCTCATCCCTTTATCACTCCTATGGGCACCAGCCTTGCTACTTTTGTGGCTATTCCGAGCCTGTGGGATACCTCAACCACGCTGTCTACGTCCTTGTATGCCTGCGGAGCCTCTTCTACAACGCCGTTCCTTGTCAGCGACTTTACAAAAACGCCCCTCTCGGACAGCTGCTTTTTGATTCCGTCTTCCGTATACTGCCTCCTTGCCTTTGAGCGGGACATGACTCTTCCGGCGCCGTGTGCTGTCGACCCGAACGTGAGATCCATGGATCCCTGCTGTCCTAAAAGAATCCAGCTGGAAGTTCCCATGGATCCGGGTATGAATACAGGCTGTCCAAGATCCCTGTACTTTGCGGGTATTTCTTCCATTCCGGCAGGATACGCCCTGGTCGCGCCCTTTCTGTGGACTATGACTTTTTTCTTTGCGCCGCCTACATTGTGCTCTTCTATCTTTGCTATGTTGTGGGATACATCGTATATCAGGTCCATCCCAAGATCAGATTCGGCTTGGCCAAAGACGCGCTCAAACGAACGCCTAATCCAATGCGTTATCATCTGCCTGTTGCTCCATGCAAAATTCAGCGCAGCAAACATTGCGCTCCTGTAGGACTCGCCTTCCTCTGATGCGTTTGGCACGCATGCGAGCTCCCTGTCCTTTAACTTTATGCCGAGCCTTGTCAAAGCCTGCTCTGATACGCGAAGATAGTCCGAGCATATTTGGTGGCCAAAGCCCCGCGAACCGCAGTGCACCAGGACGGTTGCCTGGCCTTTTCGTATTCCCATTCTTGCAGCCGCCTTTTCATCGTAAATTTCCGCCACCTTTTGTATCTCAAGAAAGTGGTTTCCAGAGCCCAGGCTTCCGAGCTGCAGAATGCCGCGCTTTGCCGCCCTTTCTGAGACACTGCCTGGGTCTGCTCCGGGTATAGTGCCGCTCTCCTCGCATGCGTCGGCATCGTTCTGCGTGCCGTATCCGTTGTCTATGGCCCACCGCACTCCGCGAACCATCACTTCGTCTAGCTGCGAGCGGCTCAGTTTCACCGTGCCCTTGGCGCCGACGCCGGACGGCACTGCATTGAAGAGATCCAGGACGACATTTTTGAGCCTGGGCCGCAGCTCTTCCTCTGTCAGGTTTACCCGCAAAAGCCGCACTCCGCAGTTGATGTCATATCCTACGCCTCCCGGGCTTATCATCCCCTCCTCTGCGTCCATTGCGGCCACGCCGCCTACCGGAAATCCGTATCCCTCATGCCCGTCTGGAAGCACTACGCCGTGTCCTACTATGCCAGGCATTGACGCTACGTTTGCTGCCTGCATAATCGTTCTGTCGCTAAGCATCTTTTGCATCAGGGCGCTGTCTGCAAATATCCTCACCGGCACCGACATGCCGTTTGACGGACTGGGCTCTAAAACATATTCCATCTCTCCCGCTTTTCTTGGTGACTCGCGCTGCATCTTTGAATCGATAATATGTCCTGTACTAATTTAAATCAATAATGGGCAGACAGTGCTGTAGCATGCTTGAAGGAGAGAGGGGGAGTAGCGAATTTGCATAGGCATAGCGCCAGCAGCGACTGTCTCTTGCATGGATGCCTGCATCCGAGCTTCATCTAAGCGAAATGCAGTCAGAGCAGTTATCCTTGCCTTGTCGTTGGGCATGATTTGAGCCATGCTTCAGAGTGCCTGGCTTTTGTTTTATCGGCATATTTCGTTACTGAGTTTATACAAGCCTGTTACATAGCTGTGGTTCTAGGCGCAAGGTTCTTGTCGTTTTTTGCGTGTTCAGGCTGGGTTATGGAACAGACTTCAAATGGACAAACAGGCAAAATGAGCCGAAGATCCAGCACCTACAAAAATCAGGCATAATTAAAGCAGGCCACAAATCATAGACAATGACAAGACAGAGGCGACATCTTCGGGCATATTCAGCTTAGCTGGCGCTCTCTTCCTCTGGTATTTGGTGGCGGTCCAGCAC
Organism: uncultured Nitrosopumilaceae archaeon; assembly: GCA_964347915.1. Taxonomy (GTDB): domain Archaea; phylum Thermoproteota; class Nitrososphaeria; order Nitrososphaerales; family Nitrosopumilaceae; genus CAYGAM01. Next base: position 745 of record CAYGAM010000003.1, on the reverse strand, counting down.
AAACCAGGCGACATCTTCGGGCATATTCCGCTTAGCTGGCGCTTCTATATACGATTATAATTGAAGGCGCGCCAGAACAAATGCGTGCGGGGATCGCCTAGCCTGGTAGGGCGTGGGATTGCTAATCCCATGTTCGCAAGAACACGGGGGTTCAAATCCCCCTCCCCGCGCTCATCTAAAACTGCCAACATGCATATTTCCAAAACGTCCTCATGAGAAGTGAATGCTTGTGCCGAACCTGGCTTTTACTTTGTCCAATGCGCCTGCATTGCACAGCAGCTGCATGAAATTTCTGGCGGCCGGAAAGAGTGCGAAAATCAAAATTTCCGATAGCACAAATGATTCTGGTTGGAGATTTTCGCGCCTTTGCTAGGCCATGTGGTCCGCGACGTTAAAACCTGACCGCTCCATTGCCTGAAATTGCCTGCTTTTGAAAATATGACAAGGCGTTCAAATTTGAGAAAAACGGCGAAAACCATTGGCGTACGCCGTTTTTTTTACCAATTTTCGTAGTCGTATGTGAGGGGATCAACCCATGCAGATGACAAGCATGCAGGAAAGAAGGCAGCTGCCGGCAAGAATTGCCGCAAAAGAAACAAAAAAATTACCCCAAAAAAGAAGGATTCTATGCTGTATGTTGGAATGGATGTTCACAAGGCGACGATTCAAGTCGCAGCCATGGATGCTGCTGGAAACATCGTTCTTGAGACGAACATAAAAGCGGATAGAAATAGCGTGGACAGGC
>CAYGAM010000002.1:12537-55233 GCA_964347915.1 uncultured Nitrosopumilaceae archaeon | reverse complement strand
CTCGCGTGATGTGTGCGTCCTATGATCCCTACGGGCTTGCCGCCTATGCCGTGTGTGTCATAGAACCTCCTACGATGCGCCGGATCAAAGATGTCAAATACGGAGTTGGTTACATAATACGTTCCACTCCCTCCTTCTGTCATGAGTTTATTCATCTCAGGCAGGCGTTGGAGAATTCAGATGCCTTTGTCCTTCCGCCGTGCCTGCTCAGGGGGTCGGGCTTTACCGGCTCGTCCTTTTTGTAATTTATCAGACCGCCTGCCTCCACACACTACTGGAACCTCCCTCCTTATCCATCTTGTGCCAGGACTGGACTTGTCCTATGCTGGCAACCATAAATTCGTGAAAGCCATCTGTTGCCGGTGGGCGTATTTGTTCATAAAGCACTTCACAAACTTTTGCTCGCCAGGATGTCAATTACCCGGCGGCAAGCGAACCGTCTCCGAGGATCTTCTCGCAGACCTCACATATGAGGCCGCTTGGCCAGCAATGAGGCGGGACAATTCACAACTTTGCAGTATATGGCCAGGTCCAAGATCTAGCCATGCCTGTCGCGGCATTGCTAAATTAGCGCAGAATCACTTAGACTTCAGGTAGACTTGCTGGGTCCTCTTTCTTGGTACGCGCCACATATGCCGCATCTCAGGCGGTGGCTCGCCTCCTCCGAACATGTCCCAATCTGGATCGCATAGTGACGCAGAAAAGTTCTTTACAATTGTTGCCGTACAATTCTAAAAATACATCAACAATTGCAGCTTGGGATATGAATCATCAAAAATATCTCAAAAAAAAATGTTGAGTTGGTAGGACAAGGCAATGTGCCTGCGAATATTTGTGATTCGGAAATATTGCATGCCAAGTCGGGGCAATAAGAGCTGCCGACCGGTACTCGCCATATGCCCTTATGCTGTCGGAACTATGCAGAGAGGACAGCATAAGAGCCAGGCGGCTTTGGCAGCGCGAAAGCACATGGACACAAGAAACTAGCCCGTTTTCCATCCCATGACCTTTTGTTTCGGCGGGTTTCTCTTAAGATATTTCAGTACAGAGAGCTTGAATCAATGCGTTCTAAGATACTTTGAGACTGCTTTTTCATGTCCTTCATGCTTCATAATATTCAGAGTTCCGCTGGTCACGCTTCGTCTGCTTCCAGCACTCTTCGACTGAATTAAGGTACGGGAATCCGCGCGGAAAGTATTCAAGCTCGATCCCACGGTGATTTTTCACAAATTCCGCGGTTTTATTTGACTGGTGAGACGGAGCTAGGTCAGCTATTACCAGCACCTTGCCATGCACGCTGTACATTGCCTTGAGGTAGTCTATGAATTTGGATGTGGTTAGCTTCTTGTAGCACCTGAAAAATTGCTTGCCGTTCGTAGAAATGGCTCCAAACATGGTAATTTTTTGGTGGGCCCCGTTGGTAGACATGTACAGCGGCTCGCCTATGGGAGACCAGTATTTCTTCCCGGTTTTGGAATCATATATGAAGTGAGATTCGTCCATTACGAATACTGTATAGCCGGCCTCTTCGTACTCCTTAATCATAGGCAAAATCCTGCGCTTCCACTTGCGAACCTTCTTGCGCGACGCAGCCCTGACATGAATTTTCTGCGCTGTCTTGGGCAAGTAGCCATGTTCGCGCAGAAGCGCTCTTACGTACGCCTCGGCGTATTTGCAGCCAAAATCCTCGCTGATTTTCTGCATGGTCAGTTGAGGAGTTGTTGGAACTTTTTTATTCTGTTCCATGAAATCTTTCAGCGTGATCTTCGGTATCTTGGGCGGCCTGCCGCTTCTGGGCTTGTCCGACAGTCCTGCAATTCCCTCCTCCAAGTAGCGCTTAATTCAGTTTTTTGTGGTTCTGACTGAGCGTTTCATTTTGGACGCAATTTGTTTTGGATGTATGTCGTATTCAATGAACTCGAATATTGCGAGCAGTCTTTCCCGAGTTTTCGAATTGGTTTTGGATATTATGGCTTGGCGAAGTTCGTCCATACATGTTCAAGTAAATTACATGGACAATTAAACCTTTTGATTTCAGGACATAAAATTATTGTAAAGAACTTTTCTGCGTCACTATAGGTGCGCTGCAACGCCGGCTGGGCGGATCCTGGAGGATCCCGGCATGGATGCAAAAGCATCGTACGTCTGACCTCCATGATGTCCATGATGCAAAGCAGGAAACCCCGATTAACGCACACAGCTGTCTGACGCGTTTAATCTCAGCCTTTAATTGCCGCTATTGGATAGGCACTCATCCTGCAGATCAGCATGTCAAGAAAAAATTATCGCCGTCAGACGAGCAAGATGCCATTCTTGGTATACCGCATGACATAATAGGGAACCGGTGATCCGCATACAGGAATGGATGATCTGGAGACAAGGCTAGCAGGGCTGGAAACAAGAAGAATTGAACTGGAGAAGAAGATGGAGGATCTGGATGCAAAAGTGGACGATATGAACGCAACAGCAGTAAATCAAAATGAGGTAATCGACAGCATAAGGCTAGACATGGTTGCAAAGGTGTACGATATGGACAGAAAACGGGGACTCTGGCTGATTGGAGAACTGGAAGATATAAACGAAGAAATAATCAAAATGAACGAAGAACTGCACAAGCAAGGCGCAAAATTAGACAGAATAGTGGCCGGAATAGACAGGATAAACGCCAAAAAAGACAATTTGGACAAATATCTGAACGAGCTATCATATGAGACCAATCAAAGTCCGGCGTTCAAAACAGCCGTCAAAAAGTCAGATCTAGTCCAAAATTTGATGCGCAAAATAAACGCCAGGATAAGCAAAGTATACGCAGAACTGGACTTGACATACGCATTAGCAGACGAGACATACAAAAAAGCAGAGGAACTGGAACGTTACAGAATCGCCGATCTGAGCAAAAGGATAGGCAACATGCGCCGGCAGATGGGATGATTTGAGATCTGCTGCCATTCTGAGGCGGCATGGCAAGCGATGCCGCAAAAATCCGCATAGCCGGCAGGAATCGCTGCGAACGGAGCATGGGCAAAAGCTGATGCGTTTTCTGCGGCCTTGTTCACTAAGACTATATGGATGCGTTGCCGAGGCATGAATCGTATGCCAGATGACGGCCCCGTAAGCGTAAAGATGCAGATCGTACTGTCTCTGCTGTTTCCCGCTACGTTCTGGGCCTTTTACAGAATAAGGAAGCTTCGGCTGTACATTTTATGCGTCATCGTTCCCGCGGCCATCATAAGCACTGGAATACTGGCGCTTGCCATTTCAAGCGAGACGGTCGATACGTTCGGCCTGGAGACAGAAATAGGACAGTCCATGCAACAGGAACAGGCAAGAGCGGAAGATTTTAGCCCCGTGCCATACGTCGGAGCAGACATTGGAATGAGCATGGGATTTTTGGCATTGGGCGCGTATCTTGCCATGAGATGGTCAAGAGAGTGGAACCGCAGGCAGTTTTAGAGCTTGCGGACAAGCGTAAATCTTGCTCGGTCCGGCTCGATCTCCTCATGCATGTCCACATTGCTTATCACTTTGACCTTGTAGTTCATCCATCTAGACAGCGCATCCATCGGCGCGAGCCCGCCGCTGCCCGCTTTGCCTCCGTATATTTCGCAGTTTGCCGCATATTTTTTTGCGACTCGGAAAATTTCAGATACTGCGGCATCCGCCTGATCGTCCTCCAGACAGTTTAGCGTCTTGTGCGTAAAGACAAAGTCAAACGAATTGTCCTCAAAAGGCAGATCGGTTGCAGGCGCCACTTTAAACTCCCAATGCGGAAAGCTGCTCCTTGCTTTGGATATGGCATATTCGCTCAGGTCTGTTCCTGCTACAGGCGCTCTCGGATCGAAGAGCTTCAAGTCGCGCCCTGAAGAGCATCCCACCTCCAGCGCGCTCTCGGCATGCAGCGAGCTTGCCAGGCCGGTAATGAATTTGCAAAACTCGCCGTTTTCTATGTCCAGGTCAGCATGGCGCTTCCATGCATCCTCGTCATACATGGGCCTTGCAGTGCAGGCATTGGCATAGGACATTCTTTGCATCAAAGGAGCAGTCGTGAGGTCCCTCAGATATGTTGCTTACTGCAATTTCCCTCATGCATTCACCGTGGCGGCCCTTTTTGCAAAACCAGCAGATAGCGCATAGGCTGTCAGTATGGCATGTCTCCACGCAGAACCGGCTTTGCCATGCAGATAAAAACCTAAGTTGAGAGTTCCGAATCCCGGCAGTGCTTTGACAGTCAGGCTTGCCTTGTGGAGCTGTTCCAGAACGGCTGGTTCCAGAATGATTAGGTCCAGAGCGATTGGTTCCAGAACGGGCGGTTCCAGCAGTGCGGTTCCAGAATGGCCGGATACGCAGCACGGGCTTGGCTATGCCTTGCAAGCAGGCTTCAGAACGGTTCGTATCAGAATGATTGGTTCCAGAACGGCTCGTACCGGAACGATGAGTATCAGAACTAGTGATTCCTGGGCGCTAGCGCATTACAATATGCATTGCGCTAGATGTACGTCAGCCATGAGACAAAGCGCTCGTCTTTGCCCATTACAGCTGCAGTGTACGCTTTTTGCAGCCGGCGGGTAAACTTGCCCATCCTGCCGCTGCCTATCTTTATCTTGTCTATCTGGGTGACAGACTTGACCTCCGCTGCCGTTCCCACCATGAATACTTCGTCTGCAAGGTATAGATCCTCGCGGCCTATCTCTCTTTCCAGGACAGGCACGTCATCGGCCTGCATGATTCTGATGACGCTGTCTCTTGTAATTCCTTTCAGAATGTCGGATTCAAGCGGCGGCGTATATACTGCACTGTCCTTGAGAATAAAGATATTCTCTGCGCTCCCTTCCGAGACCTTGCCGTCCAGGCTTAGCATGATTGCCTCATCGTATCCCTCATTTAGCGCCTCCATCCTGGCAAGCGCGGCATTGGCATAGTTTGCGGCAGACTTTGCCTTGACCGGCTGCATTCTAGAATCAAGCCTGGCCCAGCTGGATATCTTGCACTTTGCTCCTGAAAACTTGCCCGCCTTGGACTCGCCCGTCTTCCACTCCCAACAGGCGATTGCAACATCCACCCGGTTCTTTGGAGGAGTCAGTCCCATCTCGCCGTACCCGCAGTATGCAATGGGACGAATATAGCATTCGTCCAGTTTTGACGCTTTTACTGTCTGTATTATTGCAGACATTATCTCATCCCTAGAGTAAGGCATTTTCATTGAGTATATCTTGGCAGAGTCGCAGAGCCTGTCGACATGCTCGCCCAGCCGAAATACGGCAGGGCCTTTTGCGGCATTATAGCATCGCAGCCCCTCAAATACGGCGGTAGCATAGTGCAGTGCGTGAGTCAGGACATGCACCTTGGCCTCGGCAAACGGCACCAGCTCGCCGTTCATCCAGATATAGCCGGACTCGTCCATGCGAATCTAAAATTCTCAAAGCAATTTAAGAGTTTTAGAACTGCAGGAACAAAACTGCCCGCAAATGAGAACTGTCAATCTTGCAGCAGAATGCCGCACCGGCAAAGCGCCGGCAGATGATGTTTGGATCAGAGCCAAGATCTCTCTGCGCAGAATGGAATGCTACGCATCCGCGCGGCAGCAAATACCAGCAGCAGCCGGATAAAGTCATCCATGCATGATCGCACAGAAAAAGTCCGCATGCGGCACAAGGGGCTGCTTTGCGGCAGCAAGCGGAATGCAGGTTCGCTGCAATTCCGCATGGCCGCATCAGTAATGGGATGAAGATATTCCGGCAGGTCGGAAATGCGAATTTGAAGCAGGAACGAAGGAAAAGCTGCAATGCAGGATATGCAGCCCGCAGCAAGACGGACAGAACCATAAGAAAGCAAGGCCCGTTAGGATTTGAAAAATTCTGGCAGAATCAAGATGCATCAGATCATTCTCTTGCGGCGATCTTAATTTTCCCCAATCGTCGAAGAGAATTCCAAATAGTGTCCGCCGCTTTCATGCTGCTTGTATTCTGCTGCCACCCCCGTCTCATTAATGCTTTCAGACAGCAGGCTGTGCGAATGCTGCCGCATGCTGAATTGAATTTCGTCTTCGGCTTTGTAAATATTGTTGGCAGAGGCCAGCAGCGTGAGAACGCTTTGAGCTCGCTTGAGATTAAATTCGCCGCTAACGCCGATAAACGTCATTACGTCCTGGCGGTAGGCATTCTGTTCCTGCTCGGACATGCCGGCAAAGCCGGCCTGTTCTTTCAAGGCGGCGGCAATTACTTCTTCCAGGGTGCGCTCCAGCTGCTTGCGGTCTTTGGAGGCTTTTTCATTCCAGATCTCTTCAAATTCGGCAGGCAGATCAATGTGTACTGCGTCAACAGAATATTGAATCACTTCCGGATAGTCGCACGGCATTCTGCCGTCAACGGCGGCTGTCGCATGAAAGAATTTGAATACATGCGTTCCATTCCTGATTTCCGTTCCAAGATATTTTAAAATGTGAAGTTCGGCATCCGTCGTATTTTTCAAATATTTCTGCGTCTCACTTGAGGGAGAAACGCACATCACGGCAAATGTCTGATTCTCGCGAATGTTTTCCGCATGCGAAAACTTCGGTATCATAGCGTGCGCATACGGCGGTCCCACATCCTCATGGGAAAAATCAATGCGGACGGAGCCGTCGTGTACCGGCGTGATGCGGCCTATTGAATTAGAGTATACGCTGCCCGAGGCGTCGTAGCCTCCTCTTGTCCACTTAATCGCCTCTGTCATATTGACAGGCCTGTAAAGCACATCCCAGTTCTGCATGTCAAGCTCGGCATTTTTGATCCTGTCAGCATAAATGTAATAATCGCGAATCGAATCATAGTTCAGAGCGCCCAGAATTATCGCAGCCAATGTCACACAAAATACGACAGGCGCGCCATTCATAGCGTAAAGCTGCAGCCAGATTTCATCAGAATTAGTGCAATAGCGCCGGCGTCTTTCTGATTCATCAAGTGCATTACCGCCATTTGCGCATATATAGATTGCAGATTCTGCAAGGCAAAGGGCCAGGCTGACCCGGCATGCAGGCATAAAGCCCGCCGTGCTGACGCATTGCCGCAGCCAGGAACCAAGCCGGCCCGGCTTTTTGCCTAAACAGGCGATGCAAAATTCATATCATGGAACATCGATGCAATATGCATGGACTGGTTTATCGGAGGCATTGCGTTGCTGGTGCTTTTAATAGGACTTATCGGACAGGCGCTTGAGATGAGAAGAATACGAATGTCCACTGTCGGCGAAGACGAGCTCGCCTCGCCCAACGTATTCACAGACAAGCGCAACTTCAAGTGGTATGCAGCAATAGGCTTTGGAATCGTACTGTGGTATGCAGCCGAACGCGGCATACCCTCACCCGTCTGAGCATTGCGAAAGCCAAAAAAAGTGCGGCCAAATGCAGCAGGCTAAATCTGGCTTTTTGCAGGCGCTGGCAGCAGTTTTTGATTGATGAGATTTGAGTGCGCGCTCAAGTTGAAATTTGATTTGGATCCGGCACGCTAATCAATGAGGCGCCTTTGCGCCTGCAGTATGGTCAAAATATCGCGGGCATGAGAGCATGCGCCTCAAATGCCTGCCGCATGAATTGCCCTGAAGTTAATTTTTCAGCAATGCGGCATGGCGCTATGCGCAAGCGCGCCGGCAGGCAGTCATTTCCAGCCCAGAATTGATCACGCATGGATCGCCCGCCTCTTTTGTGATCTGGAATGCGGCATTTAGCATCAGTCCAGAACGACAGTTTTGAACCGCCCGCACGATCGCTGATCGCGTCTTTTTGTCATTGCATGCGGCGCATGTCCACCCCAGACAGCCTTGTGATTTTACGGTGCATGTCTGTAGGACATGGTTTCTATATAGAATATGGATATATACTCGAAAGAGCTACTAAATGTCAGAGCGTGTTTTGGGTAACGCCGGCCAAATTCTAGATTGTTGGCCAAGAACAAACCCTAAAGTTGGCACGAAGAGGTACACAATCCTCTGAGAGCCAACGCACAACTTTGATGTCATGATGCCGTGATGCCCCGGCATTTTGATATCAGGCTGCCGCGATGCCCCAATGCCGCGATGCCATGGCGCACTGATATGCTGGACATTGATGAGGCGGCATTATGATTCCTAGCGGCGTGCGCCGGATATCGCGAGATTGCAGGCTTGGAGTTGTGTCCCGGTACATCAGATGAACCGTATGGTATTTCTTTCTGCGTGAATCGACCGTATCGCATCCGCTACGTTCTCGCCCGCGTCCTCTATTACCAGAATTATTCTGGACGTCTCTTCCTGCGCGTCCATGTTGAGTATATTGAGCCCGATATCGCCCATCTTTGCGCTTACCCTGGAGACCACCTGCTGAACCCGCCACATCTCGTCGCCTATCAGCGTTATTACTCCGCGGTTATACGTAATAGTGGCAAGAGAGTCAAAGCCCAGGATGTACCTTTCGTTCCGCCGCACATAGTCGTCGTCCAAAAACAAGATTCTTGAAAATTCTATTCCGTCCCGAATAAACGGCGACAGCACGACGTATTCGCTGTACCTTTTGTCCCGCCCAAGCGACTTTTGCAGTTTTTGGGCTGACGCTTCTTCCATTCTCAGTATGGCGCAGTTTCTTTTTCCCGTGACTATTTTCAGCGGATGGCTGTCAGAATCGGCGGTCTCGCGCTTTATTACGGTAGTCTCTTTGGGATCTTTCATATTGGTAATTGATATGGAGATATCGACGCCGTTCTCCAAAATTTCCTTGATTGCTATGGGATCCAAAATCTTCATGCCGAACATTCCCGCCAGCCTGGCCTCGTTGTACGACATTTGGCTCACATGGCGCAGATCTTCTGATACTATCTTGGGATCGGCTGAGACTACCATGCTGTCTTTTTCAAAATCAAGCGCGGCGTCATGCTCTTTGCTGAAGAGTATCCCAAGGTCGGCGGCAGTCCTGTCGGAGCCGCCCCGCTCGTAGGTGGTTATTATGCCATCTGCAGTTTTTCCTATGAATCCTCCAATGGTCACGACATCGTTATCCAGCACCATATCCTCCATTCTGTGCAGGCGCCTTGACGACTCAGAGTACAGAAAGTTGGTAAATTCGATATTCTTGTCTGTAATGATCGGCCAATGCTCAAGAGATACGGCTTCCGCCCGAATGCCGCGGCCCTGAATAATGTACGACATTACATGAGACATCAGCACTTCACCGGAGTATGCCAGCGCCTTTGAGCGCGTCTCGTTTGCAAACTCTCTTGCATCGTACGCAGACAAGAGCGCCTTTTGAGCCATTTCCAGATGCCTGTCGATTGCGGCGCGGCACTCTTGTTCATGGGACGGGCCTGCAAGATCCAGTATCCTGCCATATACGCTTTCTGCGGTATCAATGCTTGGCAGCTGCCCCTTCTCGGCTTTTGCACCCTCTTCCAGTATGATGTCAGTAAGCGAGCGCGGCCTGCCGTTTTGCACGGTCAGCGGAGCCGAAAAGACGGCAATCACCTTGGCGTCTTGTCTCATCGAATCTATGCGCTGCAGTATGATTGGGATGGAGATGCCGTCAGGCCCGATGGCGCTTCCGCCAAACTTTGCCACGGCTAGCTTCATTGTATCGTTGCGCCGTCAATCCATCTATTAATTATTTGATCGCAGCACGCTTGAGATTATTTCGGCTGCGCGGGCCGCGCCGCCGGCGGGCCGCGGATTGCGCCTTTCGCCCATCTTGGCCCTGATCAAGTCCGGCAGGCGGTCCAAGTCTGCAAATGAAAATCCTTCGCGGGCCGCATTGTCTTCCTGCTCAAAGTGTCCTTTTATTGGTATGAAAATTCCCGGCGTGCCGTAATAATGAGCCTCGTCGATGGTTGACCTTCCTGCAAGCGAGATGATCAGATCTGCCGCGCATACTGCTTCATGCATATCCCGCAAAAAGCCCAGGCTTTTTGAGCCGGCATGCTTCAGCTGCGGCCCCGACACCGTCACAAGATCGGCATCAAATTCCTCTGCCGCCTGCGCTGCCCGCTCCAGCAGAAACGCTCCCGCGTCCGTGCCGCCTGCGCTTGCCAGTATCGTATATTTGTCAAACCCGAATGATTCTCGCAGCTGCTCCCGCGATTTTTGCGTGCGGCGGACAATCGGCCCCGCGTATCTTATGTTTCCTGCATCCTGCCCCTGCTCCGGCAGGATTACCGCGCTGCATCCCGACATTATGCCCTGCATGCTGCGGTTCATCCTGCGCTCAAGCGCGGATGCAATGCCGCCTGCGAACCGCGTTTCTAGGATGTCGGTTACGAGCACGCCTGGAATGCCTGCCTGCCGAGCCTCGGCAAGCGATGCAAAATCCTCATCGCTTACTATTATTTTTGGACGCTCGCCTCGGATTATTTCCGCCGCTGCCGTCCTGCAGTTTTTGTAGTAGCGATAGTATTTCCAGAGCCACCGCACGGAATGCCGCAGGCGGCCGTCCCGGACATCAAACCCAGGCGGATTATACCGGTCAAGCACGTCAAAGCCGTACTCGCCGATGAGCCTGGCTGCTCCCAGTCCCGTAACAAACCTTATCGACAGATTCTGCAGTAGCTCGGATACGGCAACATCGCGCGCGGCATGCCCAAGCCCTATCGGACTGACAAAAAACAGTACATCGGTCATCACAGAATGCAAGGTGGGGATTTTTTTTAATGTTTGAGCGGAATCATGACGGACGCGTCAGTCTGGCTGCGGCTTAGCCTGGGCATTTTGGCATTTGCCGCGCAAAAGCCGCCGCTTTTATTCCGTCAAGGTTTAAATGGATTTTGGAATCCTGAATCATCGGGCCCATAGTCCAGATCGGTTATGACGCCGCCTTTACACGGCGGAGATCCAGGGTTCAAATCCCTGTGGGCCCACTGCATCGTACCTGGCTAGCGCCCCCAAGTCCTGGCGCCAAGATATAATAGTCATAAATGCGCATGCAGTATTGTAATTGTCAAGATATGATGCGCCAAGAGTGAACGTGAATCCGAGCATTGCAAAAATTGTTCTGCTGATAATCATAGCGCTTATCGTCATCGGCGTTGTTACCACGGCAGCAGTAAAGATTGTGGATGCAGGAACAAGGGGAGTTTTGCTCCACTGGAATGCCGTAGACTTGACGCAGCCGCCGCTTGACGAGGGGCTGCACTTTGTAACGCCGTTTGCAGACGATGTGATAAACATCGAAGTGCGCACGCTAAAGTATGAAAAATCCACCACTTCCGCCTCAAAGGACCTTCAGACTGTCAAGACTACGGTAACCGTCAATTATCATCCGGAAAGGGAGATGGTCCACTATTTGTACAAGAATCTAGGACTGGACTATGAGAACAGGGTGATACAGCCGGCGATAGAAGAGACCGTAAAGCAGGTTACGGCAAACTACAATGCAGAGGAGCTTATCACAAAGCGTCCGCTGGTCAAAGCAGATATCCAGGAGGAGATTCTGTCCAGACTCAACGAGTTTAATCTTGCAACAGAAGTCATATCAATTACAGACTTTGAGTTCTCGCCGCTCTTTGCCCAGGCCATAGAAGCCAAGGTGGAGGCGGAGCAAAAGGCGCTAAAGGCTGAAAACGATCTTACTAGAATACAGGTAGAAGCCCAGCAGGAGGAAGCCCAGGCAATCGGAATAGCAAAGGCCAACATTGCAAAGGCCCAGGGAGAGGCAGAAGCAATCAGGATCATCAATGTTGCCCTGGCAGAGAATCCAAACTACCTTGAATGGCTCAAGACCCAGGCATGGGACGGCAAGCTGCCTCTGGTAGTAGGCGAGGGCGGAACGCCGTTCATTCAGATACCGGTAGACGATCCCCAGCCCTAGCCCGCATTTTCAGCGAGCCGTTCATTTCTGCCCAGGCATGACGCAAAACTGCCAAGCCGGCAGGGCATAATTCTGCCTGTCAAGAACATGGACATGAAAATCTCTGATTTTGCAGGCGGCGCCAAGCTGCTTTTGCCGTTTCCGGCATTCCGTCAGTCAGAAAGCCCATGGATTACTGCGATAATTTCCTTGCCTTCTGCGTACGGCGCGCGGCGCAGAATGCTGCAATGGCCCTTTCAATTCTATGCGAAAAACACCGCAATCGTCCGAGTCCTAAAGCAGCAGGATTGTTCTGTTCTGAAATTACCGCCTTGCGCTTTCTGTTTTTTTCACAAAAGCAGAAAATGCTTTGAGCGGAACAGTTGTGTTGCAATGGCCGCCGCTGCTCATATGCGGCGAATCCAAATGCAGAAAACTTTGCATGGCGCCGGCTTGCTGCATGACGATGAGTCTGGGCGCAAAGGCCTTGTCCGCTTTTGCGCATTCAGTCAGAATTATTGAACAGGCTGCAGGAGCAATCTGCCTTGCGGCATTGCTGCGAACGGATTGGCTCGCTCTAGCCCTGCCTCTTTTGGCGCGCGTCCCTTACTGCTTCGTACATTGCAAGAAACTGATCCGGCTCCTTTTGCCGATAGTATTTCATCCTGCTGCGAATCTCCCGATTCGACGGATGCTCACCCCTGTTCTCATAGTACTCTTGCACTATCTGAAACTGCGTCTTTTTGATGCTGTATCGCCGGAGCGTTTTGTCCACCGACATGCGGCACATGCTGTCATAAATTACAAATTTGTACAGCAGGTATGCCGCAAGCGATACTGCTGCAATCACGGCTATTGGAATTATTATGACAGTGGCCATGCCAGCAATTTCATTTTCTGATATTTATTGTTAGTGAGCGCCTGGTGCGATTTGAGCACAACAACACCGGCGCCGCGCATGATTAGCGCAGGATGTGATTCGCATCAAATTTGCAAAGGTGCTGCCAAGTACAGCATGCTCCTGCAAAGGGCGCGCAGTCAGAATATTTGCTGCGCGCAAATACGCGCGGCAACGCGCAAAAAAATACGGTGTCCGAATATCCAGAGAGTCCAAATGCCTGCACGGTCACGCATTCGATGCAGAAAGGAGTTTAGAGGCGGCGCGGCATGATGCCATCATTCCTCAAGGAGGGACTTGTCTGCAGGCGTTGCCGATGTCGGAAACCTTGGCTTCATGTCTTCAAGCGTGCTTGTTATGATGCTTGCTACAACCAAGTTGCGGTACCATTTTTTGTCAGACGGAACGATATACCATGGCGCCCATTTTGTGCTGCATTTTTCAAACGCCTGCTCATAGGCATGCATGTATTTGTTCCAATGCTTTCTCTCCTTAAAGTCGGCCTCGCCTATCTTCCAGTGCTTGGCTGGATCGTCAATGCGTTCGGTAAGCCTGTGCATCTGCTCTGTTTTGCTTATGTGCAGGTAAAATTTGATAATCCTGACGCCCTCATCGCTAAGCGCCTTTTCAAAAGCGTTGATGTGCTCGTATCTCTTTGACCACTGCCGCCTTGGCACAAGATTGTGCACTCGCACTACCAGGACATCGCCATAGTGCGATCTGTTGAATATTCCAATCTCGCCCCTTGCCGGAACATTCTTGTGGACGCGCCATAAAAAGTCGTGCGCCAGCTCTTCTTCTGTTGGCGCGCGAAACGGCGATACCCTGCAACCCTGCGGATTAAAGCCGTGCATCACATTTCTTATGGTTCCATCCTTGCCTCCTGCATCCATTGCCTGAAGCACTATCAGCAGCGACTGCGTTTTTTGCGCATGCAGTTTGTACTGAAGATCGGACATTCTTTTATGGAGGCTGCCGAGCTCCTCTCTGGACTGCTCCTTTTGCAGGTCGCCTTCGTACTCTGTATCAATTCTGCTCAGCTTGGGCTTGGAGCCGGGCTTGACAACAAAGTCAGACGGATTTATCTTCAATTGCTTTGAGAAGGAATATACTCGTATTTTAATCCGATTATGCGCCGTACAGAGTTCATTGCACGGGGCGTATTGTACGGGGTTTGTCGCACATGGTGCATCATGCAAGCGGCGGCGCGCAAGCAATAGCGTACAGTGCCTGCTGTACAGGGTACAGGGTACATGGTACAGGGTACAGTGCTCCAGTACAGGCATGCAGGCTCAGATGCGCTGGTACAGGACATACTACGCGGCTTTGGCGCCGCGCCGCCGATCAAATTCTCAAGATGTTTCAAGAAATAATTACAGCATCGTAGAAAAAAATGAATTAAATGCATCCTGCGCGCGCCGTACAGCATGATAGTGATAGCCGATATCAAGCTAAAGGAGGGAGTTGAGTCTGAGTTTAAGGCATGGTTTGAAGAATCAAACAAGGAATTGTCCAAAATTTCAGGATTCATGTCAAGAAGGCTGCTAAAGGCTCCCGACGGTTCGCACAGAATCATCGTAGAACATCAAAGCCGGCAGACATTTGAGGCCATGCGCCAGAGTCCAGAGCACGGACGGCTTCATGCCAGGGCAGTTGAATTCATGGAGATGCTGCCCGCGCCCAAAATTTACGACGTAATTGCGGAATAATGCAGCGGCAATGCTTCAGGCATCGCCTCAGCGCGTCCTGATGTTTTCTCTGCGGCGTAAAATCCCGTACCTGCTCCACAGGAATACAAGGACGGATATGGAGAAGAGCATTGCGAGCGCCTGGGCGGGTTCGCGTTCTGCAACGTACCATGCGTGGGCAAATGTCTCAAGCGCGGCGTTGAATAGCTGCGACCAGCAGACTGCAATGACTCCAATCATTATGCCTGTCCGCCCATGCACAGCTGCCGGAACCGCCCCCAGAGAGAATACTGCTGCGGCAATTACTCCTCCGGCGGCCCAATAGTACGGCAGCGCGTGATGCGGCATGCCAGGACATGATATGGACAATGCTTCCCAGTTTATCTCGTAATCAAGATTGTAATATTCGCATACGGCAGCGTGTCCGTATTCGTGCACATAGACAGCAGGATACATCAGCAGTCCGAAGACTATAAGCGACTGCGCGGCGCGGCTGCCCAGGATGCCGGAGAGCGCTGCGGCAATCTTGTCCATAGTCACAAGAGCCGCCGGCAATTATTTAACGCCTTGGGCCAGCTCTTTCGCTCTGGCGGACGTAATGTTGCCTTCTGATATCATTGCTCCTGCTATATCGTCTATTCTGGATGGATCGGCGCCAGCAGCTGCTGCCAGATTGCGCGCGTGCAGCGCCATGTGCCCTTTTTGTATTCCGTCTGTTGCAAGCGCGCGCATCGCGCTGTAGTTTTGCGCAAGCCCCACCGCGCCCAGCACGCATGCAAGATCGCCCGCGGACGCGGCTCCCAGTATCCTAAGCGAGGCTTGGGCCATGGGATGCGCCTTTGTTATGCCGCCTACCGTGCCCACTGCCATTGGAATTTTCAGCCTTCCTACAAGGTCGCCCGCCTCATTCCTTGACCATTCCGTAAGCGAAGCGTAGCGTCCGCCGTGCGACGCATATGCATGAGCCGCTGCCTCAATTGCCCTGCCGTCCTGACCTGTTGCGTTTGCAACAGATACGATTCCGTTCATTATGCCCTTGTTGTGCGTAACAGCCCTGTAGATATCGTGCTTGGCAAACTGGTACGCGTCAATGATCCGCCCTACGGTGTCGTCTCCGCCTACCGCATCCCTGGCAAATACTGCAGACGCTTCAACCATTCTCTGCGTCGCATAATTCGACAGTATTCTCAAAAGAACCGAACCTCCGGAAATCTCTTCAATCAGGGATGATACGGCCTCGCACATTGAATTTGTAATGTTCGCCCCCATTGCATCCCCTACATCTACAAAGAGTTCGACTATCAGCATCTCTTTTTCGTCCGTTTTGATCTTTCGGCAGGATACCGACTTTGCCCCTCTGCCAAGCTCGGACAGCGTTTGGCTCTGCCTGTTTGCCAGGCTCAGTATCCTTTCAGCAGACTCGCCAATGCGGGACTCGGCATTCTCATCAGCGTCCAAAACCTGTATCTGTCCTATGCTGCACGGACTGTCCGCGCTTGCCGCAAATCCTCCCCGCACTCTTGCATCCTTTGCTCCCTTTGATGCGGCTGCTACCACGGACGGCTCTTCAATGACCATTGGGATCAGGCGATCCTGTCCGTTTATTCGAAAGTTGGTGGCGATTCCCATCGGAAGCGCAAACGTTCCCACCGCGTTCTCTATCATTGCATCAGCCCTCTCAAATGCCAGCCCTCCAGTGCATTCTGCAATGATTCGGATATCATCGTCTCTCAGTCCGCACGACTCTTTCAGTATTCTCAGCCGCTCCGCGCGGCTTTTCTTGAAGAGTCCCGGAATGGCCGAGTTTACCGTGCTATTCTCACCAGCCTGTCGTCGCTGCTGTCCGGAAAGCCCTTGCCGTCCGTATTTGACGTAATTACATACAGGTAGCCGTCGTCTTCATGCACGTCGCGAATCCTGCCCAGGCCGCTGAGTACGGTCTTTTGCGAGTCGATTCCCTGATCCGGGTCGATCTCAAAAAGGCTGATTGCGCGCAGCGATGCCACGATGAGCCTGTCCTGTATCGGCAGCCTGTCCTCTTCATAGTATGCAATGCCGCCGATCTCAATTGCAGGATCGTAGCATACTGTGGCATTCTCAAAGCCGGCAATGCCCTGGCATTCCTGGGGCGGCCAGCCAAAGTTGCCGCCTGGACTGACCAGGTTTATCTCGTCATTCTTTGTAGGCCCCCTGTCAGATACAAGCATCTGCTCGCCGCTCCATGCAATGCCCTGCGGATTTCGCAGCCCGCTTGCATATACTATTGAGCCGGGCGATGGATTGTCGTCGGGAATGCTGCCGTCGTCGTTTATGCGCAAGATCTTTCCCGCAAGCGAGTCGGGGCTCTGCGAGAGGTGCAGCGAATCTGAGATCGAGCCTGTGCCAATGTACAGCTTGCCGTCAGGTCCAAACTCCAAGGCGCCGCCGTTGCTGAACGGCGATCCTGGAATGCCGTCAAGTATCGTATCCGCATCGGCCAGCCTGTTTTCTGACTCGGTTATTCTCATAATCCTGTTCCACAGCTGGCCGTCTTCCGCATACGTGAGATAAACGTACAGCAGATGGTTTGATTCAAAGTCGGGATGAGCTGCAATTCCCAAAAGTCCGCCGTCAAATGCGTCGGCGGCCCGCAGAGTAGCAAGCGGCTTTTCAAGAAGCGTGCCGTTCTCTATTACTCGAATCCTGCCGTCTTTTTCTGTAAGGAAGATTCTGCCGTCGGCAGACGTTATGCTCCTGGGCTTGTCCAGGCTGGAGGCTAGAATTTCTACCGGCCTGTCCTGTTCCGGCGGGGTCGGGGACGGCAAAGGAATAGGCTCTGAAGGCGATACGAGAATGAGAACTGATGCTGCGGCAGCTCCGGCTATTGCCATGATCCTCATCCTCTTATTCAATACGGTACGCATGCGCCTCGGATCATATTTACCTTCAAGCGCGCAGAGACTCGCAATATATTGCGTTCCTTGGTCTGCACGCCGCCTTGTCCTGCGGCACTGGATGCGGGGCGCGGCGGCAGGCATGACGCCTGCAATTGACGTAGGCGCGGCGGTGCGAATGGGGCGCGCGCTCTGCCGGCGGCGCTTTGGCCGGCGCCCAGGCGCGGCGGCATCCTGCAGGCCCGCGCGTGCCAGATGCGAATCAAGCCCACGACCCAGCATGCTCATGGCGGGCTCATGCCATGGCACGGCGCAAGAGTACAGCGGCATGCCGGCATGCCGCAGCCTGGGCGGAGCAGGCCGGATGCAGACTTCCAGCTCCTGTTTTAATAAAGCGTATATACGGCCGGCATGCAATTCTATCTTAGCGGGGTGGGGAAGTCAGACTTGGCATATAGGACAAAGTCATCCCGGCGGGCTCATAATCCAGGCATGGGAGACCCGCAAACCAGTAGTTCAAATCTACTCCCCGCTATACTTTGTCATCCCGCAGATGCAGGCGCGCGTGCGCCTGCAGTAGTTCAGCTTTTGTCCCGCAGCAATAAGTCAATTTTCCAGCAGATATCGTGGTCAGCCGCCGCCAGGATCGCAAGCCCACTACATTTCGTCCAGTGAGCGAACCAGCTTCATCAAATATCCAAGCATCAGGTCCAATGTGAGCACGCCTGGCGCCATCTTTTCTCTTTCATGCATCCAAATATTGTACATAATCAGCGTCATGTAGAACAGCATTATTCTGACTGATGCATTCTTGCTGGTGGTGTGCGGGCGCATCTGCTCTAGGCATCTGTACGCGGTTTCAATTCCCCATCTGTGCTTGTATTCTTCGGTAACGTACTCCGGCATGTCGGATGAATCTTGGCACATGATGCTTGTCGCAAAAGTGTAATACTTTTCGTCCTCTTCATTGTATACTATGACAAAATTAAACGTAAATTTGATGCCGTCCGGAGATTTCATTGTATATTCGGACACGGCTCCTCTTTTTCCTTCCTGGTGTTCCTTGATTGCTCTGTTTGTGCCCTTGTTTTGAACTGCGGGCATTATGAAATTTTGGCCAAGCTCGCGCAGAGTTTTCATAACAGCTACTGAATAAAATTCCCTGTCCAGCAAAACCATGCGTACTGGAATGCCCATTCTCATGCATTTCTGGACGATTTTACGCACAAATTCGTCATTAAAATGGCCCCGGTCGACCTTGCAGCAGGCAAGATTAAACCTGGTGAACCCTGCAACAATATCGACAGTCATATATGTTTCAAAAGTGCAGGTTCCGCGTTCTGACTTGCCTTTTGTCATGTTGTGTCTCATATCGGCAGGCTTGTCGTACCGCGGAATCAGACGCTTGTCTATTGCAATGGTAACTGGCCCAATGTTATAGATTTCTACGAACTTTAATGCCGACTTCAAGCTGCGAGAAAGCATTTTATCGTATATCTCGGACATGCTGTCCGGATCAATCGTTTTGATCAAGCGTAGCAGCCAGTCAGCTTGAGGACACCTCATTTCGTTTTGAAGATATGCAGCCGCTCCTCTGAAATAGCGATTGTTTTCACACATTGCAGCAATAATGGCGGCTGCCTCAATGAGTCCATACTGCGCATTCTTGCTGTTAGAAAAGGGCAGACCAAGAACAGACAGAGCGGCGCAGAATCGTTTAAACACTCTAGAGCCTATACCGTCATTGCATATCTGCCCTCCTTTTTGTCTAGTCAACAGGGAGGGTAGGTACGCCTTGTCAATAAATATGCCGGTCAAAAAAAGTTGACAAGATTTGACAGTAATTGAGCAAAGTTGGACAAAAGCTGAACTGCTGGGCTGATACAAATCCTTATTATCTATAATACTATATGCATAGATATGGTGGTAAATTGAACCTGCGTGATCGCACAGACTTTGAATTGCCGACATTCATAATTGAAACTCCGCAAGGCGCAAAAAAAATAATTTTTGATCCTGACGGCAATCTTGAAGAGATTCGGCCAGCAACTGAAAAAAGCCAATCCCTCCAGGAAATCAAAAACGAATATGACAAATACAAGAAAAAAATCCAGATTCGGATCGACATGGGAATAAACGCAGAATATTACAAGGAGCGGCTCAAAGCATACCCCAAAATGATAGCCGAACTTGAAAGGCAGGCAGCATTCAAAGCATCTGCAGAATCAGGAAGCCTGTCTAGCCTGCAACAAGTTCCGCCCATCCCAAAAAGCAAATCTTAAGCAGTTCCGGCTGCGTTCAGAAAATCGCCAAAGAAGAGAAAATAAATCAAAATAGTCGATCAGGTTTTGGCAATAGCCTGCCCAAGCATGAATGAATCCCGCACATCCGCTCTTGAAGAATGTCAGGATTGGCTAAAATCCAAAGTTGAAAATAATTCCGTGCCAGCTTGAGCAAAATCCGCCTGGAACGGCCGCCTGTCCGGTCATTAGCTGCGATTTAGCGATGCTTCAGCTGCGCCTAGCTCTTGTTCTTGGCCTTTAGCTCGCTTCAATTGGCTGATTTCGCTCGTAAAACCACATCATCCCGGCATCAAATGATGCATGATTCGCAACGCCGAGCCTTTTTTGCGGGCGCGTCAGGTGCCTTTGCGCGGGTGCGGCTGGAATGTACAGCCCGGCTTTTATGCTCCTTGGAACCGGTTCTGCCGTCTTGCGCTCCGCCCTTTTGCCGCATGCGGCGCACTTGTACCCCTGCTTTCTGCCCTTGGACTTCATTCTCTTGCCGCACTTGGGACATGCAGGATTTGCTGTCCTAATATGCTTGGCAAGCTTGAGTACGCGCAGAAACTCAGCATTCAGCGTCCTGGGATGCAGTGGTGACGCGCGCCTGACGCCGCCCCCAATCTCAGCAACGTCTCCTGCAGCAAGATGCCTTGCTATGCGAGTCAGTCCGGTCTCCTTGTATACGGCGCAGCAGACAGATTTATTCTGGACTGCGATGTTGAAGAATACGTCTCCTCCACGCCCCGTAACAGGACGGCCGGTTATGATTCCGGATACCGTACCGGAATCGTACGCCCGCAGATCGCCTGGATTTAGGACGCGCCGCAGATGATCGCCTGTTCCCTGGTTTGACCTGAAGATCAGATATCCTGCAAGAGGCTCGCCCGCCTGCAGCATCCTTGACGCGGACAAAAGAGACTCTGGATCCTCGCCCCGAATTCCATACAGTACCGGATCCGGTCCTGCCGGCGCAATCATCACCCGGCCGCTCTTTTGATCATAGCTGTTAAAGGTCTGGGGATGCGCCTCTTGCATGGCCCGCACGCTTTCGGGCGATATTTTGCGCTTTTTGCCGAACATGCGCTTTTCCCTGTATCCTAGCAGTTCCATTGTGTGATCCGCAAACGAATAGCCGACGGCCCCTGCTGCGCCCACCAGCCCCTGCCCGCTGCCCAAAAATCGGTGCTCTATGCCGCATCGTCCAAGAAGCTTTCTGATATCGCCCCGCCTCACCAGCCTCCAAAGGGCAAGACTGGCCAGGCTGCGGAGCTCTTCTGGAATTTCGCTTCGTAGAAATACTATTCCAGGATTTGCGCCGTTTGCGGTATCGGAATACTGCTCTAGCATGGCGGCAAGGGATGATTCTGCACGGTCAGCGTCGTCTGTGCGTACTGTCAGCGAGACTGCGCCGTTTCCGCGCGTCTTCCAGGGTATGTTTGGATTGAATCTTATCAGCCACGGAAAGTCAAGAAACTCTGCACCCATCTTTTTCAGCCTGTGCACCATCTTGTATGCAAGAAACGTGGTGCACATGCCGCGCGGCGAGTCCGTGTCGTCAATTCCTATTCGCAGAACGGTGCTCAACATGAATGGTGCGGAGCCGGCACATTTTTGGGTTGTCCTGGGTTCCGAGCTGAATTGGTTTAAATTAAAAGCCATTTCACATACGGCAAATTGATTTCAATAGACACGGAGAAGATTTTTGCTGTCATTGCAGAGCGCAAGCCTGCATCGGTAGCCCTCAACGGTCCTGACGGCATCCTTCCGCAGGTGCAGGATGCCGCAATGCAGGTGATGAAGCGGTTTGGCATTCCTGCATACGTGATAGCTGATACGACATGGGGCTCGTGCGATCTCAACACCCAGGGAGCCCGCACCCTGGCAGCAGAAATCCTCTTTAATATCGGACATACTGTCAGCATGAGCAGCTTTGAGAACGGCGTCATAATGATAGACGCCTTTGACGATGTTGAGTTTGATTCGGTGGCGGAACAGTGCGCCTCCATGCTGCAGGGCAAGACGGTTTCGCTGCTCACAGACAGCCAGCACCTGCATCAGATTGAAAGCGTAAAAAGTATGCTGGAGCGCGGCGGCGTCGCAGTCAGGATAGGAAAAGGGCGCGGGCAGCTTAACGACGGCCAAGTCTTTGGCTGCGAATTTTATCCTGCCGCGCAGCAGATGGATGCGGCGGATGCCAATGTCTTTTTGGGACAAAGCAATTTTCATGCAGCAGGAGCTGCTCTTGCCACCGGCCTGCCGACATACGTATTGGATCCGTACTTTAACGAAGTAAGAGAGGTGTCAGGCTTTGCAGAAAAGATGCGCAAAAAAGCAGTCCTGTCAGTGTACAAGGCTGCCGACGCCCGCACCATCGGCGTCATTCTGGGGTTAAGGGACGGGCAGCTCTCAAAGACTGCGGCGCTCAAATTCAAGCGGGAGTTGGAAAAAGAGGGCAAGACGGTGCAGCTCCTAGCCATGACCGACATTACAAACGAGAGGCTGCGGAACCTAAAGGGAATAGACGCGTTTATCCAGGTCGCATGCCCGCGCATATCAACCGACAACTCGTTTGACAAGCCGGTCCTGTCCACGCCGCAGGGGTCCGCCCTGCTCAAGCTGCTTCGAGGCGAGAGCATGGACGGATTTCTCCAGATTCCGCACTGGCTCTAAGGGCGGCAGCGTCATGCCGCGCGCAAAGCGGCGCGGCGCAGTCAGCCTTTGCATGACGGACTGTCCTAAATCAAATTGTTCTCGGACATACATGCAAGGCATGCCAAAGCTTGCAGGATTCGGCCAAGCTTGCCAAGCCGCATTTACGGCAAGCAGTTGAAAACTTATCTGTACCGTGCATAAAATATTGGCAGCAGTGCGGGCTGTGTTTCCATAACAACATGCTTCCAGACGATCTCCGTCGCATTGAGTATATAGAATCACGGCTACCTGCGGGACAATTTTTTATTGTCAGGGCAGGCGATTATGTAGCCTGCTCCACAACTTGTATTTTTGTGACGAGATCAGCCGAATTATTAGAAGAAATGTCGGCGCTAGCGCATTGTTCCTCATTTCATCTCACAATTGTAAACAGATTGCTGAGGTCATCCATGTCAAATGCATTCTTAGCATAAGCTGCATTTGGAATTAGTGGCGAGTACGATATGACACTGAGGCGTTCAGTCAAGAGCGGCAATCTATACTTCCGCTCATAACTATTGTCGCCGAAAAGCAATGATCTGTGAGTATATTTCTACTTTGATACGACAGTATTTTTGAGTGGCAGTATACATACTTTCAATTAAAAATAATGTTGTATCAAAGTGAAAGCATGCGCACAAATCATTCCTCTTCAGCAATAATATTTGTAATCTTCACTAAATATCACATTACAGTATGTCTGCACATGGCATCAAAAGCGATGAATGCAAGTAGATGTGGTTTGACAGGCAGGATGCTCAGCCTTCCAATAAGTCTAAAAGATGGAATAATCTCTTTTGAAATGTGCCTATTGTTCTGCATGATGAGTTGACGAGCATCGCTTCAGAGATAAAGTGGGACATAATTGGAATCTCCCATGCCGATGGCACGCTTTCGCCATTGCCAAAAGAATCACGAGTCATCACCGAACTTTTTCAGGCCATCACGACAGAAAGGTTGAAGATATGGGCGAAAAAAATGAAGATTGGCTTAGAGTGCGCTCCCAATGGCCGCACTTATCCGGATATCTCTCTTCTAATTGACGGAAAGCTTGTCGCCATAGACATAAAATCAGCCAGAGTAGCAAAAGGAATAAACAAAATTTCCAGAATGACGCTTGGAACGTATAATGGCTATTTTCTACATCCGAACGAAAAAATGTTGCAGGGTAAAAGACGCAGTTATAACGACTATACAGAACACTGGATAATCGCCATAATCTACAAATGGAATCCACAAGAAGCCACTCTCAAGATGGTCGATATCACAAATATCTTTGCAGGCCAAAAATGGCAATTTGCAGACAAATTGTCAGGTTCAGGAGACACTGCAAATATCGGGGGCATTACATCTCTAGACAAATTAAGGAACAATTCATACATATTTGAGAATAACGAGGAATTTGAAGCATTCTGGAGAAATTATGCTATCGCGCATCCGCGAAGAGCAGCGCGGGCGCCATAATCATCGATTAATGATGAGGGCTTCTGTCATTTTGTTGCGCAGGCTTTCCGTTGGACCAATGTGGTAAAAGTGTTCGCACTTTGCAATTTCAAAACCAGCAAAGTATCTTTGTATGTCGTCATTCTTTCTATACTTGTTTTCATACCAGAGAGACAGCATAAATCTGCATTCTGTATTCGCCAAGAACTTTGCCAGTTCCTGCATCTGCTGCTCATTCCAGGCGTCATAATAGTCCGTGTGCCTGCCATAGTACGGCGGGTCGAGGTAGATAAAATCATCCCGCCCGGCCTGGCTTACGGTCTGCCTCCAATCTTTAGCCTCAAAGATCCATTTGCTTCTTGCAGAGATTAGTGATCTTGCCCACTCAATTTGATTTGTGATTTTTGTAACGTATGGCTTTGCAAATCTGTTCGGCTTTTTACAAAATGGCACATTGAATTCGCCCTTTGAATTGAAGCGCATCATGCCGTTAAAGCATGCTCGATTCAAAAATAGAAAGTCAAACGAGTCCTGATTTTGGTTAAACCTTTCCCGCACTTCATAATAGTAAGACTCGCCCTGTTCCTGAAGTTTTTGTCCTTCGCTCTCCAAAAACATTCTAACGCTTTTGCCGTTCATTTTGTTTTCTTGTATGGCTTTGTACAGCTGTATGATGTGCACGTTTGATTCTGCTGCAAGAGCTTTATCCGGCGCCATATTGAACAGCACAACACCAGAGCCAAGAAACGGCTCAATCCATCTGCCATTGCCGGTCCATTTGACATTTTCTGCGATAAAGCGAACAAGCTTTGTCTTAATGCCTTGTATCTTTATTGGCGGCGCTTTGATTGTTTTCCGGATTGAGATCCCCGAATGATTTTCAAATATTTCTCTTTGGCTGCTCAATATGCTCCTTAATGATTTGCATAGTATATTAATTCTAATCATGCTGAGAGCAGTCAAGCCTTCTGCTGATTATTGTACCCGTCAAGAGATGATGCTGTGATGAATTTCTCTGGCAAGGCTGTAGTAATGGCAATGCAATCTACGCATACACTCAGGCCCAGATTTGATTAGCGCCCAGCATGCCAATCAACAAGACATTTTTGCGCTTGCATGCTGGCAGAAATATCGCGGACAGGAGGGCGTGCCATGTTACGATGACAGACTCGGCGCGTGATAAGGATGCCACGCTAACAAAAATTTTGATCCTGCAAGCAATATTGATTTCGCAGTGAGCTTGGCATAAAGCAATTTGGAACATGCCGCAAGCGATTAAAAACTCGGCGTCATTATGTGCAGGATACTGCGATGCTTCTGCGCTCTTCCGGCTGGAACGGCTATGCTAAATATCGGGCGTTCGCAAAATCCAGAATTTTGTTCGGCGCTGCCTGTATGATAAAATTTGAGCATTGCGGGACAGTTTGATTGCAAAGGGTCCGCCTGTCCCTTTTGGAAAAAATTCCAGCACGCGCCAGGCAGTCATTCTTTTGCATTCATGGCCTGCCATGATGCTCCAAGTCAGCCCGAATGCCAGTCTGCGCGCATTCTCGCTTTATTTCAGTCCCGGGCTCATTTCGCTTGGCATGCATTGACGAGAATGCAGCTGTCTGGATATGTTCCTGCTCACTATCAAGACTTCCCTGGAGTTTTTGTCGTTTGACATGCCGTATTTCCACTCTGGATAATGCATCTCAAACCCGCCGTACAGTTCGCGTATTTCCAAGCAGTTGTTGTATGACAGTACCCAGTTGTCGTATTTGTGAAGCAGTTTTGCCAATCCTTTGTGGTCAAACGCTGCTTGCATGCCGCCGCGGCCGTACAGTTTTTGATTCAAAAGGTAGGGCGGATCGAGGTACAGCAGGCTGCCGCCGGCTTTGGGAATTGACTCGTGAAAGTCTGCCTGCTCCACATGCAGATTTTCAGCCTTGAACGTTTTCAGTCGTTCAATGGATGACATGGTGAATCTCGGATGCCCTGGCGACATTCCGCCCGTCATCGTAGTTCCGGAAAAAGAAGATCTGTTTAGAACAAAGAATGCGGCCGCTCTTTCATACTTTGATGCAAAATCAGATTGGGTCTTTTGCAGTTCATAGAACTTGTCCTTGGGGAGCGGATGGTATTTGCGAACAGTGTTCGCAAGCTTTTGGGGATTTTTCAACAGGCACTGCCAAAACTCCACAAGCGGCTTGAAGTTGTCAAAGGCATATACGGTCATGCCCATATTGGCGCAGTAAAGTTCGATTGAGCCGCCGCCCAGGAACGGAGAATAAAGCGTTTTGGTGTCACTAGGTATAACTTTGGAAATCTCCTCTATTGCCCTTGTCTTTCCGCCAGCATATCGCAGCGGGGAGCGGTGCTGTGCCAACCTTTTCTCATTTTGAATTGAGTATTATTGTCTATATAGTATGCTTCCAGCGGCATGCGCATCTTCCAGTCTGGACAAAGCCAGGAGCGTCAGGCAGAATGCGCCCAGGTCCGCAGCATTTTGACCAGTGTGCAGGAGCGGCGGCATCTAAACCCGCATGCGAGGCATGGATTAAATCTGAGCATGGATGCAGCCTCCATATGAGCAGTCAAAATGCGCGCAAAAATGCGCCAAAGCCAAGCGCAAAGCGATGGACAGACGAGGTTGATCCATTTCGAATCAGCCTCATCAAAGTCAGCAATTTCAAGAATTTCAAAAAGGCCGAAATAGAATTGAAAAATTTCAACGTGATCGTAGGAAAGAATGCGTCTGGAAAATCCAACCTTTTTCAAATCTTTGCATTTCTAAGGGATATCGCGCAGCTCGGACTGGCAGAGGCGGTTGTCCGCCAGGGAGGCGCGCAGTTCATCACCAACTTTTCGTCACAAACTCCCGAATTAAAGATGGAGGTGCACTTTTCATCAAAATCTTCCTACAGGCTTGTCGGACTGTATCGCCGCGAGCAGTACGAAGGCGATCCCGCAGAAGACATGTTCACCATGCATGTTATCTACAGCTTTGCCGTCACGCTTCAAAGCAACGGCCGCTACAAAGTCTTAAAGGACGTATTGGAGATACCCTGCTCGCTCAAGCGGAGGCATAGCAGGAATCCGGCTATTCAAGGAAGGATAATTTTTTCAAAGAACGGCCGGACGATAAAATCAAGATATGATTTTCCGTCAGATCCCAGGTATGACGATTGGCAGGAGGACGAGCTGTTTGGCTATTCATCTCTTGGGCGAGAACAGCTGCTGATAGAATCCAGAATGCTTGAATCCATGATAATCGGCTGGCCCGCATTGCTTGACGGTATTGAACTGTATAATTTTGATCCTGCCATGCTAAAAAGGACAAGCATCGGACGTTCGCCGTCAAATCTGAAATACGACGGATCCAACCTGGCAGCAGTTCTGTACAGCATAAAAAAGAATCCCAAGGTGTACAAGAGGTTTCAGGAGATTGCCGGCGACATCATGGATTTTTACTATTCGTTTTCTGCCAATCAGAGTCCCGACGGCACATCAAGCTTCAGCCTCAAGGAAAAAAACAAAAAAGAGATGCCTTCCGCTATTGCGTCAGACGGAACTGTCAGCATGATTGCCATAATAATAGTCCTATTTTTAGAGGAAAACCAGCTCACAGCAATAGAAGAGCCGGAGAAAAACATCCATCCAGGACTGCTTGCCAAGATGATTTCGCATATGGAAGACGCATCCAGAACAAACCAGATCATCATATCCATGCACAATCCGCGAGTGCTTGATCATGTAAATATGGACAACGTGTCTCTTGTCATCAGGGACGAATATGGCAGCTCCACAGTCGTCAAGCCTGCCAGCCTCAAAACCGCAAAGCAGCTTGCCGAACACATGCAAATGGGCGAAGAGATGATTCAGAACATGTTGGAAGAGAGGAATGCATGACTGCATTCCGGCGTCAAGGCAGCAGCGGCTGACGCCCGCCAAAAGCGGCATGCAAAAAGATCTCCGATCTAATATTGAATTTTTGCTTGCCGCAAAGATGTGATTCGGCTCAAGCGAACGCAAACAGCTGCCATGTCAAAGCCCACATGACAAAGGAATTTAATTTAGTAAGAGTACGGATTGGTATTGGTACTGCGAGAGATTCTGGAGATATCAAAGCCGCGCATAGTCGTACTGCTGGTCATAACAGCGGTAACCTCAATGTATGCAGCAAGCATGCTGGTGCCTGATGCTCCGGAACTTGACGCGTGGGCGTACCTTCACATCATAGCGGCAGGAACGCTGGCGTCAGCCGGTTCCAGTGCGCTAAACCACTACTATGACCGCGACATTGATCCTCAAATGAAGCGCACCAGCGCAAGGCCCATTCCGTCCGGAAGGCTGCCTGCCAGGGCTGCCCTTGCATACGGGCTTGGGACAAGCGCCGCATCAGTAGTGTACGGATACTTTGCGCTCAACGAGCTGTCTGCATTCTTTATCGCGCTTGGGATATTCTCATACGTGATCATCTATACCGCATGGCTCAAGCGCCTCAATACGTCAAACATTGTAATAGGCGGAATTGCAGGAAGCGCAGCATCGTGGGCAGGATGGTCGGCTGCCACGGGCTCGTTTGATATTCTGGGATTTCTTGTAGGCTTTTTGGTATTTGTGTGGACGCCGTCGCATTTTTGGTGCCTTGCAATGAAGATAAAGGACGACTATGCAGAGGCCAATGTCCCAATGCTGCCCGTAGTCATCGGCATGCAGCGGACCTCAAGATACATTCTTGCAAATACGATAATCCTTGTCCCGTACTCGCTCATTCTTTACGCTTTCGGCATGGGAATAGTGTACAGTGTGATTGCCGCAGTATCCGGCGGGCTGATGCTGGCGTACCATTACAAGCTGACCAAGACGCCGACGCCGGACTTTGCATGGAAAGCGTACAAGGTAACAGCTCCGTACCTCACCATCATATTTGCTGCAGTAGCTCTTGATGCAGCGTTTCATTTCAGATTCTAGGCGCGGCTGCCGGAGCTGTTCCGCTCCCGTATTTGAGGACGCTGTTCCCAGAATTTGATATTGCGGTACGGCTTTTGCATGCGTTCCCGCGCAGCGGCGCCGATGCCAAAGCGGCATAAAGCAAGAGAACAGCAGGCAGGCAAGAAAATTCGCAGGCCGGCGGCATTCCATGCAAAGCCGCAAAAAAGACAGCGGAAGCAAACAGGCGGCAAATGCGATGCGCGGATGCCTTATGATGCCGGATGGTTCGCAGGACAAATGCTAGGGATTTGCGGCACCGGCAGCAGTTGGTGCCGCCATTGGCTGGAAAATTGACTTGCACCCGCAGGACAAAAGACAAACTGCGAGGATGCGGAAAAATTCAGAGCGGGACGGCTTTTTCAAATGCTTTGTTTAACTTTGTATTGCCTTTTGCATCAATCCATGTTAGCGAACGATCGCCATTAGCGACGATCTTGTTTTCTGCCACAAGATAGGCAATTATGGTATTAAGTACCGAAGCCTTCATGCTTCCGTTTAATTCGCGCAGCAGGTGGCTTCGCGAGTTGAATTCGATATTTTTTTTGAAAAGATTTTCCACCTTTTTTATGCTTAGCAGTCTCGGATTGTTCTTTTCTACAAGCTTTTTTACGAGGGCGTCAATCTTGTCCGCCTGCCCTTCCGTCAATATTTTTAGAAATTCATCGCGGCAGCTGTCTTGCAAAATAGAATTTTTTGATCCTTGAGCTGCACGCATGCAGCAAATATACACTGATTAGTATATAACCATTTTGTCCTGCACTTGTTAGTGTGATTTTTTCTTAAAATAGTCAAATCGCCTGTTGTATTGATCGTGCGCTAAAAGTTCCAAAAACAGCGCCTCAATCTTCCCAGCAGCGAAAGTGCACCTTGCAGTATATACAATCCTGTGACAGTTACTATTGGCGGGACAGTAGCAATGGAACTAGACTAGAAGCGCGCCTTGCAGTATATACAATCCTGTGACAGTCAGGCATGTCAAAATGATGCAAGGCATGCAGATTATACCGCGTTGTGTAATATTGTGGAATTTGCTTTTTCTTATGGTGCACTCCTAATGGACGGCCAGAATGCGGCAGTTGCTGCTTGATGTTGCCTATAGCCCCCAGCATGTCCTTGTTCATTTTAGGCTGGCTTTGGAGTCGATTATACATCGGTAAAAAGTCATCCTGGTGAGCTAAGACTCGCATTGCATTCGTTCCGCAAGCCGAATCTAATAAATTATTTAGATTCAGCAGACTGCTTCAGGACCCTACCCGAATACGCAGAAAACAGCAAGACTTTTGCTCCCAGGCTTCTCGCAGACAATGCCGCGCCAAATCATAAATATTTGTGGACAGCAAAATGAATGCTCGGAGCACAAATATCCAGCGTTTTTAAACGGATTAGAAGCAAAGATTTGTCCTACAAGCGGCGGCAAGAATTGCCTCTACGGTTCAGCTTTTTGACAAGCAGGCTTATTTTGGGTGAGAAAATTCGGCATAAACGCCGGCCGAGCATCATTGGATTCATATGTTCAGCACGGCAGGGCGATTTGAATCATTCAGACGGAAGAGCGCAGAAAATGTCATCGCCAATATTTTATTTTGTGCGTGGATGCATGCCACGAATCTGCCGATTTATTCATGGACACAATGGCCGAGCATTTCAGGCGCCATAAATTCAGTATCAGCATTTATCATTATGTAGAACGAAGCATGCAGGACAAGGCATCTAATCGCAGACGCTTTACGCATTAATGCCAAATTTTCTGCGGCGCATGAATATTTTTGGCGTCATGCATAACCCAGGCAGCAGTTTTTTGCAATTAATTATCGCGGACATGGCATCAGTTGCAAGAGAAGGCACAGAATTTGGTACAAAGCTAAACTGCATAGTACACGGTACGCGGTACACAGCGCATGGAGTACGGTGCATGGTACGCGGTACGCGATGCATGGTACACGGTGCATGGTTCTTGACAGGCCGTTCTAGCCTGCGCCTGGAAAGCTTGCCTCGTAGTTTCGATCTTCCACTATGCCGTCTTCCTTCTCGTCTTCTTCGGTCATCTCTACTCTTCTTGTATCCTTGGTAAGCCATGAGACGCTGATCAGTCCCATTATCTCCAGGTCCAGCAGTATCTTGTTGAACCTGTCTTCCGCTATCTGAATGTCGGACTTTGCCAGCGCCTTGAAGAGTTCGCCGTCAGTAAGCGAGCCTACGGCGCATATCTTGTCATACACCAGATTTCTAATCGGAGCTGCCATGATGCTATCCGTAAAACGTCCTGTCTATAGGTTTTGGCATTGCGTTTGTCATGCTCTTGTCCATTGCGGCATACCACTCGCTCATCTCGCCCGTCATCGTAGGGCTGACTCTCTCTATCGCTCCGGCAAAGTCGGAGCTTGCTACCTTTGCGCGGCCGTCCCTCATAGCAGATACAGCAGCCTCCCTGCACAATGCGGCAAGGTCGGCGCCTGTATAATTCTGCGCGGTGACCGCAATCTCCTGCAGGCTGACATCCGAATCAAGCGGCATCTTTCTGGTCAGTATTTTGATAATCTCCAGCCTCCCGCTTTCTGAAGGCGGGGGCGCGTACAGCTTGAGGTCCAGCCGGCCCGCCCTCAGAAGCGCGCCGTCAAGCAGGTCCGGCCTGCTCGTGATTCCGACAACTGCTACGCGCGACGAGACGCCGTCCTCAATCTCGGTCAGAATCTGGCTCAGTACGGCGCTGCCGGAGCCGCCCTCTGATCCTGTTCTTGGCCTTGCAAGGGCGTCAATCTCGTCAAATATTACGATGCATGGAGACGAGGACTTTGCCTTGCGGAATATCTCCCGCACTGCTTTTTCGGATTCGCCCGCCCATCTTGACAGTATTTCAGGCCCGCGCACCATTATCATGTTGCCGCCGCTCTCGGACGCCAGCGCCCTGGCCAAAAGCGTCTTGCCGCATCCCGGAGGGCCGTATATCAGGACACCTCTCGGCGGCCTTATTCCCATCTTGTGAAATTTTTCAGGCTCGCGCATTGCAGATATGATATTGTCCTGCAATGCCTGCTTGGCGCCTTCCATCCCTCCCACGTCATTCCACCAAATTTTCGGCCTCTCAACATAAAACTGCCTCATAGCAGTGGGCACCACTTCGTGCATGCCGTCGTAAAAGTCGTCCAGCGTAACCTCCATCGACTCAAGAACATTCGACGGTATCCTTTCCGACTCTAGATCCATCCTGGGCAGGTACCTCCGAATAGCCTTCATCGCAGCTTCGCGGCACAGCGACTTGATGTCCGCACCCGTGTACCCATGCAGTTCGGACGCCAGCTCTTCAAGGTTTAGTCCAGGTATCGGCATGCCCCGCGTATGTATCTGAAGAATTTCCAGCCTGCCTTCGTAGTTTGGCACTGATATCTCCATCTCGCGATCAAACCTTCCCGGACGCCGCAGCGCGGGATCTACGCTGTCAAGTCGGTTTGTAGCGCCGAGCACGATGACGCTTCCGCGCTCGGTCAGGCCGTCCATTAGCGCCAAAAGCTGCGCTACGACGCGCTTTTCCACATCGCCGTATGCGTCCTCCCTCCTTGGCGCGATTGCGTCTATCTCGTCAATGAATATTATGCTGGGCGCGTTCTCTCTGGCCTTCTCAAAGATGTCTCGGAGCCTGGCTTCGGTCTCGCCATAGTACTTGTTCATTATTTCAGGCCCGTTGATGGCATGCATGCTCGCCTCCGACTCGCTTGCCAGCACCTTTGCTATCAGCGTCTTGCCGCAGCCTGGAGGGCCGTAAAGCAGGATGCCGCCGTGAGCCTCTACTCCCAGCCTGCCAAATATTTCAGGATGCCGCAGTGGAAGCTCAACTATTTCCCGCATTGCCTTTGCCTCTTCGGCAAGCCCGCCCACCTCTTCGTATGTGATCCTGGACTTTTTTTCCTGCACGGCGTCCTCAAGTATTGCAAGCGAGGTAGAGCCGCCGATGCTTGTAATGCCGCGTGGCAGCATCTTTGTCACCTTGAAGTCTATTGAATTTCCCAGAATCATGACGGACACCTCGTCTCCGTATGAGAGCGGCATTCCTTTCAGGCGGTTTTTTACAAAGCTGGTAAACTCCTTGTCTGCTGATACGGCATTATTCACCGGAGCCAGGACCAGCGTCTTTGCCGTACGGCTTGCAGCCTTTCTTACCGTTACCGTGCCGTTGAGAGCAGCTCCGGCATTCTTTCTTGTCTGGCTGTCTAGTCTGATCATTCCCTCGTCGTCCTCGTCTGCAGGCCATGCCGCTGCGCAGCTCTGAGAGGATCCTGCAATCTCTACTATGTCTCCAGATGATGCATTCAGATGCTTCATGGCGGCTGCACCCAGGCGGGCGCGCCGCTTTCCAATGTCCCGCTGCTTTGCTTCCCCCACCTTTAGCTGCAGTGGCTCATGCCGGATCAAACTGCGACCACTATTTCATGTCCACTGACATTCTGCTCATGTTGAGAACTTCAAACTCGCTGACGCCGTCGACCGATTTTACGGATTCTTCCAGGGCATCGCTCTGCCCCTCGCTGTCGTCCAGTATAAACTCCGCCTTGATAAATTCCAGTCCGAATGCCAGCGGCTCCTTTTGGTATCGCTTCATCTGCATCTCTCCTTTGAGGGAGTTTTTGATATCTGACGCTACCCGGTCAAGATCCGTTTCCACATCAACCGGCAGAATTTTTGCAATTATAAGCAGTCTGGCCATCTTCAATCAAGGTCCTGCAAAGCCGCATGTTTCGCACTTGTATGACCTGGCAGCATCCCGGCAGCTCTGGCATCTCCAGATCGTTGAGCCTCCGCAGCTTGGGCACAGAAATTTTACGCACTTGTCGTTTGGCATGATGTGCCTGCGGCAGCAACTGCAGACTGGAAGCAGTATTGTATACGACATACGCTCAAGAGTCGGCTTGGTGCGAATTTATACTTTGTTTTTGACAGGCGGACCGTCAAGAAATTGGGCATAATTCCTTCTGTTAGCCGCCAATATATGAAAACAGATGATCATGCAGGGCTCAAAAACAGTACCGCGGTACTGAGGCCATCAGTATGATGACCAGATGGTTTGATACATGCATAAGCGATTTTTGGCACATTTTAGATCGCTTTAGCATGGCGTCTTGCCTGCTACACTAGCGATTACAAGTATTGCCGCCGAAAAATGGGAATTCGTGCGTATATTTCCGCTTTGATGTGACATTAGTTATAATCGGCAGTATAGACTACAATGTACGATGAAAGTACGCCATGTCATTCCATCTTTGTTGGGTTTGCCGGCCAATCAATGAATGTTGCGTCTGGCATGCGCCGTCTTGCCTTTGAGCCTATCATCAATGACTCATCGGCGCGGCAATGCAGCGGATGAATTTCACCGCCCTCAGGCAGACGCTATGCGCAATCTTTGTCCAAATAATAAAAGCTTGTCCCGCAAGCGACATTGATTGCGCGTGCGGGGCGCAATAGAGAAGGGCTTGGAGATTGTATTGGAACCGCATCGGTACCGCACCAATATTTTACGCAGGCTGAGGCGGCGCTTTCAATCGCGCTTTGCAAATGATCATGGTTGTTAAGCTGCCCCGACTACCCAATCCTCATTTCGAAAGCCGCTTCTTGCTGTTTCTGACATTTTGCCATCATGGAGGCGCATAGTTTATTGCGATAATTTCTTTGCTCTGCTCCTGCGTAAAATACTGCAATGACCGCTTCAAGTTGATTTGAAAAACGCGGTAATCGCGCGCTAGTCCCAAGGTACCAGGATCGTTCTGTTCTGAAATCATCAGCTTGTTTGCGCTTTCCATTTTTTTCACAAAATTAGAAAATGCTTCAATCGGGACAGTTGCGTTATAATGGCCGTTTGTGTTGTTCATATACGGCGGATCCAAATACAGAAAGCTTTGCCTGACGCCGCGAAAACTCAAAAAATCCCTGTTTGTTATCTTCATGTTTTTGATGAGCCTGCTCAGGTTGTCCAGTGCGTCTTTGTCAATATTGGGGCATTTTGCATTCTTTCTCATTGGAGAGTTAAATTCATTTTTGGAATTGAATCTGATCTTGCCGGAAAAGGCGTTTTTGGCAAGATAAAAAAATCGGCCGGCTCCGGCCACTCCATCATTCAAGTCCGTCCCCCGCATCTTTAGATAATACTCTTTGCTGGATTTGCTGCGATGTACGAGATATTCTGCGTACAGACTGTCAGGCTCTGTCTTTAGCGCCTCAAACAGGTTTGTGATGGTAGGATTATGATCATTGAAGACTACGTTTTTTGATCCAAACCGGCTGCATGCATAGAATGCAAATGCTCCCCCTCCCCCAAACAAGTCATAGATCTTCTTTCCGTAATTGTCTGGAACAAGAGAATCAAAGATGTGGGAGAATCCAGACTTGCATCCCACATACGGAATAAGCTTCAAAGATTCACGCCTGTTTGTCACCACAAACTTTTGATGCATGCATCAAAGTCGCGATACTATGCTTTTTACGTCTTTTCACAATTCCCGCATCAAAACATTCCTCTAGATATAATCTTCATTAGGAAAGGAGCGTTTCAGTATTGCAAGAAGCTCATCTTTTTTTTTTTTGTAAATTCAAGTTTTGAAACCCTATGTGTTTTTTTTTTCACCGGTAATTGCAAGAAGCTCATCTTTTTTTGTAAATTCAAGGCTCACCTCACACCCATAGCTTGTGGGCTTTGAGCGCAGCAACCCCGACCTTATCAAGTCTTCAGCTACCTTGTTCACTTGCCGGAGCCCCTTTTTTCCCAGATTCTTTTGGTGAAACCCCTTCTTCAGGTTCTCAATACTTGTATGACTTTTACCCCAGTTTGCACGTTTGTATAGCTTGCGTATCATGCGTGCCTTTATTTGTTCATAGGTAAATTCGGAATTGTTCATTTTCAGTACCTTTGGCAGACACTTTTATACACTTTAATTCTCAATATGAGACATGGATGAAACATTGCTGATTAGGCATTTTGGCGATACCCCGAATATGAGAATAATTGACTTTTTTTTAGACAACATGAGCGATTATTCTAAAAAGGAGATTTTAGAAGGAACGGGCATCTCAAAGACTACGCTATACAAGGTATGGCCAGAATTGGAGAGATTAGAGATAGTCGTGCCAAAAAGAAAGTACGGCAATACGACACTGTATGTACTAAACGAAGCCAGCGCGTTTGTAAAGCAGATTGTAGCTATAGACAATGCGTTGTGCAAAGAGGCAATGCAAAAAGCTGCAAAAGCAGAACTTGAAGACCCAATACAAGCATCCAATCATGTCACACCCAGAGTAAAAGCAGAGAAAGCAGGCCGAACAGGAATGCCGAGCAGAAACAGACAGTGCGCAAAAGCAATCCCCATGCATAATCAAAATGTCCAACAAGCAATGTCAATTCCGCATGCAGAATATGGCAGAGAGATGGCATGAACATGTCGCAGAAATGCAAAAGTCATCGCCGCCAATATTTTATGCACGAGTCCGCTGTTTAACTGCTTTGGGCGAATCGGCCTAAAAAGTAACAGATCGGTCTCTAGAAGCTGTTCCTGATTTCAGGCACGAATCTGCTTGGGAGTCCCCTTTGAGGTGACAAAACTCACGCCTGAACTTCTAGAGCCCAAGATGTTACGAAGATTCACCGGCATCCAGCTTATCCATATGCGGCCAAGCGAAAAGCGCCAAAGATCAAGCGCAGGCAAGCCAGGCTCAATTGACGCGCGCCTCAAATCAGACCAAATGATGCAGCAATGATTGCCGTTATGGGCGCATTTTGTCTTGCTGATTATGCCCCGGCAGATCAGCCGCTTTCGGCGTGGGAGGCGGCAGAATGGCGGCCTCCCAATTTGCGAAGCCTGGAATCCAGCATGGCCTTTCCTGCGCCTATTGCGCCCCGCAGCCCGAGCAGCCTGGCGACTGCGCCAATATGAAAGTCAAAGTCTCCGGTCTTGGATATTTTTCGTATGAGATCCGGCGTAATGCCGTTAAAGAGCCTGCAGATTGCAATATTGTCCAAGCCCTCCAGAAGCTTTCTGGCCGCCAGCTGCCGCTTGAACTCTGAGCCGAATCTTGCCGTCCATTCCTTTTGGTATGATTCCAGATCAGCCTCGTCGCTTGTGTCCAGAAATTTGGATATTGCGCGGCCTGCCATTATTCCGCCCATGCCGCATGAGTATATTCCTCCTGCGGTGCTGGGCTTTGTCTGGCCGGCCGCGTCTCCTACCGCCGCAGTGCCGTCCTGCACGAACTTTTTAATCGGCCCGCCGACCCAGATCGGTGCGACTATTTTTCTTATAGTTGAATATCTCCCTTTGGAGCGCAAAAATTCTTCCAGCCTTTTTGCAGGATTGATTCCCCGTCCTGCAACTCCCGCCTTGGCGCCGCCGCCCGACAGCGGTATGACCCAGGCAAAGTACCCAGGATACCTCTCCGAATCCAGATAAACCTGTATTCTGTCCCCGATCCATGGCGCC
This sequence comes from uncultured Nitrosopumilaceae archaeon, assembly GCA_964347915.1. Taxonomy (GTDB): domain Archaea; phylum Thermoproteota; class Nitrososphaeria; order Nitrososphaerales; family Nitrosopumilaceae; genus CAYGAM01. The sequence goes on along the minus strand of CAYGAM010000002.1, from coordinate 18,146 downwards.
CGAACCTCGTACTGCGCCGAAAGAAGAACTCCCGCGCTGCTCCTGCGGGCAAGCGACGAGACGCCCCTTGCATCCACGATTATGCGCGGCCGCAGTTCGCCGTCCGGCGTCAGAACGCGGCCCTCGGACATTCCCGAGGCGCGCGTCCGCACCCGAATTTCTGCGCCGCTCTCGTGAGCCTGGGCTGCGACGCACTTGTCAAGATCGCGGCGGCTTGCTTCGATTACCCGCTGTCTCTCTGAGGGCATGACAAAGCTTTTGCCGTCAGGCGCAAAAATTTCCGCCTCGGCTATGGCGCACTCGTACGCCTTGAGATCCGGCAGTATGCCCAGGTCAGCGAGCGCATCAGAGCTCACAACGCCGCCGCAGTGATCCGGGCTTCCAATCTCGTGATCCTCTTCAAGAACCAGCGCGTTCCATCCACTGCGGGCAATCTCCCGCGCGCAGCACAGCCCGGATATGGATCCTCCCACGACTACGGCATCATGCTGCATAGGTGTCGTGCGGCATCGGCACTAATAGGTTGTACGCGGAATGGAGCATGCGGCGTACTTGAGCTGCCATAACCAATCGCCAGCGGCCGGTACGCCGGCGCCTGACGCGGTACGGCATTTTGCAGCCAGGCGCGCCGCATCACGCGCAGAATCATTCGGGCGGGCGCCATCTTCGCAGCATCAGCGAGTTTGCAATTACGGATACGGAACTCGCAGTCATTGCCATTCCAGCAAATACCGGATGCAGGAGCGCAAGGGCCGCCACGGGAATCAGGACGGCATTGTACCCCAGGGCATATGCCAGATTCTGCCTCATCTTTCCCGTTATTTTTTTGCTGATCATTACGGCATGCGCCACGCTTTGCAGGTCGTCGCGTACAAGGACAACATCGCCGGCCTCTACTGCAATGTCCGTCCCGCCGCCCATGGAAATTCCGACGTCCGCGCGAGAAAGAGCCGAGGCGTCGTTGATGCCGTCGCCTACCATTGCCACCCTGCGTCCCTGATTCTGCAGTTCCTCAATGACGCTGGCCTTGTCGGACGGAAGCATTTCTGATACCGTCTTTTCTATGCCGAGCTCGCGGGCCAGCGCGTCGGACGCCTCTTTGCTGTCTCCTGTAAGCATCATAACGCTGATTCCCTCCTTTTTGAGGTAAGAGACTGTCCTGCGCGCCTGCGACCTGGCGCGGTTTGCAAATCCCATCACGCCTATGACTGCGCCGTCGACTGCCACAAAAGATGTGATCTGGCGCTCCTCCCGAAGCTGCTGCGCCATATCCAAAACGCTTTTAGAAATTGCGATGCCGGCCATTGCCTTTTCGTTTCCCATGACAATGCTGGCGGTTTCAGTCTCTGCCCTAACGCCCATGCCGGGAACAAAGGAAAATTTTTTCAGCGGCTCAAGCTTGATTCCCGCCTGCTGCGCGCGGAGCAGCGTTGCCTTGGCAATCAGATGATCCGAGTCCTGCTGCGCCAAAGCCGCCATTCTCAGTATGTCGCGCTCGGATGCGCCTTTGGCGCAGGGCGTCACCTGTACGGCGTAAAGGGCATTCTCTGTCAGCGTTCCCGTCTTGTCAAATACTATCGTATCCACGCGGCTTAGCGCCTCCAGGCTTCGGCCGTCCCGAAATATTATTCCGTGCTTTGCCGCCTTGGCGGCTCCCACCATGACGGCAGTAGGCGTAGCCAGTCCCAGGGCGCACGGGCATGCCACGACTAGAACTGCAACAGTGGCTATTACTCCGGTCGAACCAAACCCGTCAAGCGCGGTCCATGAAGCAATCGTCGCAAGGGCGGCCGCCATCACAAGAAGCGTGAATTTTCCTGAAATTGCATCGGCCATCTTTTGCATTGGCGGCCTCTCTTCTATCGCCTTTTCCACCTGAGCCGCCATCCTGGCCAGGAAAGAGTCTGCGGCATTTTTTGCAACGGAAACAACAAGCGATCCGTCCTGATTTATCGTTCCTCCGGTTACGCGGTCACCCTCAGATGCGGGGCGCGGCAGAGGCTCGCCGGTGACTGCAGACTCGTCGATGCAGGAGCGGCCGCGTAGTATTACGCCGTCTGCCGGGATTTTTTGGCCCGGCTTTACCAGCACGGCGTCGCCGGCGCGGACCAATTCCGTCCTGGCCTCTATCTGCTGATTCCCGCTGAGTATTGTGACTGTTCCAGGCTGCCCTTCCAGCAGCATTTTGACTGCGGACGCGGCCCTTTGCCTGCTTTTATTTTCCAGGTATCGTCCCAAAAGAACAAACGTTATGACGAGCGCGGCCGCTTCATAGTGGAGATTTTCCGGACGCAGCACCGGAATCGTATTGTACGCGCTGAATGCCAGCGCGGCTCCCGTTCCCAGGGCAATCAGCGTGTCCATATTTGCTGCGCGCAGCCGCGCCATGCGGATTGCGCCGATATAAAATTCCCGGCCTGCCCAGAGCTGGACTATGACGGCGCACGAAAGAAGCATGTACGGAACTGCACCGGACAGAAATTCCGGATACATCCCCAGAGCTCCAAATATTATGATGGGAACGCTGAATACGGCGGCTGTTGCAAGCCGCGTAGCGGACTCGCCATCCTGCGCCGAGTCGGATTTTTCGTCCAGAATTTGATAGCCGGACTCGCTCACAATATCTCCAATGTCCGCAAGCGAGACCAGTCCGGAATTGTACTCGATGACAGCCTTGCCGTCATTGCCCACTGCTGCCGACCTGATGCCCGGCTCCTGCAAAAGCGCTTCAGCCAGGCTCTGGGAGCCGCTGCCGCCTGCAGGTCCCTTTACTCGCAGTACAGTCTTTTCGTACAGTACGGCATAGCCCGCCTTTTGTATGGCTTCTTCCATCTGAGAGATGCTCGCCACTTCTGGATCATACTCCAGTACGGCCTTTTGCGAGCCCAGGCTTACCTGGCAGTCAAGCACTCCGCTGACTTTGGATACGGCATCGCGTATGATGCCCGTGCACCCTGCGCATCGTATTCCTCCAATCTTTACGGCAGTCCTCCTGTATGCTGCGCTCAACGACAGGCATCATGCAAACTGACTAAAAAATACTGCACATGCGTTGCGCTCGCAAGGCCGGCTGCCGCAGCATGCGTGCATGATCTTTGATGCAGCGTGGCTCCCTGCCATGACATGGAGCCAAGGAGTCCGGATCTTTTGATCATCGTACATCCTTAAAATATCGTGTCAGGAGAGATGCCATACCGTGGAGAACGAGATAGAGGCAAGCGTAACCGGAACGCTGGTCAAGGATCGCATACTGATCGCTGACGATAGCATGCAGGAGCAGCTGAAATCAAAAGGCTACGGCGAGGAGTTTGGCAGTGAGTTTTGCCTAGCGCATTTTGAGGCTCTGTACCTGCTGTATGCAGGCAGGCTGACATTGATTCGAAGGGGCAAAAGCGTCAGCTTTGAGCAGATGCTGAATACGGCTGCAAGGAGCGATCAGGACGTACTAGTCAAGTTTCTGATATACCGCGATCTGCGATCTCGCGGATACACAGTCAAGGACGGTTTCGGGTTTGGCGCCGACTTTAGAGTGTACGAGCGCGGTCATTTCGGCGAAAAGGGAGCAAAATATCTTGTATTCGGCCTAAGCGAGGGAAGGCAGGAAAAGGCCGGCTCTCTGCAGAAAAAGATAGAAGAGATTACAAGAATGGGCAAGGAGCCCATAATAGCAGTCATTGAGAGACGCGGCGAAGTGATATACTACAAGATATCAAAGACAGCATTCCAAAAAAACAAGAATTTGGATGATGGGACTCAAAGCCCTCAATAAAATGGAATCTGTTGTGTCAAGATGCCTGTGCTGTCAAGATATCAAAAAGCTGCGCCTGCAAGTCGCAATGTCTGCAGGGCGGGCCGCTGCAAAATGCGGCTCCAAAAGCGTCAGGCTTTGCATTGTCCCGCGCAGTCCTGGCAGGATGCAGCGTCCGCCGCCTCATGCATGAGAAGCCTGCTGAATATGCGGGGCTTGGCGGAAATTTGGAACTTGGATTTCGATCAAGGCGAGCCATTTTGGCGCATCCGGCATGCCGGCATTTTTTATTTCAATGCCAGCTGCGCGTCATGCAATACTGTCCGCCTTGATTCATGACCGGCTGCGCGCTGCCTCAAATCGCCGGCGGACGCAATGCCTGCCAATCCCAAGCTGCAGTGACGGCAGGAAGTTTCCGCACATGCAGGGGCATGAGCTGCGCAAAAAGACGCTTTTTGATGATCAATGGCCTTCAATCGCCGCCATAGGCTGCGCCGATTTGCCGCGGAACGCAGCAAAGAACGGACAAAAATGCCCGCACTGCATTCAATTGGATGCCAAAATGAAACCGCCATTGCAAAAAAAAACTGTTCGGCGTGCGGACAGCTGAAAACGCCCTTGCAGGCAAAAACAATCCCAGTCCGGACACAGAGAGCCGCGCCAGTCGGACAGCGTAATTTTTGCGCACAGGCTTTTGGCAATGAATAAATAGAAACAGAGGCATTACTGCGCATGAACAAAAGAACAAAGTTTGCAATAATGGCTCTCGCAGGAGCTGTTGTTGCAGGCAGCGTCCTCACCATGCTTAGCGGCGAAGGAATTGCTGCGTCCGAGGCGGACAGCATCGCTGCCATGCCTGGCAACGGCGAAGCTGCGGCTTCCGATGCCGAGATTGGAATACAGCCGTACGGCACTGTGTTCGGAGACATAAAAGTCACGCAGCATGTAGATGCGGGAGCGTTCGGTTCAAGCAAGAGCGGCGCGACAATAACAGTGTCCGGAACGGCATCCCAGGCTGTTGAGCCGGATACGCTGCTCATGAGCCTAGGAGTCCATACTGCAAGCGATAGTGCCCAGGAGGCACTGCAGGCAAATACAGAACTGATGGACAGCGCCATTAGCGCATTGATGGATGCAGGCGTAACTGAAGACGAAATTCAAACCGATCGGTTTACGATCTATCCGGACTACAATTCATATGAATCAGACGGCACATGGACGAGCAAACTGACAGGATTTAACGCGGACAATTCCATCACAGTAAGAACGGGAATGACAGATTCGGCAGGAATGCTCATTGATACCGCAGTAGAGGCCGGAGCAAACAAAATAGGCTTTATCCAGTTTGAGCTGTCCGAACAAGAGAGGCAGAGGATAAACGACGAGCTGTTTGCATCCGCGTTGCAGAATGCAGAAGACAGGGCGAACAGCATACTAAAATCGTACAATTATACGACATCCGGAATAAAGTCCATAAGCACCAGCGAATTCGGCATCAACAGCGGATACGAGGTGTTTGTTGACCACGATCGAGCCGTGCTCCAGTCGTCCCCGCCCATATACCAGTCGGATCAGGCAGTAACAGCCAAAGCTCATGTTACATACTTTATTGAAGAAATGTCTCCATGACGGGTTTGCGCCCGCACTTTCTTTTATTATCGTCTAGTTCCAGCGCGGTTCAGTTTCCGGTATCATAATGACCGGAATTTGAGGACAGGCGCAGCTGCCGTACCGGTGCCGCTGCATCGAAAGCGTCATGATGCGGCGGCGTGACGGCATCATGATATCAGGGCATCATGGCGCAATAATGCCACGATACAAGAATGCCACGATACAAGAATGCCACGATACAAGAATGCCA
>CAYGAM010000002.1:0-12437 GCA_964347915.1 uncultured Nitrosopumilaceae archaeon | reverse complement strand
AATGCCACGATACAAGAATGCCACGATACAAGAATGCCACGATACAAGAATGCCAGGGCATCATGGCACAGCATCGGGGCATCGCAGTATTGGGGTAACGCAGTACGGGCATTGCGCGCCAAGTCAGCAGGCTGTAAAGTATGCTCCCGCCGGGATTTGAACCCGGGATCACTGCCTTGAGAGGGCAGTATGCTTAACCGGACTACACCACAGGAGCTTGAAGGCAGCTCTTTCAGATCTCAATTTAAAGGAATGTTTTGATTTATGCGCGCCCGATGAGCATTCATTCGGGCGGCCTGAGACTGCGCAGCATGCTTTATGATGCGGACATGCAGGTTTGAATCAGGAATAATTTTCAGCGGGCGGCAATTTCGATTTATAACAGAGCATGCGTCTTTTATTGCATGGACATATCGGGACTGCTGGAAGAATATTCTCTGGCAGACTTTGCAGCGGGCCTTGGAGGGTGCCAGAACAGCAGTCCGATGCAGTGCTGCGAGTACGATATTGCCGTATTCGATGAAAAGAGCGAAGTCGACACAATACTGAATTATGACGGCCAAATTGCGAGAATACACCACAATTCGTTCAACGAATCCCGATCAAGAATTCTGGCTCAGCTGTGCGATCTGAGGATAATTTCAGACAAAAAGATGCAGCTTGGCATCTTCCTCGCAAAGCTTAATGAAAGGCGCAGTGAGATCTTTGCGGATGCGGCCAAGGACTGCCTCTTGGATTCCATGTTCTGCAATGCAAGGGCGCTTGATGCAGAAACAGAAAAGGCGCTCTCCCTTGCATGGGCAAAATGCGCTGCGTTTTATCTGGCCGATGCAATCTGTCTTGCCAATATGATTCGTCCAAGTCCTGCCCACATGCTCGGAGCAATCCGCAGGCTGGAGACAAGCAAGATCAACGAAAAGATTGGATTTGTAGCGTCGTGCATTGGAATGGAGCGTGCATCGCCGGTACTGCTCAGGCGGATGGCCGAATCTGCTGCCGGACTCTCCGATGCCGTTGAGGGAAATGATCATTCCAAAATAATAAGGTCCAAGTGCGGCCACATGATTCGCGCAAGCCTGCTGCCGGACTGTTATTTTTACCTGGGATGCATTGTCAAGGAGATCATGGCAGCTTCCAAGGATGCCATTGTCCGCGACGAAAAGACGGCATACATTCTCAATGCGGCATTTGATCTGGACAGGAATAGCGATGCGGCTGCATTGTGCTCCCGCCTTCAAGCTGCTGCGCGGGACATCCTTGCGCTGCTGCATTGATGACGGGCTTTGGCAGGATCTGAGGCGGTGCGCGCCGCTTTGTCATGCGCTGTATCACCAGTGCGGCATGCACAGGCAGGCCGCTTGAATTTGCATAGAGAATCGGGACGTGAGCGTCCGGCATCGCCTGCGGCCTGAATTGCCGATCTGCTTTCACTATTCCAGCATTGCATGAATAGCGGGAATGTCTGCCGCAGTTTCAGTCACGCCGCGCGGCTCCGCCTTTGCGCGATATCGCCTCTGGTACGCAGCGCCGCGCAAAAGGCATTCGGCAAGCGCCGCATTCACGCTCCCAAAATCAAACCGCATCAATTCAAAGGCGCTCCATGCCGGGCGCCGGAATTGCAGATCAGGCTTAGCCAGCGGTTCGCGCTCAAGAAAAGTCGGACAGCGGCTCCCGCCAGCGCCGGAATGCAGCTAAGACTGCGCTTCAAAGCATGTTTAAATTATCATGTTTTGGCTAAAATCTACATAAATTTTGATAATTTTTTCTGTTTTCATGCATATATTCAGGCTTTTCAACAAAATTTCATAAACGTTTAAAATCTTGTATTATGAAATTAGAACATGGCAGACGAATCATGCGGCTGCGCCGCATCAGTAGTGAACAATTCGGAATGCGACTGCACGCTCCAGAGCGCATGCTTTTGCGACGGTACGTGCACCTGCAAGCTTGAAGTTTGCGTGGCAGCAGAACACTAGCCACCATCATCTTTTTTGTTTTATGTACCGATTCTATTCCCAATGCGCAGGCCAGCCAGTCACGACAGTATCAGGGATTATGATTTGTTGTGAGCAGGCTTCCAGCGCAACCGCAAGCAGGCAGGACAAGGATTATGGCGGCTCAAGCGCTACTCGTCGTCGTCAGGCAGTCCCCAGGACTTTACAAGCTCTTTCTGGAATGTGTCTGCCTGCTTTTGATTCAATGCAGCGCCGCAGTTTTTATGAGTAGGAACTACGACCATGCCTCCAAGCTTAAACTCAACCTCGTAGAGATGCACTTTGGAACATTCACACATTTCTACTGTTACGCTGCCTCGGCCTCTATATGTGCCTATTTCAAGGGGCAGAATGAGCGCAGCGTGCGAAAATGACCAGATGACAGGCACGCAGGGACAATGCCGGCAGGCTGCGCCAGAGTGCGGCAAGGCTGCATCTGCAGCGGTGCGCGGAACCATGCTGCACGGTATGCTCCGGCAGTCCAGTTTATGCGGGATTCAGGCGTCATGACTCCAATCATAGGATTTTATAATGCCGGCAGGAAAATTTTCCTTGGCAGTTGTAGTATAGCTTGGTTATTATGCGAGCTTGCCAAGTTCGTGGCCCGGGTTCAAATCCCGGCAACTGCACTTATTGTTGAATGCAATTCCAGCCGGCATCTTTTGCTGCGCCCGCGCTGCCAGGCATGTCACCGCTTGTCCGCATCCCTCATCACAGACTTGATTATGCCAAGAGCCAGGCGGGCCTTGTCCGGCTTTGGCAGCTGGATCATAAAGACTTTGGAACTTGTCTTGGATAGCAGGACCAGCACTGAATGCTCTGCCAAAAGCTCAAAGAATCCAAGCGACTGGTTTGCGTGCAAAACAATATTCTCCCTTATGCCGCCGTGCGAAAATTCAAGCATGATTTCCACAAACACGTCTCCCTGATCACTGTGCCATATGTTCAGATCAGTATTGACTGAAACCGGCTTTCCCGCCACGCTGTCCACGATACTTGAGAGCCTCCTCTCGTCAAGAATTATGCACGGCAGCTTTGAGCCGTCAGAGTCAAACGTGCCAATATCCCTGTGAATTCTCGATAGCAGATCATCCTTTTCCGTCATTTTGCGGCGCCCGGACTGTCCTTGGCGGCCTTGCCGGCGTCACGCTCTGCAATCTTTACAGATATTTTGTCTCCGGCCCTAATAAAGAACGGCGACATGAATGCAGTAACAATCGTAACTATGCCTATCAGCGGGAACAAAAATGCGCTGACGGCGCCAAGATCGATTCCCGCCTTGACTATTACGATGGAAAATTCGCCGCGCGGGGCTGCCAGCGTAAAGGATGTCCTGGACGAGATCTTTTTGTTGACATTAAACATCATGGAGCCGACAAAGTTGCCTCCCAGCTTCATTGCCGTAGCCACTCCAATCAGTATTACGGCAAGCAGCAAATAGTTGTCCAGATCGGTGATGTCCATAAGGGCGCCGACCGAGATAAAGAATATTGCCACAAACATGTCTTTGATCGGGGTGGAGATCGTCCTGGCAACTTCGGCCGACTTGGTTTCTGCAACCAAAACGCCCGCCAGAAATGCTCCTATGGCAACAGACAGGCCCACCACGTTGGCAAGAAGCGAATAGCCAAAGCAGACCCCGAGTATCGCAAGCAGCAGTATCTCCCGGTGCTCCACTGCCGCAATCCTGTCGAGTATGTTTGGAATTGTCCTGATTCCGATGGTAAACGTGCCGATCAAAAGCCCGGCAGCTACCGCAATGACCGCAAGAATGCTTCCGAGGGAAACAGTCCCGATAAGCGCAATGGACTGCAGCGAGGATATCAGAATAACCGCAATCACGTCCTCAACAATCAGAATGGCCAGCACCAGCATGGACGACTCCCGCTCGATCTTTTTGGTGTCTGTAAGAATTTTTACTATGATTGCGGTGCTGCTGATCGACAGCGCCGCTCCGATAAACAAAGAGTCAAGAAATGTCAGTCCCATGTAGTTTGAGATAATCATGACCGGAATCATGGTGGCAAATATTCCAATCGTGCCCACGCCCATTGCAACCCGGCCCACTTTGCGCAGCTTGGAATACGGAAACTCCATTCCAATTACAAACATCAGCAGTATTACGCCAATCTCTGCAAAGAGGTTGAGCGCCTCAATGTCTGCAAGTATCCCTGCGCCGGCTTCCAGCGGCGCCTCGCCCTGCGGAAATATTCCAGACCACAGCGGCGAGAGCGGACCTATCAGCATGCCGGCGAAAAGGTATCCTATTATCAGAGGCTGGCGAATCTTAAAAAAAGCCAGCGTAACTGCCGAGCCGATAATCATGATGATTGCAAGATCCGTAACAAAGGTAGGATGCGGCAGATCCGGCGTAAGCTGATTTATTACTGATGCAACGTCAATGTTGAAGAGATTCTGAATGTCGCTAGGCAAAAATTGAAGAAAAAATTTGTCCATGTGGTATTTAAGATGCGGCATGTTAAAAACAATGTTATTATCAATGCGTAATTGGCATTCCAAATCAGATTTCAGAGCATTGCATGATCGGCGCAAAAGCGGCCGGCTGCGCGGTGCAGAATCAATGCTGCCTGCGCAAAAGGGCGCGCCCTCCCAGCAGTCAGAAGATGCCGGAGCAGCGGCCGGCTGTCCAAGCAATGACCGTACTGCAGAGTGAAATTTGCAGGATTTGCGGCATGAATGCTCGTGCCGGCGCTGCGCAGAAAAAACGCAGGCGAATTTCAGCATGCAGCGTCGGCATGCGGCGCGCGAGTCTGCCCGGCCTCATGCTTTAGGACATTGCGCAGCCCGTGCCGGCGGCTGCAGGCGCCGCCGCCAAAAAGGAGCGATCGGGCGCGCATATTGCCGCCGCGGTGCTGCATTATTTTTAGTCTGGAGCATAGTCTGCTTCTGCAAACTGCTCTTTCTTTCTTTTGAGCACGGCAAATATTCCGATTACAACAGCTATCCAAACCGTGCTGTACAGTATGTTTGAGATGCTGGCGTACATGTACGGCGTGGCGTCCACGATATTGTCCCTGATCAGCACGGCATTGATCTTGATGTCAAGCATTCCCGTATTGTACGTGGAACTGTCTTCCGGCACTGACGCCAGGACCTCCAGCTGCCTCTCCATGCTGGCCATGTCTTCCTGTATGCGGTTAAAGTTGGTGCTCTCCGTCGGGAATATCCATACCGGATTCTTGGTCTCTGGAAGCGCGTTCCAGATCAGATCGATGTTTTCATTTATCGATACAATGTGCCACTGAATCTTTGCCGGATCAGATGTTGCCGATATTCCCTCAAGATGCCCCCTTATGCGGTCAAGCGGGTATATCGTATCAGCGTATCCTATGTAAGACATGGCGGCGCCGAAGACTATCAGGGCAATTATCCCTCCCAGAGCCAGCTTGTATATCCTGTTTGCCATTATCTCGCCTTTGGTTTGAGGCGCGTCATTGCTTGATTTATTTTTTTTGAACCTGGAATGCTCAAGGCTCAGGTACGCGATGTAAAAGAACCCAACAGTCTGTATGCCTATTATGGGCGCAAAGATGGGGTTGCTTGAGAATATAGATATCAGAATTCCCAAGAGGCCGTATATTCCAAAGAATATCTCAAGAAGCGTAGTCTTTGTGAATGGAAGATTGTACGCCTTGTCCCTCCAGCCGTCGTCTTTCTTGACTATGCCGTACTTGGGCGTGCGCAAAAACTCGTTCTTCTTTCCGAATACGGCGTCAAATACGGCTATGGTATTATTGACAGACAGGCCTGCATTGTAGACTAGCAGCGAAGGAAGTATCTTGGCTTTTGACCGCCAGGACTTCCTGTACATGTGCTGCATTATCAGCAGCGTGGCGCCGGGCCCCATTGCAAGATACATTGCAATGGTCAGCATCGGAAGTATGCTGATAATGTAGAGGTTTATTTCCGATGCCAAAAGCACAGGAAGCGCAAGAAACTGCGCAAGCGTAAGCGGGTATACAATGTGCCTTGTGAGCTGGATAAACGCCTGCAGTTTGGCCTCTAAGGCTATCTTTCGCTTTACTATGACATCAGAGAGCAGCTTGATTGCGCACTGTATTGAGCCTTTTGCCCACCGAAACTGCTGCCTCTTTGCAGCGTTCATCTGGACGGGAAGCTCGGCATCGACTACGATATCCGAAAGAAAGAGGCACTTCCAGCCCTTCATCTGAGCCCTGTAGCTTAGGTCAAGATCTTCCACCAGGGTGGCGGTATGCCATCCTCCCGCGCTCTCAATGCACTCACGGCGCCAGATTCCCGCCGTCCCGTTAAAATTCATAAAGAGATGCGAGTTGCTCTTTGCCCGCTGCTCTATCAGAAAATGAATGTCAAGGCTCAGCGCCTGAGCCTGGGTAATGGCCGAATAGTTTTCATTGACATGTCCCCACCGGCACTGTACCATGCCGATATTTGGCTTTGCAAAGTGAGGAATCGCCTTTTTGAGAAACCAGGACGGAGGAATAAAGTCTGCATCAAATATTGCTACAAGGTCCGTGTCCGTAGACTTCATTGCATGCCGCAGCGCTCCAGCCTTGTAGCCTGTTCTGGTGCCTCTTCTGACATGCTCAATGCTGAATCCCTGCTTGCGGTATTTTTCCGCCATGCCGCCCAGGAGCGGCACCGTATCGTCGTCCGAATCGTCCAGAATCATGATGCGCATTTTGTCTTTTGGATAGTCCATTGCGCATACCGCATCCACAAGCCTGGCTGCCACGTACTTTTCATTGTATATTGGAAGCTGGATCGTAATGGTCGGAAAGTCGGCATCCGTCTGCTTGTACCTGTCTTTCTGTTTTGTTGCCAAAAACGCCAGATAGTAGAGGTTCATGGTATAGCCCGTAATCAGAATGGCCGATATGAGAAATATGGCAAACACCGTATTGATAAAGGGATTGACATCCATGGTGATCAGTCTCGGGGCATTCTCTATTTATGTTTCTGATAAGCGCTGCATGCCCCATGAGCGAGGCGCGAATGCGCAAAAAACAGCCGGCTCTGCTGTCAGAATTGCTGTCATGAAAGAGGCAAAGGCGCAGCTATGCCTTTTGCTCAAAGATCTTGATGGCCTTGGGCGGGCATACACCCTCGCATGCAAGGCAGAATATGCAGTCGGGCTCTTTGGACATGAGCGGCTTTTTGTCGGATGCAGGATTGCCCGGCGTGTCAAACCATTCGTACACGTTGACAGGACAGGCGTCAATGCACGCTCCGTCTGCTACGCAGATATCATAGTCTACAGAGACAAACTCTCCCCATACGCCCATTATTGCATTGTCTGTTCCCTTTCTTCCCCATGTCTTGATGGTGTGCTCGCCGTCAGGCACGGCGTACGGCGAAGAGGATGGTACATGAGATTTGTATTCAATGTCAATGGGTCCTGGCTTTGCGCCGTCAGGCACCTCAACTACCTCTTCAATGGCAGCTCCCGGCGCAGCGGCTTCAGGCGCTGCTACTTTGGGCTTGGGCTTTGCGTTTGGCACAATCTTGGCCAGAGGCGTCAGTTCCTCCAGCCTGTCCATTGCCTGAATTTCATCAAGCTTTTCAGTCTTTATCAGCGATTCAATCATCTTGTCTGCGAGTATGGTATTTCTCAGGACGGTATCAATTACCATCTTGGCAAAGTGATCTGCCTTTTTGCGGTAATTTTGCACCCACTGCTGATCGCCAAACTTTTCAATTGGGAATATCTGGTATATGATGTCGACCACTTCTCCCGTTACAATCTCTACCGTAATCGAAAGATCGGCTTCCTCGTAGTCTGCGTCGCCTGGGTCGGGCGCGCTCTTTTCCTTCCACCTGTACGTAGCGTATATGCGATCCGCATACATGTCCATCTCAAAGGTCTTTTTCAGCCCGTCGTGGACGGACTTGATCTCTGCAGGATCATCCAGTTTGATCGGCAGGCGGTACAGTCCCAACTTAAAGCCGTGCAGAGGATAGACTCCGCGCTTTGCAGTAGGAGCTTCCATGGTGTATACGCGCTCCTTTAAGAGAAGAGACATCAGTCTTTTGCACCCGGCAATTCTTTAAAAATCTTGTCAAGATGCCATTGGCAAGAGCCTGCCTGCGCTTTCGCGCGCCGCTTCGTTTTAGGCATGAAAATCACGGATCTGAATGCCTGCAGGGCTGCCTTGCTTCACAACTGCAATTTGGAGCAAAGGCCTTGCCGTTTTTTGCATGTTCGTTCAGTGCCATGGAGCAGGCTGCAGGGCTGCTCCAGGCAGCATATGCGGTGAAATCAGGCCATGCAGGATGCACGCAGGACAAGGCTGCATGCTGTTTTTGCAGGCAATCCAAGCCGCGGGCAAAGATATCAGGCTTAAATAATTTGCAAAGAACTGGATGATGATGTTTTTTGGCAGCGTTGATCATGAAGAATGTCTTTCTGCAAGCTTGCATGACGGCTCGTCATGGAACGCCGCGCCTGAATGGAGCGCGCCTGCAGGGCATGATTATTCAATCCGTCATTCAGAATCATGCAGCACTCCGTCCGGTTGTCTTGCATCTGATATGCGGCTTTGCATAACGGCGCGCAGTAGTTGTGCAAGTTCCGATCCAGCAGATGCAAGAAGGGCGGCAGGCTTGGCGTGCGGCAACTTGATAATGGGAACATGCGCAAGCCCGCATCAGAGCGGCGATGACAGAGGCAGCGTGCGCGAAATCAATCCTTCCGCATCGGCGCCGGCGCGCCAAGCTGCATCATTAATGGACGAGTCACACTGCACAGACATGGACGCGCATGGTAGCCCGTACGCAGCAAACAAGGACGATGACAACATACTGCGGATAGCGCGAGACGGCGCCGTATCGGTCTTTGCAGAAGGTTCGCTTGACGACCCGCGCGGAGTGGCAGTAGGGCCGCAGTACGCAGGCGCCGCAAGATCTGAAGGAGCATCAAGCCGCAGCACAATCATCGACCGAAACGACGAACCCGAAGTCACGCTGGCATATCAGAACGGCACGGCAGTTTTGGATCCGGTCATTGTCCTGCAAGAACGGTACAATCTGACTGTGACCGCGGCTGATCCAGACGGCGACTCTGTTGCCATAGATATCACGCATGACGACGAATTGGATTCGATCATAGCATTTGCAGACCACGGAAACGGGACGGCATCAATAGCTCTCGTTCCTGCCCAGAACATTACTGGAATACACACATTCTGGATAAATGCGTCAGACGCGCGCGGCAATTACGAGCATGTGCCGTACGAGGTGTCTCTGCCGTAAAGATATCGTACGCTGCAGCCGCAGCAGCTGCAATTGCTGTTGCGGTAGCCGTATCGTTGCTGTACATGTCCTATGCGCCGGACCATGCACGCGTGACTTCTGGAGATTGCACGCAGCACCCTCAGGCCGTCCAGGTAATGTCTCCAGAACATGACTGGGGGTGCGTGACTGCTCCTACAGCATGGATTCTGGAAAATAGAGGATGGTCTGTGCTAGACGAACATTCAAAGGCGTACGAAGAGTATCAAGATCCCGAATGGGATCGCATCGTCAGTATTGCCAAGTCCGGAAGCGGGCCTTTGAGTCCTCTAGCAGAGGATGTGGCTAGAGAACTCAATCGGGAGCTCAATACTGCATTTGGGCCTTATGATCCTGCCAGCTTGGGGGAGTTGGCTATAGAACTAAGCATGCCGAAACTGCCGCTAGTCGGCCAGAGTGCAGATGTCATACTTGACGTTTCGTCTCCGCACAGTGCATCACCCGTCAGCACCTCATTTGAGATCAGGTTCACAGGGGATGTGAGGATTCTGTCCTCGGATCCTCCGCCGTACTCTGGAGAGTTTACAGATAATATTTTTTTTAGTCCTAAAATAAGGATCCTTCCAGGAGAGACACACCAGTTCATTGTGACCATAATGCCTTTGAATGAGACTCCGCTGGCAGTAGATGTTTTTAATGAGCGCAGACATCTTATCATGCCGCCGGAAGACGCGATCCGAATCTCAATCGGAAACCGGTCGTCGGACTATCAGATTAACGAGGGCTCGCATACAAAGAATCCCTTTACACAATATGTGTGGACCGAGGTATTGTACCCCGACTGCTGGTGGCCGCCGTGGGATGGAAGCGGCCAGACGATCTATGATTACTATGCGGATCGCGGAATTGAGATCCACGATGCAATACATTGGCCATCTGGAGGATGCGCAGCATGCGGGTGTGTAACGGGTTCAATGATGTTTTTGACTCCAGAATATGATCGTGCAGATGTCCTCTCAATTAATTTCGGGAAGCGGTACGGATGGGAGGATGATAGTAGTTGGTATGGTATTCAATGATGCTTTTGACTCCAGAATATGATCGTGCAGATGTACTTTCAATTAATTTCTGGGAGCCGCATGGAATGAACCCTTCTTTTTAGGACCGTTTTTGGCGTACTTTTGCTGACACTTTGGCCGATCGTTTGGCGCTTTTGTTCAATTTGCGGGTAAATTCGTTTGGCGTCAGATACGTCAGTGTGCTGGACGAAATGCATTGGGCCTGTGTCCATGACAGCGGCTGGCTCCACCATCTGCTGGAAAGTTGAACTGCTGTTGTGGGACAATGCTGAACTATGCAGAGAAAACAGGCTTAAATAGCTCGCAAAAGATATTACGATAATGCATCTTGATGCATTGGCGATCATTTGCGCCGCATCGCTTGTTCTTTTGCTAGTCCCAATACTCGCCTTTTCACAGATAACAGACGGCACTGGACAGTCAAGCGTGCCTGGAAACTTAGTGCCAGGAAATGATACTGCGCCTGGCCCCGTAGCCGCTGCTGATGCAGCTCTTTACAAGTTTGACGACGGACTGTATTCAAAGATCCAAGATCTCATACTGGAAGAGCCGCAGGACGGGGACTTTGGAGTCTATGACGGAGAGCGGTACTATAACGTCATAATAGTGGTAAGCAGGGATGACGGCGACGATAGGACTGCCGACGAGGTAGCAAAAGAAAACAAGGATGCCGCAGTCAAAAGGCTTGAAATTCTGGGAGCCCGCGATATCTTTGCCGCAGAGTCACTGTCATTTGTTACGGCATCCATTCCAGTAGCAGACATTCCTGGGTTTGCGTTGGATGATTCCGTGTACAAGCTTGGCGACGGAGAACAAAATGCAGTGACGGAAGATGATACTGCAAGACGAACAATAAGAGCAACGGAGAGTGATATGATGTCCGCAGTGAGCCAAGTCTATAACGGAACTGGTGTGATTGTGGCAGTAGTAGATACCGGCATAAACCACACTTCGTTAAACGACAAGATAATTGATCGCCGATTTTGCGGCCTGCAGGGTTGTCGCGCACAGATGCCAATATACATTGCTAGCAGTGACGGAGGATCTACGCATGGCACTAGAGTGTCAGGAGTAATTGCCGCGTCCGGACTTTCGTCTAATAATGGCATAGCGCCAGGCGTTAGTTTGCTTGACGCGCAATCATTGCAAGAGCAAAATCAAATCACTACGCGAGGAGTGAGTGCGCTTCACGCAATTGATTGGGCGCATACGCGCGGCGCAGATGTAGTCAATCTCAGTATAGCGTTTGGTCAGTGTTCCAGAACAGCGTCCAGCCTGATTTTAAATGAGGCCGTTGACAAAGGAATTGTTGTAGTAACTGCCGCTGGAAACAAGGGCTCTCCGGATGGGGTTCCAGAATATGAGTCAATATCAAATCCTGGTTGCGCACACAATGCAATGACCGTAGGCGGAATAGACGATCGCACTCCCAATACAATGACAATGTATGTTAATGCAAGCCGAGGACCCACGCCAGACGGCAGATTAAAGCCCGACATTGCAGCTCCGGCAACTGATTTAAGCCTGATAGGCGATCACTACACTGGCAACAGAATAGCCATTAGGAATGGTACGAGCTATGCTGCAGCACAGGTTAGCGCATCTTCGGCAATGCTTTTACAGGCGTCGCCGGAACTTAGCCCGTCTGAAATCAAGGCGGCGCTTTTGCTTGGAGCAGACTGGAAGGGGCCCGTACCGTGCACATCAAGCATGTATGAAGTGTCTTCAAGCAGCAACTGCTCTTACAGCAAGAAGATAGAAAATTCTAGCATCGCTGCAAACAATGCAGCTTCGCTTGAAATTCTAAACAATGTGGGATTTGGCATACTTGACGCATCAAAGTCTTTAGAATATATGAACAGAGGCTCAGCCTACGTGTCATCAAGCTATCTTGACAGCGACACTGCGTCAAGGCATTACACCTTTCAAGTGTCCAGCACATCTGATCCAGTAAAGGTCATACTCACATGGCCGGTCCAGCCGCACGGCGGCATTGCAGAGCAGGCAGATAGGGCACAGGCTGTGCCGATTGCCGATCTTGATTTTACAGTAAAGTCGCCCGCAAACATCACGGTGGCACGGGCGCAGTCTGACCGTCAGACAACCGAATTTGTAGTATTTACACCTGCGAGCA
>CAYGAM010000001.1:15349-60639 GCA_964347915.1 uncultured Nitrosopumilaceae archaeon | reverse complement strand
CCGGTAAGTTTGCGACCCCCCCCCCCGTCATTCGGCAGGATGTGCGTCTCATGCCTGATCGTCAACTATGCGATCTTCCTTTGGCATCTTTCATTTTAATGCTTGTACCGGCTCTTCAAGCTCGGCCCAGTTCAACGGCCCGTGCGTCCTGCCGCAGTTGTACCGCTTCATGAACAGATCGATTGGATCGCGCTTTCTCATGATTGCCTCAGACTCTGGAAGCTCGCGCCGAATCTCTCCGTGCATCCTCTCAGCTTTGCCGCCGGCTTGCGGATGCACCGCCGGACGCCGTCCGGTGTATGCCCGGCTCCCCAACTTTTTCTCATATTCAAAGACGTCGTTCTCGGCGTTGGGACAGAACTGTGAACCGCGATCAGTCATGACGAATGCAGGCGTGCCGCAGTTTCGCATTGCCTCGCCAGGAACTCAAAGCGCGTTTGCCGCAGATGTGTTATCAAATACGCCGCAGGCGGCGGCAAGCCGCGATGCATCGTCCATACAGCACAGGAACCGCCTGCCGCATCGCAGCATTTTCCAGCCCGTATGCCGCAGAGAATTGGAGTGTCCGAGTTCATAGCGCATCCATTTGCGCTTTTTGCTCTTCTTTTCCTGCTTTTGCGCCATATTTTCCTCTCTCAATACCTAATGCATGATGCCGCGAGGCATGCTTGTTCCGGTTCGCTTTTGGATTATGACTCGCAGTTCTGCCGCACCTGGATGTTCTTTGGTTCTGGCAGGCAGAATGGCCGAGTGCTCTCGGCGTCCCGTCATTCCAGATTCCGGCCTGTCCGTTTGCGATGGACGGCTTGCTTGACCAGAGTGTGCCTGGCCCATAGATTCCTGGCCCAGCTTGCTGACGCCTTCATAGTTTCTGCTATTTCGAAGATGGTCTTTTCGCCTTTTGTCTTTTCCCGTATTATCCATTGTACATGGCTGGCATTCAGTTTCATAGCACCGAGGCTTGCAGGCTCATTGTATTTGCTTGCATGTCTGCTCCATGCCCGCATGCCTTTGCTTCCGGCAGCAGTCAAGCTGCATGCGCTGATTCCGCTGCCCCCGGCAGCCTGCCGGAGCGGGCGAACAGCTTTCCGGACTGCATGCAGCAGAGCAAGAAAAGGAACGGCTTTTATATAGTCTATTTATAGTCCAGGCATGCCACAAACCAAGCCCATCGTAAGCGTAGAAAACGTAGTAGCGTCAGCATCAGTAGACCAAAAAATGGATCTGAACGAGATCACGAGAACATTTCCCGACGTAGAATACCATCCTGACCAATTCCCAGGACTGGTCTTTAGGCTGAACACTCCCAAGACGGCTACGCTGATCTTTACATCCGGCAAGATGGTATGCACCGGCTCAAAATCCGAAGAGATGGCAAGAAAAGCAGTAAAAAGCGTAGTGCAGAGGCTTCGACGAGGCGGCATCAAGGTAAAAAAGGATGCCGTTGTAGAGATACAAAACATAGTAGCATCCATCAACCTTGGAGGAAAGA
This sequence comes from uncultured Nitrosopumilaceae archaeon, assembly GCA_964347915.1. GTDB lineage: Archaea > Thermoproteota > Nitrososphaeria > Nitrososphaerales > Nitrosopumilaceae > CAYGAM01. The sequence goes on along the minus strand of CAYGAM010000001.1, from coordinate 59,147 downwards.
TCCATCTTGAGCAGGCTGCAAGAACATTGCCGCGCAGCATGTATGAGCCGGAACAGTTTCCAGGCCTCATCCACAGAATGCTGGATCCAAAGACTGTGATACTGCTATTCTCTTCTGGAAAGCTTGTATGCACGGGAGCAAAAAAAGAGCCCGATGTGTACCGTTCAGTAAACAACCTTCACGCCCTTTTGGAAGAAAAAGATCTCATGATCTACGACTAGATTTTCGCTGCGCGTATTTTTTGCAGCTGCACTTTTCAGCGCGGGTGCAGTTTTTTTTCTCAACCTGCGCGAAGTTTCCGGCGAAGCGCGTGACAGAGCGGAAGAATAAATTATGGCGGCGTGGCATTTCACAGCGTTGATTCCAGACTCTGCCGCGCGGATGCTAGAGGAGCAGCGGCTCGGATATGTCGCCACCGTATCAGAGGACAATACGCCGAATCTCTCGCCCAAGGGAACCATTCTTGCGCTGGACTCGCACAACATAGCATTTGCCGATATCAGATCACCGCAGACGATGCGAAACATACGGACAAATCCCGCAGTAGAGATCAATGTCGTGGATCCAATATCAAGAAGGGGCTACCGGTTCAAGGGAACGGCAATCGTTCTGACAGAGGGCAAAAAATTTGCGGACATGCTGGAAATGTACAGGAAAAGAAGGATCCAGAGCGCAATAAGATCGATAGTGGTGGTGCGCGTTGACTTTGTAGCCGAAATTACGTCGCCGCTGTACGATCTGGGATTTACAGAATCAGAAATCAGAGAGCGCTGGAAAAATCGCCTTTCATGATGCCTGAGCATGGCTCGGCAGCGTCATGCCTGAGCTTTGCGTTTTGGCTGCTGCGCTTCCCTGCCGGCTTTTCCTTTGAAGGATTCCAGCTCTTTTTTAACTGCCTCAAGCTCTTTGGCCTTTTTGTCCCTTTCTGCGGATACTGCTTTTAGCTTTTCATGCGTCCGCTCAATTATGGACTCGGCGGCATGCATCATGGGCGTCGGGCTTTCCGAAGAGTCTCTCGGCGCCTGGCTTTTAGCATTCTTTGGCTTGGCGGACTGGGCCTCGTTTAGGCTCGACTGCAGCGATTTGATTCTCGCCGTAGCGGACTTTACATACTGATCCTGGTCGGCTTTGGCCTTGGCTAGCTGCTTTTGCGCGTCCCGAAGCTTTGTCTCGGACTCGACTGAGGCGCTCTGCAGCTTTGCAATCTTTACCTTGAGTTCCTCAAGCCTGGTATTGGCTATTCTTAGTTCATGCGTCTTTTCAGACTGCGTCGTTGCCAGTTTGTCCTGAAACTCACGCAGCCTTGTGTCGGAATTCTTTGCAAGAATGTCCTTGTCAGACTGGGCCTTTGTCAGATTTAGCTGGAGTTCGCGCATCTTGGTATTGATCGTATTTACCGAATGAGTCTTGTCGGCCTGGACCTTTTCCAGGCGAACCTGAAGCTCCTGAAGACGTGCATCGGCGGCCTTTTTGGCGCGCATGCTCTCTTTAGACTGCTCGTCCATGCTGGCTCGAAGACCCCGAATTTTATCCTCCGCCTCTTTGTCGGATTTGGCCTTGTTTTCGATCAGCTTTGCCTGTTCTTTCCTGATGCCGGCGATAGACGCGCCTGCAGATGCAAGCTGCTCGTCCTTTTCTGCAGAGATTTTTTCCGCTTTGGCCTGCGCCTCCCGCGCCTTGCGGACATTCTTTTCCAAAAGCGCCCTTGACGCCTCCAGTTTAGCCGCCTTGGACTGTAGATCCTGGAATTTTTCCACTGCCACCTTTAGTTCGTTTGTCTTTTCAGACTGGGCGGTCTTCAGCTTGCCCTGAAGATCTAGAATCTTGGCTTCAGAAATTTTGCTGTCCTTGTCATGCTTTGACTGCAGGTTTGCAAGCTTGGAGTTTGCCTCGCTCACGGCGGCAGCGGCATCTCCCAGCTCCTTTTCCTTTTCCGATTTTATCTTTGCAATGCCGCTTTGGAGGTCCTGAATCTTGTCGTCTGCAAGCTTTGCGTCCTGGTTCTTTTCTGATTCCGTATTGGATAGGCGCTCGTAGAGCTCGCGCACCTTGGCGTTTACCGCCTCAACTTCGCGAATCTTTTCAGACTGCACCTTTGCCATCTCTTCGTCAAGTTCGCGAACGCGCGAGTCGGAGGTTTCCATTACGTGGATTTTTTCAGACTGCGCGGCGGACAGTTCCTCCTCAAGTTCGCGTATTCTAACATCGGCGCTTTTGAGTTCGCCGCTTTGCGCTATGCGCAGCTTGTCCATCTGCTCTTCAAGGCTGCGCGCCTTTTGTTCCGCGTCCTTGGCCTCCTGCTCATGCTGCTTGCGCAAATCTTCCAGCTGGGCTTCCAGCTCCTGCGCTTTTTGGCTGCCTGCGGCTTCGTCTGCTGGCTTGGATCCGATCTCTTTTAGTTCTTCCTGGGCCTTTTTGAGCAGGGATTCATCCCGCTTCTTTTTGTCCAGTAAGGCGCCATGCTCGGCCTTTGCCTTTTGCAGGCTGTCTCGGGCTTCTGCAAGCTGCTTTTCTTTGTCCGCTAGTGCCGCGCCAAGCTGCTTGATTTCCGACTCGGATGCCTGGGTGGAGCCTTCGCCCGGCTTGTCGGAAATTTCCTGCAGGTCCTTTTTTGCCGATTCGATTTTATCCTTTAGCGTCTCATACTCCAGCCTTGCTGCGGATACTATGGATCGTATCTCGTTGTACTCCATTTTTGTAGACATCAGCCTTCCCACCACGGCGTCGTATTCCGCCTTTGAGCTGCCAAGCCGCTCCTCAATTGAAGACTGATCCTCGGTGCGGATCTTTATCTGCTTTTCCAGTTCAAGCTGCTCCTCCAAGAGTTCCTTTTTCTTTCTTAGCAGGTTTTGATACTCTTCTTTTGTCTCGGCCTCGCGGTCATCAGCGTCTTCATTTTGTCTGCCGCCGGCATTCTGCGACGCTTCGGCTTCCTGCCTGCCGCTGCTACGATCGGTCATGATGCCGCCTCCGGCTGCACTGCTTCCATCATCCGATTTGCCGTTATTCTCTGTATTATTTTCTTTCCCCAGATCCTGGCCTTTGAACCAACTGATAACCATTACAAACTACTCCTTCTCTTTACAAAATTAAGATAAAAACCGATCCCTCCAAAAACAATGCCGCTTCCCAAAGCCGATACTCCAAGTTCTGGAAACTCGCCGTATATGTTGGGCGCTGCAAACAAGAGCAGCGCGCCCAGTAGGATAAGCGCAAACGGGCCGCCCCTCTTGGATCTGTTGTATTCGCTGTGGGCCGTCTATGCCACCTGCCTTTTTATCGCGCTGCCGACTTTGCGCCTTCCTATGTCGGTTATGAGCGGCCCCAGCCTGGGACCCCTGTCGGCGCCAAGCATTATCTGATATACCGCCCGAAAGAGGCTCTTTGGCTGCATGCTGTTTGACCTTGCGATTTCAAATATTGCGCCTTGCAGGTCCTGCGGCTCCTCGTCTCCGGAAAGCAGCCGCGCGAGATCAAGCAGGGCGCCCTTTGCGGCGTCTTCTATTATTATGCTGTCCGCGCTTTCTCCAAAGTCGTCGGCATAGTTTCCTGCAAGCGATATCAGCCTGTCCGTATCCGGCGAAGGCCCTCCTATTATGCCATAGTCTGCCAGCCGCTTTGCAACCTGGCGCGCGCGATCGTCCTTAAAGACGCGGCAGAGCTCAAGCAGCAGCCTGTAGTTTATATGGACAGACGGCTTGTTCGGCGGACGCAACAGGTGAACATACTGGTACAGCCCCCGCGCCCTCACGGCCTTTGCCTCGTTGTCAAGCCGCTTTCTGCCAAAGTAAATGTCTTCCAGGTCGTTGTACTCGTTCATAAGGGACGGAATGTCTTCGAATCCCAGCTCCCGCGCGCCGCTTATTCTCTTGTAAAGCAGCAGCAGTATTGACTGAGGGGTGGCGTATCTCAGCCAGCGCTGCGACGTTACGACGTTTCCTGACGACTTTGATATTTTTTTGCCGCCCTTGTCCAAAAACATCTCGTATCTTACGTGCGTCGGCGGCGCATAGTTTAGAATTTTTTCCGACACCCAGTCATTTACATCTACGGAATCCATAATGTCCTTGCCGTACGCCTCAAATCGAATGTCAAGCGCCCTCCAGCGCGCCGCAAACTCCGTCTTCCAGGCAAGCTTTCCCAAATCTCGGGATATGTCAGCCTCGCCGCTGTATCCGCACCCGCCTATCTTTTGATCGCCGATTACGGCGCCCCGGCACTCGTACCTTACGCGCCGCTCGGTCTTTACGTACTCGATTGCCTCTGCAGTGTATAGCCGCTGGCACTGCGCGCATACGGGAAAGTATGGAAGATTCGTCTTGAACTTTTCCTGCCCTACCATCTCGGCAATCCTCTCGCCTATGATATCATGCCGGGATAGTATTGCATCAATCTCGTCGTAAAAGAGCCCCCGCTCATACGCTGTTCGTGCGCTCTGAAACGCGTACTGTATTCCCAGAGAGTCAAGCCCTTCCCGCAGGAGGCTGCTCATGCGGTCGCCGTACGAGTCATGCTCTCCGTACGGGTCGGGTATCAGCGATACCGGCTTTGCTATCTCCTTTTCCAATGATTCTGGAAATCCATGCGGAACCTTGCGCAGGCCGTCCAGGTCGTCAGAGTATGCCACAAGCTCTGAGGCGTGCCCGCGGTGCTCCAGCGCTAGCTTGACGGCATATGCCCGCGCGGCATCCCCAAGGCTGCCCAGGTGCGGTATTCCAGACGCCCCAAGCCCGCTCTCCACCCTTATCATCTCAAGGCTTCGGCCCAGCCTGGCTTCGCGCGACAAGAGTCCGTCTGCGAGCTTGTCTATCCATGTGCCTTTTCCTATTGTACCGCCCAAACTGCTTCCTTTGCCGTCAGGGACGCGGCCTGATGAATTGTCAGTCATTTCAGTTCCTTTGCCATGTACGGGCCGTCGTTTTTGTATCCAAGCCGCTCATAGTACGGCTTTGTTCCCGCTGCGCTTATGACAAGAATTTTGCGCGCATCATACTCTTCTTGGGACAGCCGCTCGGCCTCTTTGACCAGATTTTTGCCCAGTCCAGAGTGCTGAGCATGGCCGCGGGCCTGGCCGCCCACTCTTACCGTCCTGCCGTACACATGCAGTTCGCGAATGATGCAAGAGTCTGGTGTGATCTCCCTGCGATGCGGCATACACGGCCTTCTTAGCCGCAGGAATCCGTAGATTGAGTCGGACTCGTCCTCGTACGACAGGAACGCTTCCTGTCCGCCGCTTGAGTCGTATCTTCTTGCTCTCAATGAAATATTGTCCATGTCGCATTTTTCCAGCCGTATCTCCCTGCATCTTATGCATAGGCATTTTGCTCCCTGGGATTTCAGCCGGTCTAAAACCAGCTGCCGCAGGTTGCCGGACCTGGGGCCTGCGACTATGTCGTCCGGAGATATTTCCCGCTGAACCCGCATGATTCGCACCCACGGAGGAACCGCCTTTTTCGCTTCTGCCAGGACATGAATCATCTCATCCTGATCGTACGGGCGGTACCTGCCGCGGACATAGTCGCGGTACAGCGGCGTGTCCCGAATTACCAGCGAAGGGTATATCTTCAGCATGTCCGGCCTAAGATCGCTGTCGGCAAACAGCCGGCCAAAGTCTGCAATATCCTGCTCCGGAGTCATCCCTGGCAGCCCCGGCATCATATGAGCTGCAATCTTGTAGCCGGAATCCTTTGCAGCCTGGAACGATTCCACGACATCATCATACGTGTGCCCCCGGTTGACGGCACGGTACACCTCGTCGTGCAGGGTCTGCACTCCAATCTCAATCCTGGTCGCCCCGTATTCCAGCATTGCATCAATGTGTTCTTTTTTGCAAAAATCCGGCTTGGTCTCTATTGTCAGTCCGACATTTCGGACTGGCGAGAATCGGTTGCTGTCCCTGGCGTCCTGCAGCGTCGGCGACCCGTGCCCGTTGAGCGCTTCGTAGCATGACTTTACAAAATTTTTCTGATACTCTTTCGGCATAAAGAGAAACGTTCCTCCCACTACGACCAGTTCCGTCTTTGACGCGTCGTGTCCGCAGGCCTTGAGATTGTCAAGCTTTGTCAGAATCTGCTTTTTTGGATCGTACGAATTTTCCATGGCATTTAGCGCGGCAGGCTCCGATGCCGTATAGCTGTTCGGCGTATTCTGCGAAACGCCTCCCGGACAGTACGTGCACCGCCCGTGCGGGCATGCATACGGCATCGGCATGAGTGCTATGACAGCTACGCCCGATGCAGTCTTTGCAGGCTTTTTTACAAGCAGGCTGCGCAGGGCGTCAGAGCCGGAATCAGGCACTGCAGCCAGTATCTCATGATTCCTTGGAATCTTGTTCAGAGAGTATTTTGCGCATATTCGCTTTATCTCCGACCGAATTCTGCTGCCGGTGGGCTCTTTCAGTGTCAGTAGCGTGCTGGATATCTCGCTACAGATATCATTGTATCCTGCCTGCATCAAGATGCGCATAAATGGCGCGCCATTAAATTCTTTGAGTTTGGAGCGGCAGGAATGCTCATCTCCTGCATGACCTTTGCGTGAACTTCAGGCATGAGATTGCGCAGACGCCGGCGGAGCGAGATGCCGGCTCAGGCCCAGGCAGGCCTAGCCCGCCTTTGATGCCGAGTCGCTTTCTGCGGGTGGCGCGGCATCTGAATTGTCTGGAGCAGGAGGATCCTTGCCCAGGCTTGCTGAATCCGCCTTGACGTGGTCTTTGCGGTATTCCATCTTGAGCCAGATTGGAGTGATCAGCGTAGTGGCTGCCACCATGATTATAATCGTAGAGTATACGCTGTCAGACAGCAGTCCAGGAGCAAGTCCGACGCCTGCAACAATGAGGCCCACCTCGCCCCGCGATATCATTCCAATTCCGACTCTCATTCCCTGAGTCTTGTTCTTAAGAAAGTACCATGCCGGAAGTCCGCATCCAAAGAGCTTGGTAGCTACGGCTACCGCGATTACGATTCCGCTGAGCATCAGTATCTCCAGATCAACGTGCCTAAAGTCCACCTGCGCCCCGATTATTGCAAAGAAGAGCGGCACGAATATGAGTCCAATCTTGTCAACAAACTTTTCGATCTTGTGAAACACCTTGGTGGTAGAGAGCGCCATGCCGACCGCAAACGCCCCAACTATTGGCGAGAGGCCTAGAAATCCGGCCAGCGCGGCGGCGCCGAAGAATGCGGCAGTAGTTATTCCCTCAATTCCGCCCTTTGCCTTCCAGACTCGGGGCGCCACGAGCTTTGGAACCAGAAATATTGCAGCTATCATCATTGCCGCAAAGAATCCCAGCACCTCCAGAATCGTAATCGTAACAGAGGTGATGTCAATATTTTCCACATTGCCCTCTACTGCCAGCGACGATACGACTGAGAGCACGGCAATTGCAAGTATGTCGTCCACTATTGCTGCGCCGATTATCAGCCTGGCCTCTCTTGTCTTTATCTTTCCAAACTCGTTCAGTACCTGGACAGATATGGCTATGCTGGTAGCAGTCATTGCGGTTGCAATAATCATTGACTGCAGCGCGTCAAATCCAAACGCCTGAAATACCAGCAGTCCTACTGCAAACGGCACAACTACGCCGAGCGTTCCTACCGTAAACGACGCCTTGCCTCCGCGCAGAAATTCTTTGGGAGTCATCTCCAGTCCGGCCATGAACAGTATTACAATGGCGCCAATCTCTCCGAGCGTCTTGAGTTCGGGGCCTATTGTAAGGAGCGGTTCGCCGTCATATATCAGAAACGCGCCCAGCGCAAACGGACCCACAATCATCCCTGCAAGAAGCTCTCCCAGCACCATCGGCAGATTGAATCGGACAAATACTTCCGCCATCAGTTTTGCCGCGAATAAAAGAATGCAGACGCCAATTATAACCTGCACAAAATGGGCCTCGGCAACCATACAGAAAACATGTCTTTCTGCCTAATATAAGAATGATTAAGGGCGCGGCTGCGATTCTGCAGATTGGCCGCGCGCGTCATAGTATCCTTTTCCGGGCAGTACATGCCTTACTCCGCCGGCAGGATTCTTCACATCGCCTTTTCGCCTCGGTATGAGATGTACATGGCAGTGCGGCACGGTCTGTCCCGCCGCTGCTCCGTCGTTTATGCCGATGTTGAATCCTTCTATCTGTCCGTCCTGCATTAGAATTTTTTTCCTAGTCCGGTCCAGTACAAGCATGCAGTCCGCGCGCTCCCGCACGGTAAGATCAAAAAAGGAGCCCACATGCCTCCTCGGCACCACAATGGAGTGAAACGGCGTTACCGGATAATTGTCATACAGGGAGAATGCCAGATCGGATTCTGCAATTGTTCTGCCGGAGCGGCAGAACGGACAGTCTTCCATTGGCGCCATGTCAGGATGCGGCTAATTTAAGGACTTGGAGGGAGGGGCAGAGCCGCAGTCCAGCTTTTGCGCCGAGTAGAAAATGCATTATCCCCTAATGCCGTATCCCATGAGAACAGAGTAGCATCCCAGGCCGCACTTTTCACAGTTTGGCTTCATGCCGTCCTTTTCTGCCGAGCCTATGCAGCAGGGCAGCTTTTCCCTTCCCTTGTGATCTACGGAGATGATTGCCCATGTAGGGCAGTCTATCGGCGTCGTGCCCTTGCCTCCCCAGCTAGTCTTCATTATCTCCAGCTGATCGCGCGGGTTGATTATGTAGTCTTTCAAATCGCCTTTTTGCTGCTCGATCAGATAGTCTATTACGCTGTCGCGTTCGCTGCCAAAAGGCAGCCACAGCGGATCGCCGTCCATAAACGGCGTATGAAACTGAAATCCGATCTTGTTCGAGTGCGCCCGCCAGTCCCTGATGACATCTGGGACAGTCTTGTAGTTTTTTGAGTTTATTGTCATTGTAATCCATATGTCCTTGCGCGACTTTTCGCTTCGGCCTGCGTACTCTAGCACGTTTTTCCTTGTCTTCTGCCACGCGCCGCTGCCGCGTATCTCGTTGTGCGTTTTTTCGTCTCCGTCTATTGAAACCCAGTAAAAGTATATGCCGTCCAGCTTGGGAAACGGATAGGTGCCGTTTGTTACAACGCACGCCCTTTTTGGAAATTCGTTGACAAAGAGTTCGACTATGTCCTGCCTCATCATGGGCTCGCCGCCTACCAACGTAACAATAAAGACGTGATTTTTTTTGAATTTCTCGTCTATTATTTTCTTCCAGTCCTGCAGGCTCAGGTCGTCGTTCTCTTTCCGGTTCAGCCACCAGTAGCAGTGCTCGCAGTGCAGATTGCAGACATTGATGATATCAGCCGATCCGTAAAGCGGGCTGCGCCTGTTGAACATTTTGTATGCAAGGTATTTTTTAAGGATGTGAAGGTACAGTGGCGATTCCCGCAGTATTTGCGCGGGTCCTCTTCCCATTATTTCCATGATTTCATGCTTTGCGTGCTCGTATTAAAATTGAATTGCGGCAGGCGCAAATGCCATGCAGAACATGCGGTACAGAACATGCAGTGCAGAGCCGGCGTACGCGTCGGCTTTCGCAAGACGCAATCTAGCGCAGTCTGCCCAAGAGCGAGCTTTCATGCTCCGTGCAGGGCATGACGGCCTGCCTTTGCAGTTTCAGATCTATTCTGCGGCATGGGCAAGGCTCCCAGCAGAGCAGTGATTTTATTAAGAAAACGAATGCCTGGTATGATATGCAGAGTACGATTGCTGTAATATGCGACTGCGACGACACGCTGATGCCCGATACGACAAACTTTCTGCTTGAGGAGAACGGCATAGACAGCGCTGCATTTTGGAAAAAGACGGCAGGGATGGTAAAGCGCGGCTGGGATCCGCCGCAGGCTTACACCAGCGAGATAGTCAAGCTTATGCAGCAGGACAAGATAGAGCACAATACAAGAAAAAAGCTTGCAGTCCTGGGAAAGCGCATAGTTCCGTTTGAAGGCGTCCCAGAATTCATCCCAAGCCTGAAGAAATTCGTGCGGGAGAAATCCGAATTTGCAGAGGCGGAGGTGCGCCTGGAATTTTACATAATATCTTCAGGCTTTGAAGATCTAATAGGCGGGACCAGAATAAAGCCGCATGTTGCGGACATATTTGCCGGAAGGTTCATCGAAGATTCTGCGACAAAAAGAATCAGCGGGATAAAGTCTACCGTGACATTTACCGAAAAGACAAAATTTGTCTATGCAATAAACAAGGGAATTCACGGCAGAGAGATCAGGCGCTGTCCGTTTTTAATAAACGAGTCCGTGCGTGCAGAAAACAGGCGCGTTCCGTTTGAGCATATGGCGTATATAGGGGACAGTCCAGGAGACATTCCCTGCTTTTCTGCAATCAAGTCAAACGGAGGATACTGCATAGGCGTCATGGGAAAGCAGACTGTCCGAAAAGGATACGAGCTGGCGCGCGGCAACCGCACAACGGTGGGGCCGTACACCAGAAACTACAGCAAAAGCAGCGACCTGTACAACATGCTGGAGACCATCATATCAGAGATCGGAAGCAAAATCGCAGAGAAGCGTGCGCGCGACGCGTGACGCGCTGCATCAGCCGCAAGGATTGTCCGGCAGATATAGAATGGCGGGCCCGAAGGGATTCGAACCCCCGACCTAACGCTCCGCAAGCGTTCGCACTATCCATGCTATGCAACGAGCCCAGTGATACTGCCAGTGCCGGGCCTAATTTGAATTTCCCCATCTGCCGCTCTTCCAGCCTGCGCTTTGCATCATCGGCGCCGCAGAATCCGGCCGCCGCACGCGATTCAGCCAAGCCGTGCATAGATGTAAGGAGCATCATTTTCCTCGCGCAGAGTCCATGCAGTCGGCAGCACGACTGTTTTGAGTACGTCCATTCCGTTTGATCTTATCGTATTTCCCCAGCCGCCAAGATTCAGCGGATCCGGAGTATACTTTTCAGAATATGTTCCGACAAGCGCCATGCCTGCGCGAGGCAGTACGCCGGAGATCTTTTTGATTATGGAATTTGCAAGGGCGTCTCCTCCCATCTGCGCCAGTCCGCCTATGAAGAATATCGGCCTTGAAAGATTCAGCTTTGAATAGTCTACATCCATGGCGTCCGCGCATACTGTGGAAAAGCCGACTCCGGTCGACTGCGATATCATCTGCTGCAGTTCGACAAGCATTTCGTCCAGTTCAATGCTGTACGAGTCAAGCCCCAGCACTCTGGCGCAGTATGCAATCCTTCCGTCTCCCGACCCTACATCCACTATCTGCTGAAATCCCAGCGAGCGTGCAACGGAAACTGCAACGTATGCCGACGCCACCCAGGTAGGCGAGAACGGCGCCTTGCTGTTCTTGTGCAGTATGCTGTTGAGCCAGTACCGGTTAAAGTCAGCCTCGTATACAACTATCGGAACTTTGGACGCTTCTGCCGGATACGATTTGTAGTATATCGGATTCTTTTCTGCAAACAAGTGCAAGAGCCGGATGTGCGCCGGTATGGCAAAGCCGCATTCTTCCGAAGGTATCGCCTCAATATTTTTAGGACTGCCCTGCGCCAGCAATTTTTTTGATTCTGTGATAATGGACACGATGTCATTCATTTTTTAATCCGGTTTCGTACTGCATGACAAATTCTCTTGTGCTCATGGTTTCGCGCAGCAGATCATACGCAGCAGACTCGGCCTTGATCTCGCTTTCTGATTTTTCGTGGCTTTTGGCGTCAAGACTGGCCGCGCATTTGGCTATTGTATCCCCCAGTTCCAATTTCACTCTTGGGTGCACCGTTTCGTCAAATCTTCTTCTCAAGCCTGCCGAGCGCGAAAGAATTTTCATGCCGCCTTTGCACTGCCGCCTTAATGCAGACTCTGCAGATATTACGCTCATTGCACGATAGTATGCCTCAACTATCTCCGCATTAGTCAGCGTCCGCTTTGGCATGCCGTCAATTGTCCTGGCAAGCTCGCCGCATGCGGCGCTCAAAAGGGCCGTGCTGTCCTGAAGGCCGGTCATGCTGCCTTGCATCCGCAGATGGGACGGCTGCTGTCATGGCCTGCCGCGGAGAACAATATCGCAGTTGCAGTGCAGTTTTGCAGCACTCTATGCTTCTTCCTTTTTGACGTAGATGTAATTAATAAGCAGTGCTGCTATGATTCCGCCCACAATGGGCGCCGCCCAGTACAGCCAATGAAACTCCCAGAATCCCGAGATTACCGCCGGCCCGAATGTTCGTGCAGGATTCACAGACGCTCCCGTAAGCGGTATTGCAACCAGGTGTATCAGGAATGCGATTCCGCCGATGGCAAATCCGTACCAGCCTGCGGGCGCCTTTTTATGCAGAACTGTCATGAATATTACAGTCACAAGGAAGAATGTCATTATCGCTTCTACTGCAAAGCCGGATCCTGCGCTGTTGTTTATGATATCCGAAGGGCCGGTCTGGGTGCCGAACTTGACTGCGGCGCCGAGTTCGGGCAGAATTGCAAGCAGGGTTGCCGACGCGGCGACGGCGCCTGCAAGCTGCGATGCGATGTATCCTATTCCCTCTGAGACCGGAATCTTTTTTGTCACCATCAGCGGTATGGTAACAGCCGGATTGATGTGGCATCCAGATACGTGTCCGAATGCATACACCATGATTCCAATGATTCCCCCGTGCGCAAGCGAGATGAACAAAATCGCAATGGACGTGTCGGCTTCGCCAAACTGCGCCACCGATATTATGATAGAGAGCGGTCCGAAAAATACCAGCGCATATGTGCCGATAGCTTCCGCAAGCCATGCCCTGGGATTAACCATATAATCCCGCACTTGCCAAGATACATATAAAATATTCTACAATTTCAGCGGTTTGCATTTTGCAAAAATATGCCGTCTTTTGTCAAAACATTTTACATTATGTTTTTTTGGCATTGCATCTTGGAACATATTTCGATAAATCGGCAAGTATTTGCAAGATGCCATGCAAATTTAGACTGCGCAAAAGTACGCCGCAATGCCGCAGCATGCGCGCATGCGCTGGCTTTAGCATGCGCCTGCCTTGCTTGAAGTTGCGTGATTTGGCGCGGCAAATCCAGGGGCGGGTTTTGAATGGCGGCGGGCGGATTGCAGTGCGCGCCTGTCTTTACCGCATAATCTCGGCAATGTATCCGTATAAAAAATAGAATCCAATGCCGCCTCCCAGTATTGCAACCCAGGCTGCGACTTGCTTTATCTTGCTCACGCCATACTGCAGACAAATACTCTAAAAATATCTTATGCTCCCTGCATCCAGGCAAAATGCGAGGCCGGCAAGACGCCACCCCAAAGACAAATGCGGGCAAGGCGGCTGTTCTGGGCTATAGCATAGCATAGGCGGACTGAGCAATTCAAGTTTTTGGTCAAGTATGAGCCATACTGCAATGTCATCACTTTTGCCCATGCGCATGACTCAGTTTCAACGTTCATTTTTCATCAGATGTCATATCTTTTTAGAAGGCCCCATTAATGGATCCCATGTACGATCAAGCCGTCCTGACAATAAAATTTTGTTCTGTAACAACGAAATATTGAGACTAATCTTTTCCGAGTTTTTGGCCGGTTTCAGATTTTAGAGCTTTGGCAAATTCATCCATTTATGTCCTAATAAATCACATGTACGATTAATCCTTTCGATTTCAGGACATGGAAATTTAGAAAGAATTTTCTTATGCACCCATAGGCAGATAAAGACGGAGATAAGTTCAGTCGAGTTCAAGAGGCTTCCAATCCGAGAAATTCCTACCGTCGTACTGATATTTCTCGCTATCGTTATACAGCCACTTACCGCTTTCAAACACCGCGATTCCACCAAAAAGTCTTTGTGATTTATGACTCTTGATGTATTTAGACAGAGCCTCGGCTTTGGGCTTGGCCATTTCGGCCGTAAACCCAGCCTTTGGATCAAATAGTCCGATCCTGCCATCCTCCATGCGGACTATAAAATCTACATAGAATGTGTGTGGCAGGCCATCGCCAATGTCGGTGTATCGTATGGCAAAGTATTTTTTGTCGCCCTCCCCATTCTTGAACCACCATTTGACGCGGTTCTTTTCCTCCAAAAAATTCATGAAATTTATCTCGTTTTCAATGTCGGTCTTGATGTATGCAGGAGACATTATGCATTTTTTGTAGGGCTTTTCCACGACGATGTTCAAGTATTCGGTGTTTTCAGGAATGTTCCACTTTTTGGTGTCCTCAAACTCCCGGCTAATCCGCTCGGCAATCTCCTTTCTGAATATATCCTTTGCATGATTGATGGCCTTGACAACATGCGAGTTGTTGTCCTTGGAAAGAATGATCTGTTGTATTTCACCCCAGTCCTTTTTGCCAGCATGCTGTTCAAATAATGTGTATAGTGCACGCTTTATCCTCTCGGAGGAGTGCACCGGAGCAAATCCTTCCGAGCATTCATGCAGAAAACGGTCGAATATGAACTGTATTTCCGTGGGGCTGAGCTCAACCAGCATTGTCTCTCCCGTGACAGTCTGCTCCTTGTCAAGCTCCGTTATTTTTGCATCCACCAGTATCTGAGTCTGGAGTGATTCTGGCTTCAATGTGATGTTGTCGAGTAGCTTGAGATCTTTTGCAACTGCGTAAAAAATATCAGAAAACTTTCCTGTCAGGCGCGTTTTTTCATGCCTCCGTTTGAGGTAGGTCGACTCCAGATCAAGCACATCATTGAGATGCTCCTGCCTAGAGGACTCGTAGACCGTCATATAGTCCTTGGTGACATCCTCTGCAATGGTGACATTTGCGATGTTGGTGTATACAAATGCATGATTTAGATCATCATTTTCATAATGCTTGATCTCTGGCATCCTCATGATACGGCCTATGGTTTGAATTGAGAATGTGAAGCTTTGCCATTCTCTAAACAACACCAAGACAGATGAACGCGGACAGTCCCATCCTACTGTGATTGCCTGCTTGAATATCAGTACCTCGACCTCGTTGTCGTTTTTTTCTATATTTTCAAGGTTGATCTTGTCGTCCTTGTCAGAGAGATAAACTGCCAGCTTGCCGTTCTCTGTGCCTATTCCAAATTTTGAGTCAAGCGTATCCATTATCTGGTTCTTTCTATCAGACTGACCTTGGCGTGAATCTGGCAGCTGTATCAGCACCAACGGATTTACATCTGATCCCTCCGATTCGTATAGTTTTTTTAGATGAAGCCGCTTGTCGAGTGCGGCCCTTATAATGATCTCATCCGCAGTGTCGGCCTGTATCTTGCCAATCCTAGAATTCAGTCTTACAGACTTCTTTATCATCTCCTCTTCCCTGACTTCCTGTAGGTCTATCGATTGTACGTATGCAGCGTCAGTAATCTGAGGAGTGGCAGAAACCTCTATCGTTATCTTCGGGCCGATTCTCTTGATAAGATCCCGTGATCTTTCGGATTTTGCCGTGTTGTGGCTTTCGTCAATAATCAAAATTATCTCTCTTTCTTCATCCCTTGTGTTTTCTATTACCTTGTCTAGGTTGAACTCGTTTTCGTTTTCCCTAATGTAGATATTGGCCTCCTGGTTTATGCTGTGCCAGTTGAAGAACAGTATCTCCTTGTCTTGGATCTGCTTGTCTTGGAGATCCTCGAAAAACGAGCAGGTCAATGTCTGTATATCCTCATAATATTTTTCCAGCTTTTCTTTGCTCTGATCATGCAGCTTGTGTACAGCAATCCAGATAAACGCAAGCTCCCGTCCATCGGTTCTGTCTGCAAGCCTTTTGAGGAGTTCCGCCATCATGATGGTCTTGCCTGATCCTGTGGGGGATTTCAGAATGCATGTTTTGTTGGATTCAAGGTTGAGGTAGTCCTCTATCTTTCGTCTGAGTTCTCCTATGTGCTTGTCTTGGTAATCACGCAGTCTGAGCATAGACAAATATTCTCCGGTATACGTTTAGTATGGCAGACGGCATGGGTTTTAAAGTTACTAGTTGATCGACCATCCTGAAATCTTGATTGTCCACCTGATCTGCCAATGAAAACACGTATGTGTGGATTTTCTTGCCTATTTTTAGAACCTCTTTTACAAACGGTTCGATCCCATCATAATAATAGACTATTCCAAGATGATGATCGGCATGGTTTCTGAAGATTTTGAACTGCTTTCCATTCTTTACAAGTTCAAAGCAATCTTCTTTCAGGCACAGCATCTCTGTTGACTGCTCAACAATGATCTTTTTGTTATAGTCTGTGGGTTCTGAATCTACAAAAGATGTCCTGAAATATTTAAGGTTGCCTTCCAGGCCTTCTATTTTTTCTCCCTTGGAATTTTTGTAGCCTTTGATTACCTTTTTGAGTCTCGGATAGCACACATCAGTACAAATTTTGTTTTCATTATTTGTACAAAGTATGAATTTTCTACTCCCGCCATCCTCTTTGTTCAATTTCAATATCGCCTGGCCGGTTGTTCCAGAACCTGCAAAAAAGTCCAGAACAATCCCCTTCTTGCCGGGTATTGCAATTTTTATGCACATTTCAATAAGTTTTGTGGGCTTGGGCGTACTGAAGATATTTTGTGGAAACAGTTCCTTGATCTCATAGCGCGCTTCTTTGTTGTCTCCTGCCTTCTCTCTGCTCCACCACGTATCCGGAGTTATTCCATCCCTCACTTCAGTGAGAAACTTTTTCAACATAGGCCTGCCCGTTTGATTTCTTCCAAACGTGATTCTATTGTCTTTTAGTAATGCTTCAAATCGTTTCTTATTTACCACCCAGGATCTGCTCGGAGGAGGACGAAATTCCTTCCCTGTAGGGCCTGCAATCAAGTAATCGGTTTTAGGACTGTATGTTCGAGCGGATAAATCGCTAGCACGCCATATGCCTCGCGGATCGTTATCCGGGTTGGTAAATGCTTTAAGCTGTGCCTGAGTCCTCCGAAATAAGCCTGGTTCCCAGCATTCGTGGTTTTTAGCATATGTTGTTAAATATTCATGCGTAGTTGAAATTCCTTTCACATCATTTGCAGAGACATATTTTCTTTGCCACACAATATTTGCGATAAAATTTTTTTCGCCAAAAATTTCATCGCATAATAGCTTTAGTTGTGCTCCTTCGTGATCATCAATAGAAATAAAAATTATTCCCTTTTTTGTTAGCAATTTTTTAGCAAGTCCTAATCGCTTTTTCATGAATGACAGCCATTTGCTGTGCTTATATGCATCGTCATCATTTATGATTTTATCATTATACCTGAATGCATTGCCGTTTCCAGTATTGTATGGCGGATCAATGTAAATTGCATCGATTTTGTTTTTGTGTGTGTAGTTCAAAACCGAAAGTGCGTGATAGTTATCACCTTCAATCAAAATATTGTTCGGCTTTGACTTGTCTTCAATTCCATTTTTTGTAATATCCCGCAGAACCGGAAGTTTTTTCTGCACTTCTTCCTCAAAGACTTCTTTAGTTTTTTCCTCGTCCCAGACTAGGCCATATTTTTTTCTTTTGTTTAGTTTTGTAATTTCTCTTATCAGTTCAGTTTTTGACCAGTTTTCATAATCTATACTATTTCGTTTTCTATCGGCTACCATGATCATCCCTTTGTTTTTTTGGCTTTACATTCAAGGCCGTCTTCCCATTCTTTGCCACAAGCATCCACTACAGATGATCGGGTTTTTTTAAAATCAAACCGCCCGATGATGCAGGCAAGTGCAATAGTTTGCAGTGACCTGCGCCTGCTTGCCAGAACCAGTCGGGTCAAATCCATTTCCGACATACTGGTTATCAACGCAATTAACCTATAAAGTTACATGCGCAGCCAGCAGTTCAATTTTTGCACCGCAACAGCAAGTCAGTTTTCCAATAAATAATGAAATCGACCGTCTTCAGGATCGCATGTCCGCTGCATTTTGTGCGGCTCAGACCAGCGCCATCAAAAATCCAAACATGCTGTTCAATGTGAATTCACTGCTGTCTGAAATTGCCCGCTCTTTTTTGCGCATCTGCATATTGTACATAACCACAGCCACGGAAACACGGAAGATGCGAGATCCAGAAAGCAATTCCATCATTATTCGCCATGGCGTGTTCTTCCGCCTCCCTGTCTGCTCGTCAACTATGCGATCTTCTTTTGGCATCTTACGCTAGAATGCTTGCAACGGTATTTCAATCTAGGCCCAATTCCAGCGAGTCCCCGCCACTTTTTATCAGGCATCATGTCTTTTCAGATCACATTAGCATAAATTTCTCCGATCACTCATTTCAGTGCCGCTCTGCCGACTTTTTATATTGCCCAGCCACACAATTCAGACATTGAGGTACAAATACACCACACATTCAAGATACAGCATCATCGCAGCCGAGTTTTACGGATTTGGAAGCGGGCGCTTTGGACATCCGGAACAGGACAGAGCGCTGTCGCTGCGCGAAGGCTCGCTACTGCAGACATTTCCAAAAGACTATGAATTTGTCCCGCACGGCGGCCCAATCTGCTTCAAAAGAATAGCCAGAATGGTAGGCAACGCAGTGCCCGTAAAGATCGGAAAGGCAATAGGCGAGACGATTATGAGCCGCCTGGGTGAATTTAATGAATGATACTTACACGATGACAATAAGCCCCAACTCACTCAAGCATCTTGGAATAGGCCTGTACAGCAACATTCCGGCTGTACTCTCCGAAGCGGTAGCCAACGCATGGGACGCGGATGCAAAGCATGTCAGCATATGCGTTGACGCAGAGAAAGAGACAATCACGATTGAGGACGACGGCTGCGGCATGAACGTATCTGATGTCAATAACAAGTATTTGAAAGTGGGGTACGAGCGCAGAAAAGAAGGCAGCAAAACCCCGCTTTTGAGCAGGGCGGTTATGGGACGCAAGGGCATTGGCAAGCTCTCGCTATTCTCCATAGCAAATATTGTGGATATCTGCAGCATCAAAGATGGAGAAGTGCATGGCTTTAGAATGGACGCGCATGAGATTAGGAGAATGGTAGAAAGCGACAATTCCATATATCATCCGGAACCGCTTGACTGTGACGGAATCAAACTAGCTGCAGGAACTAGAATCGTCTTATCAGGAATGAAACGCGAGGCAACAAAACTCAAAGCTTTGAAAAAGCGGCTTGCGAGAAGATTCAGCATACTGGGAGAAAATTACAAGTTTGCGGTAACGCTGAACGGCGAACCTGTTGCTCTGGAGGATCGGGACTACCACAACAGGCTGCAGTATGCGTGGATATTCGGAGATCTCGGCAGAATGGCCTTGGCGAAATCCTCCGCCCAAGCGCATGACCGAGATCCCAGCATTGACATCAACGGGGATGCAGAAAAGATCGACGGCTGGATTGGCACTACGAAAAATTCGGGCCAAACAAAGGACGATATTACCGGTGAGAACATAAATAAAATCACAATCATGGTCCGCGGCAAGATGGCTCAGGAAGACATACTTGAAGAGTTTGCAGAAAGCGGCGTTTACAGCAAGTACATCATAGGCGAGATCCATGCTGACTTTCTTGACATGGACGGCAAGGAAGACATATCAACCACAAGCAGGCAGAAGATCATTGAGGACGATCCGCGGTACGGCGCCCTAAAGGAGAAAATACAGGCTGAGCTAAAGCGCATACAAAGCGAATGGACCGAACTTCGAAATCAATCCGGCAAGAAAGAGGCGTTTGAAATACCCGGCGTCAAGGAATGGTATGAGCAGCTGTCCCAGGATCACCGCATCGCGGCAAAGAAGCTGTTTGGGAAGATCAACCAAATTGCCATTGACGACGCATCTGAAAAAAGGCAGGTGTTTATCAGCAACATACTGGCCTTTGAGACTCTGAAATTTCGAAGCATGCTGAACCGGCTTGAGGGCATTGATCCAGAAAACTTGGCCGGTCTCAAGGACATATTCAGCCAAATTGAAGATTTGGAATCTGTCGCGTATTACCAGATCATCAAAGGCCGGCTTGAGACTATTGAGAAGATATGCAAAATGACCAGTGAAAATGCAAAGGAAGCGGCAATCAGAAATCACCTCTTTGAGCACCTATGGCTCATTGATCCTTTGTGGGAGCGGGCGCCGCATTCCGCACGCATGGAAGAGACCGTAAAAAAAATAATGAGCCTCAAAAAATATGCGCTTCCAAAAGAGCAGCTGGCATCCAGGCTGGATATAAAATACACAACATTCGGCGGCAAGCACATGATCATTGAGCTAAAGCGTCCTGAACGCACCCTCAGTTTTGATGAGCTTTTCGCGCAAATTCGCAAGTACCATGCAATAATTCTAGAGGCGCTCAGACAGCACAGCAAAGAAAACGAAGTGGTGGAAATAAAATGCATCATTGGATATTCTCTGGCAAGCTGGAACGATCCAAAATTAAAAAATTCTGACATAGACTCGTTGAAGGCACAGAACGCCAGCATCATAACCTATGACGAACTGATAGAAAGAGCCCAGAAAATGTACCAAGAATATACGGAACAGAAAGAATCTGTAGGACGAGTCTACAAGCTGATAATGGCGATCGAGCATGATGACGCAAAAGCAATCAGCCAGAACGGCGAATGAAAATATCTCATAGTTTTTTCTAAAAATACGGCACAGGTACGTTTCGCATGGCTGGCGCTCAGGCGCTAAAATATAAGCAGCGGCAAGCATGACATATCATGGTAGGCCCAAGAGACGGCGGCTTTGGATTCGATCAATCCAAAAAATACACCGAGATAGAAAATCTGGACGAAATATGCGCCCAATGCCAGGCCGGACAGCACAAGAAATGCCTGGCCGGTTCAGGAGACCGGCAATCTTGCGAATGCGAACATTGCATCATCTACGGCCCCTGAACAGCCGGACGCTGCGCCTGTCAGATGCGCAAAACCCAGTCTGCAGTGCGCGCCTCCTGAGTCATTAGTGAGTTTGCAAAACGGATGCGCTGCCCTGCAAGGCATGCTCAAAGTCAAAACATGCGCCAAGTCCCAGGCTGCATCCATGGCAACTCGGCCGCCGAAATGAGTACTGCTGTGCTGCCATAGCAGAATGCACCAGATTGCAGATGAACATTCTAGCGCCAGTCATGGCGCAAGACATGCCTTGCTAGCTAATTAAAACGCGAACTTTTGATACTGGATGGCCAGAAATTCTGCTGTGCGTCTCTGCAATAGACTTGCTCTGAAATACAAGATCGCATCGGAAGCATTTCCAGATCTCTGCAGGCATAATATAATAATCGCATCTTTGCATATAAGTATATTGCATAAAAGATCTTTTGCGGCATATGATGAGCAGATTTTCATACAAAAAACAGGCTTTTTTCACAAATTTAGATCAAAACCGCGGATTCTATTGAAAGGCTCAAGGTGTATCTAAGCATGACAGATATCATTGAAGCGATATCAGAAATGTCGTACATGGGAATAGCCATTCTCATTCTGGCAATAAATGCCGCTCCCATCCTCATGCCCCCGTCATGGATAGTGCTGGTATCGTTTTACTCCATAGACAGTACGCTGGACCCGATCATTCTTGCGCTGGCAGGAGCTACCGGAGCGACGGCCGGCAGATTTATTCTCAAGCATGCAAGCGCATCCCTTCGAAGGTTTGTAGACGACGAGAGAAAAACCAACATGGACGCAATAAGCAAGTTTCTTGGAAAGCGCAGATACGGCTATGCCGTTGCATCATTCTTTTTTGCAGTAAGCCCGCTGCCAAGCAACATGCTCTTTGTGGCGTACGGAATCATGCGCGCCAAGAGCGTTACGATATATCTTGGATTCTGGCTGGGCCGGCTGCTTGCATATTATACCATGATATCCATAAGCGACGCGGTTCTGACGCCATTCCTGCAGCTTTTCGAAGACAGGCTGATCGGCATAATAGTCGCAGACGCGGCCGGCGTAGGCGTGGTGCTCTTGTTCATGTCAATTGACTGGAATCACCTGATAGCAGAAAAGCACCTTCGGCTTATCCGGCCAAGAATCTGGAGGCTGTAGCCGCATCCGCAATTTCAGCCGTAGTCAATGTACCGGTCGTATCGTATCTCAACCTCCTTGTTCTCGCCACGGACTATTCTTTCGATTTCTGCTTTTTTTCTTCGCTTAATATACGCGTCAAGATCGGCTAGGCGCTCATCCTGTCCAAATTCAGCAAAGAGAGGCCCCAGCAGTTCAAAATACATGACGACTCTCTGGCGGTACTCGGTCCTTGTCGGCTTTGCATTGCCGGTAAACCTAAACCATGAGACTGCCCAGCTGGAGCCGATTACGTGCGGAGCCAAGTCAAATGCCCGCTCTATCTCAAATTTTTGATCCTGCCTCATGGCGCATTCCGAAGAATCTCAGCAGCCTGCTTTGCAAAGTATGTTACTATCATGTCCGCGCCCGCCCGCTTTATTGAGCACAGCACCTCGTGAATGATTTCGTCCCTCGGCAAAAGCCCGGCATTTGCTGCTGTCATAACCATTGAGTATTCGCCGGATACGCTGTACGCCGACACGGGCAGATCGAATCTTTGCCTCGCTTCCGCAATCAAGTCAAGGTATGCAAGGGCAGGCTTGATCATGACAATGTCCACGCCTTCGCGTATATCCTCCTGCACCTCCCTCATGGACTCTCTTTTGTTTGTGTATGGAACCTGGTACGTCTTTCTGTCGCCAAACTGCGGCGCGCATTCCGCCGCATCCCTAAAGGGCGAATAAAAGTTTGAGCGGTGCTTTGCAGAGTGCGACATTATTGCCGCGTTCTCAAAGCCTGCTTCGTCCAGCGCGCTGCGGATTGCAGACACCTGTCCGTCCATCATAGCCGAAGGCGAAACAACGTTTACTCCTGCCCGCGCCTGGCTGACAGCAGTCTTTGCCAGAACATCCAGGCTTGAATCGTTGTCCACATAATTATCCTTAACCAGCCCGCAGTGTCCAGATGTCGTGTACTGGCACATGCATACATCCGCCATTATTACCTCGTATGCAAAATTGCTTCTAATTTCGGACGCTGCGCGCTGAACTATTCCGTTCTCATCATAAGCAGAGCTTGCTGCATCGTCCTTTTTTGCCGGTATGCCAAACAGCATGACGGCAGGAATTCCCGCGTCATAAATTCTGCCTGCCTCGTCAGAAACGTCCTTGAGCGGAATACGCTCCGTCCCAGGCATCGCAGGTATTGGAACTTTGGAGCCCGCATTCTCGTCCACAAATATCGGGCAGATCATGTCTCCCGGCGAGATAACTGTCTCCCTCGCGAGTTTGCGCATCCCCGCCGAAATGCGCAGCCTTCGCATGCGGTTTATAGGCAACGCCACGCAATCTTTTACTTTGCAACAAATATAATCTTAACACAGCGCGGTGCAGGCAAGAGTCTGCCTGTCCGACTGCAGTCCGGCTCATTTTAGCCGCAAAAGCCGCGCAAGGCCAGGATCTTGGCGCAGTGCGCCCTCTTGCACACGCAGCACGGTTCGCACGGCTTGCAGGCCAGGATTGGCGATTCTATACCGGCGCTTACAAGTATTGTCACAAAAAAGCAATGATCTGTGAGCATATTCCTGCTTTGATGCGACATTGTTTCTAATCGGCAGTATAGATGATCAGAGGGTGTGGCGGCCGCTGCCGCATCATTCGTACAGCCCGGCATTAGGGCAGGCGCTGCACGGTGCGGCGCCCAAGCAAAATTAATTTAAGTAGCCAAAGTTTGGGGTATGGTATGAGGCTTAGCGACAAGGTTGCGATAGTAACGGGCGCGTCAAGCGGCATTGGCGCCAGCATAACGGAAATGTTTGTCAGAGAGGGCGCCAAAGTAGTGCTGCTTGGGAGGGACCTGGAAAGGCTGGAGCGCGCCAGAGGCGGCATGGATAATGCAGTTCCAATGGTATGCGATGTTACAAGCGAATCGCAGACCATACAGATGGCAGACAGTGTAATGGACAAGTACGGCAAGATAGACATACTGGTAAACGGCACAGGCGCCATAAATGATCCAGTGCACTTTCACGAGATGCCAGAGTCTGAGATTGCGCGCCTTATTGACGCAAACCTTTACGGCGTATTTCGTCCTACAAAGGCCGTGCTGGCAAAGATGAGCGAAGTGCGCAGCGGGTCAATAGTCAACATAGGCTCCATTACCAGCGAGCGCGCAATTCCACGCGTGCACCTTGCGGTATACTCTGCCGCAAAGGCCGCAGTAAGCATGTTCACAAAGGCAATAGCAGTCGAGTATGCCAGGCGGAACATCAGATGCAACTGCGTAAATCCCGGCATAATAAATTCCGGAATGATAAAGCCGTACCTGGAGGATCCAAACGCAAGAAAGGTTCTTGAAGACAGGCTGCCGCTGGGCACGATAGGCGAGCCCCAGGATGTAGCAGAAGCTGTCCTGTTTCTTGCGTCCGACTCGGCGCGCTGGATTACCGGAACCGTGCTGGATGTTGACGGCGGCAAGTCCGCATCAGAAGCCTGACTTTGAAAGCCGCCTTGCCAGAATCTTTGCCACCCTGAGCGGTTCCGGCATGGAGCCGTCAAGCGTGAGTTTTTTAATCAGATGTTTTGCCTCAAGCGGAGAACATCCCAGGCACTGCGCGCGAATATCATAGTTGCCGTGTCCGACATGAATTCTTTCCGGCATGCTGCGGTACACAGACAGCGCCTCCTCGTCAAGCCGGCCTGCCGCTGCGCCGCCCAGGCCGTCCGAGCCGCCGCGCGTGATGCTTATTATTGGAACGGCGAATTTTTTGTAGAGTCTGCTTGGATCTATGACATTGTACATTGAGATTATCAGTCCAGATAGCAAAACGTAGCTTATGTCGTCCCTCTCCAGGCTGTCCCACATTTCAAGCACGGCGTCTGTTGCGTCAGTCCCCCGAACTGCGGCGCGGCCAAACGCAAATCCCTCTATTACAAAATCCCCCCGCATGACTACTCCCGCCAGCGCCGACGCGGCCTGATTCGGTTCAAAGCTCTCTGCTACTGCCAGTCCCTTGATGCCGCGCTTTTCAAGATGAAGCCGCCTCATTCTTCCTCCTGTACGACGCATAGGCGGCAGCCGACACTGCGACCAGGATTGCAGAGGCCAGCGACCATGTCAAGAGCGCAACGGCGTCTATTTCTGCCATGCTGTACGGTACAACTTAACATCTAAATAGATTTGAGTCCGAATCCTGCGCATGCCGGAGATGATATGCAAGGTATGCGGGATAAGGTTGTTTCACGAGAATGAGACTACGCTAAAGATCGAAGAGAGCATACACAAAAAGTTTTGCCGGAAAAAGATAGGCGAGACGCACAGCTATATGCACCGCGATGATCAGCACCAAAGTCCGTTTGATGCAGAGCGGGAAAGCGACAGCAAAGGCAAGTCCATACTGAAAAAATAGTCCGGCGAAAGCATGCAGTGCAATTCCTGGTCGCAGGCTATGCACCAGACGAATGTTGCAGATTCTCAAGGCCAAAGCATGCGCCGCGATCTGAAATGCAGGGGCGCTGCAGATGTTCAAAGCCACAACGCTGCAGGCATTTTGTCCGGTTTCGCAATGCCGGCAGTTCGCTGTTTTGCGAATCCGAAAGCAAAATGCAGCTGCTCCATCCCAATGCTCGGACAGGCGCATGGCGGGCATGCAGTGTTAGCTGCTTTGCATCAAGGCGCAGAAAAGATCAGGCTAGCCTCCGGTCAGTTTTGCAAACTTTTCGTTCTTGCTTAGCTTTTCCATGAATTCTATATTGGACAGGGCCACGACAGCAGACTTTACTACGGGTTCGTCGGCATCCCCAAGCGCCTCTTCCAGCGCAATTCTGGCATCGCCGTTTCCAATAACGCCCAGTGCGATGGCGGCCTCATGCCTTACAAACATGCTGGAATCATTAAGCGTTGCGTCCTTGAGCGGTCCCACTCCGCTTGCATATCCCATCTGTCCCAATGAAAATGCCGCTTCATGCCTTACGAGCTCGTCTGGGTCGTCTCGGAGCACGCGCGCTATGTAATCCACCTTGTCTTTGCCGCCAAAGTCTACCAGTATGCAGGTGGCGCGCGTTCGCACCACATAATCGTCGTGCGTCAAAAGCCCGGCAAAGTATTCAGTGTCTTTTTGTTCATACCGCCGCTCCATTTCTGCAAGCAGATCAAGCCGCTCCCTGGGCACTTGGAATTTCTGGCTCATTTGCCACAGTTCCAGCATTCGGCATATATTATTCTAATCCAGTCTTTGCAAGACGCGAATTTGCCTCTTTTGCATGACGCCTGCTCTCTCTCAAGCCGGCCCATTGTACATGCAATCATGCAGCTGCAGGCGCTGCATCATGCAAGCAGAGATTCATCCTGCATGGTACGATACTGAATTATATCATACACGAGTAAAACTATGGCATTGAAGGACTTGATAGTCGTCGGCGGAGGGCCGGCAGGTTCGTCTGCTGCGCGCGCGGCCGCCAAAGCCGGGCTTGACGTAGCAGTGATGGAAAAAGAAGATGCAATTGCCCAGACTGTCAGAACAAGCGGCGTTACATGGATGGATGTGGTAAAAGAATTTGGAATACCGTCATACTGCTACAATCCGATACGGCATTACACATTCTGCTCGCCGAACAACAGCGTCAGAATATCAAGCGACCAGCCAATGGCTGCTGTCCTGGATGTTCGAAGAACGTACAGGTTTCTGGCAGAGCAGGCAAAAGAGGCCGGAGCAGAGATACTAACCGGCACAAGCGTAACCGGAGCGCTGATGCAAGACGGCAAAGTCGGAGGCGTAATTGCCAGCAGAGTATCCACGCCAAGACGCAAGCATGCAAGGCTTGTGCGGGCCGGCAAAGATCCAGGCAGGCATGAGATTCCGGCAAAGATGGTGATTGACGCGAGCGGCTTTGCGTCCACAATTGCAGTATCAGCGTCTCTAGCAAAAAAATGGAGGAGATTTGGAGCCGGCGCAGAGATCGAGGCGCGTGTAGAAAACTTGGAGAGCGATGCATGGCATCTCATGGTGGGCGAAGAGTATTCTCCGGCAGGATATGCATGGATATTTCCCGTCAGCCAGGACACGGCCAGAATCGGAGTCGGCATAGGAAGGCCGGAATCTCAGGCGGATCCCATAACAAGGCTGAGAGAACTGCTTGAGAAGCGGCCTGGTCCCATTGGCAGCCTGGGCAGAATCGAGCCTCTTGAGCACCATTACGGCCTCATTCCAAACGAGGGGCTTGCAAGGAAAACGGTACATGACAATCTCGTGTTGGTGGGAGACTCTGCCGGACAGGCAAACCCGCTTGTCCTGGAAGGCATCAGGTACGCCATCAAGTTCGGCCGCATTGCAGGCATGGTGGCTGCCGATGCCGTGAAATCCGGAGATACTTCGGCAAGGGCGCTTGAGCCGTACGAGAAAATTTGGAAAAAGGAGATACTTGGCAAGATCAACTCGGCATCAAAGGTTCAGAGCAGATGGATCGGGCTCTCAGACAGCGAATGGGACAAGGAGCTGGACATAATACGCGAGCTCTCAATAGGCGAATTTCTTGACTTTATCAAGGCGGACTTTGGCCTTTCGGACTCGGTAAGAATGGCGGCCCGCCACCCAAAGCTTGCCGTGCGGCAGCTGTTTGGCTTGATCAGAAAGCCGCGCTGACAGCGGCGCAATGTCCCAAAATAAGTCAGTCCCGCGCGGCAGATCGGTTCTGCTTTGATTCGCACCTGCCAGGAATCCTATCTTTTGCTGCTGAAGCCATGCAATTGCAGGCAATCATGCGGCAGTACAGACGCCCGCAGTCGCGGATTCAGGCGCGGGCGGAACATCGCCTCTGCGCATTCGTCTGCCGCATGAAAACAATATTTAATGGAGCATTCGGCAGTACGATTGTCCCAAGCTAGCTCAGCCTGGTAGAGCTTCCGGCTGTAGTTGTCGGCTTTGGGCTGGCTCAAATAGCAGCATACCAGGCATACAGAAACCGGGTTGTCGCAGGTTCAAATCCTGCGCTTGGGACCACTTTCAATCAGCGTTTGGCGCTGATTGCGCATGCAGGCAAAGCCTCACGAAGACAGCATGCATTCTGCGCGCTGCATTGAGCCCCGCCTTTGTGCAGTTTTGGTAGCGCTGCTGAAGATGCGCGCGGCAATCTTGTGCAGGCAGATGCAGTCATGCCTTGGCGCTCGTCGGCGGCGCCTCCCAGGGCCGCATTGCTAGAATATGGAAACGTCTCCAGGCGCAGGCCCCTTTTCTGCATCCTTGTGAAAGTCAAAAAAGTCCCTGTGCTTTGATTTTTGGTGATCCCGCAGCGCTTCAATGTCTTGAAATCCGTCGTGGCACAAAAAGCACTTTGGCTTGTCCTCGTCAACCAGCGGAAGAACCATGCGCGTGATATCGCGCATAGCATAATTAATCTTGCGCCGGCAGCCGGCCGGGATGCGCATTGTCATCAGGAACAGCGCCGGCCGATCATGCGGCAGAAATGCGCAGTCCGCTTGGATGCACTATGCAATCTTTTTAGAGTTTACAAATACGCCCGGCTTTGGCGTTATCCTGCCTATCTCAAACGCGCCTATGCCGCATTTTTTGAAGATGTTCCGGATTCTGGACGCTTCGCTTGCGGGAGCAATCACGCAAAATCCGACGCCCATGTTGAATGTGCGGTACATCTCAGTCTCCGATACGCCTTGATCATGGACAAGCTGCATTATCGGCGGCGTCCTGGGCAGGGAATCTATCATGTATCCCGCGCTTTTCAGCCGCAAAAGCTTGGTAAAGGATCCGCCGGTAATGTGAGCCAGTCCGTGAACTTTGCATTCTTTTATGATATCAAGAACCGGACCAGAGTATATCTCAGTAGGCTGCAGCAGCGCCTTTCCAATCTTCCCTACGCCTCGGACGGAATCTGAAAGGGCGTACTTGTCCAGCAGCGCCCGGCGCGCCAGAGAGTATCCGTTGGAGTGTATTCCGGTGCTGGCAGCCCCCACAATTGCGTCGCCCGGCTCTATCGAATCGCCAAGCACAAGATTCTTTTTCTTGGCAATGCCTACGACAGTTCCGGCCAGATCAAACGCAAACCCTTGGCCGGCAAAGAGGTCTGGCATTATTGCGGTCTCGCCGCCGACGATCGGGACGGATGCCTTTTTTGCGCCTTTTGCCAGCCCCTCTGCAATCTTTTGAAGTATTCTGGCGTCGTTCCTGCTGGCTGCAATATAGTCCACAAATGAGATCGGCGCGGCGCCGACGCAGACAATATCGTTTACATTCATTGCAATGCAGTCTATTCCAATTGTGTCATACTTTTTCATCATACCGGCTATCATTGTCTTTGTTCCAACGCCGTCAGTGTGCGTTGCCACCAGCCGGCCGTCCGGCAGCTCCACCACTCCCGCATAATGTCCGAATCCGCTGGCAATTTTAGCCAGCGGCGAGGCATCGTGCGTGGATGAAATTATGCTGCCAATCTTGCCATGGCTCTTCTTGATTGCCAGCACATCTACGCCCGCCTTTTTGTACGATAAAGTCACTAAAGTACAGCAGCTGCACTGCGAATAAAAAATTTTCTTGCGGCAGCTCTGGATTTGGCTCGGATGCCGGCCTGCAATTTCTTGCGCTAAACTTATACGCAGACCGTCCTATCGTACCGTATTGTTCCAAGGATAGTTTTGTCGGCAGTGCCCCTGGCAATAGCATGTCTTGGCATTGGCTTTTACATCGGCGAACCGCTGCTTGTTATCGCAATGGCGGCCGGACTGGCCATGCTCTGCTTTGGCGGAAGCTGGCTGGTGGGAGGCGGCATAAGCATTGCAAAAAAGTTCAAGATGAGTCCGATGATAATAGGCATAACGATAGTGGCCATGGGCACGTCTTCGCCCGAACTTGCGGCAAGCCTGGCTGCCGGAGAGAACGGCGAGATAATACTGGGCAATGTCGTAGGCAGCAACATTGCAAACGTAGGAATGGTCATAGGCATAGCTGCCATTGTGTCGACTTTGGTGCTGGACAAAAGCCGCCTGAAAAAAGATCTTCCAATAATGATTGGATTCTCGCTGCTGCTGGTAGCGCTCTCCGTCGACGGCGAGGTATCGCAGGCGGACGGCGCAATCCTGGTCTCAATTATGATAGCGTTTACCATATACGCGTACAAGAGCTCAAGAGACGCCGGCATAACCGAGCCCGCGATGGGCGGAACCGCCCTCAAGGCTGCCGGTCTTATCGGCGTCGGGATTGCTCTGCTTGCGCTGGGCGCGATTCTGACAATAGACAACGCGGTACAGCTGGCAAAGATCTTTGGACTGTCAGACAGGTACATCGGGCTTACAGTAATTGCCATTGGAACTTCGCTTCCCGAACTTGTAACATCCATAATTGCAATAAGAAAAGGCCAGACAGACATAGGCATCGGAAACATAATCGGAAGCAACATCTACAACATACTCATGATAGCAGGCATCGCATCGCTCCTGACAGGAATTGCCACTGCTCCCCAGATCATGACAGACTATGCGATAATGATAGCGTTCAGTTTGGCGCTTTTGGCAGGGCTTGGCACAGGCAAGCTTGACCGCAGGATTGGCATAGTATTGGTAGGAGCGTATGCAGCATACATGGCGCTGTCGTTTTACATATAGAGTGCAGCTGCCATGATACAAAGTTGCGCAAGCAAAATGCAGCTTGGCCGCATGCGCGCCTGCAAAGGCAGTCTGTGTGGGATGCGCGCAAGGGCAGGCCTGTAGAATTTGGCTCCTGTAAAGCATCCGCACAAGCAAAGTGCATGCCTGCGCGTTGAGGCTGCTCGTTCCTTTTGCGCGTCCTGCCATGGCGCAAAAACGGCCAAGTCTTTGTCAGTACCAGGCTAGGCGGGCTTTTGGGCGCTGCCGGCAGCGGACCGGCTTTTGTTCCCGTACCGAAACTCTTTGATCTTTATCAGTTCAAAGTATGAGCCGAATTTTGCAGCGTCCGCCGCGTCCAGTTTGTCCTGAGTCTCGCTCTCAAATATTCGCCGTATGCCGTACAGCGTGTCGCGTTCTGCCGGAGTGCGCCCCGCATCGCATATCAAATTTCTTATCTCCCCAGGCCGCAAAAGCTGCCCGTGCGGCGCTCCTGCAGATGTGGATATGCTCTCGTTTATCAGCGTCCCGCCAAAGTCGTTGGCGCCCCAGTGCAAAAGGAGCTGGGCAAGCCTTGGTCCCTCCTTTACCCAGGATATCTGAATGTTGTCGATGACGCCGCTGAGCATTATTCTGGATACGGCATGCGTCAGCAGAGTGTCTGCTGCGGATGCGCCGGGTCGCGTGTCCTCGTGCAGCATTCGAGCATACATTGGAGCTTCGGTATGGATAAAGTTGAGCGGAACAAACTCTGTAAAGCCTCCGGTCTCTTTCTGGATATCCCGGATCCTTGCAATGTGGCGCACTCTGTCCATTTTTGATTCTACGTGCCCGAACATCATAGTCGACGTCGTCCTGATTCCCAGGCGGTGTGCTGCTTTGATTACGCTTGTCCATTCCTTGACTGTGATTCGGCCAGGCGATATTCTGTCCCGTATATTCTGATCCAGTATCTCGGCAGACGTGCCCGGCAGCGTGCCTACTCCTGCGTCCCGAAGCCTGCGCAAAAATTCTTCAATGGTGCAGCCGGACATCATTGTTCCGTAAAGCACTTCTTCAGGCGAAAATCCGTGTATGTGAATGTCGGGAATTTCCGATTTTATCGCCCTGCATATATTCTCGTACGCGTCCCCTTCCATGTCCGGCGGCAGGCCTGCCTGTATGCAGACTTCGGTTGCGCCCATCAGGCTCGCCTCCTTTGCGCGCCTTACTATCTCGGATGTCGGAAGATAGTATCCCTCCTCTTCCCTAAAGTCCCTGCTGAATGCGCAAAATCCGCACTGCTTGACGCAGACGTTTGTAAAGTTGATGTTGCGGTTGACGACGTATGTTGCAGTATCGCCGACAGCGCGCCTTCGCAGCTCGTCTGCCGTCATCCCTACAAGAAAGGCGTCGGAGCCCTGGGCAGATATGAGCGAGTATGCCTCGTCTTCTGTTACATTCCTGCCGGAGAGCGCCCGGTTGAGCGCATCAGATACGCGCGAATCGGCGTCGCGCAGCAGCGAATCTATTGCAGTCATTCCCTCACAAACCCTTCCTCATCCTGGCGTTCCGCAATCTGCTCCCGCACTGCTCCAGGCAGCATTCCAAAAAATTCCGGATATGCTGGAAACCTGCAGCGCATCTCAAAGCCCGAAGACATGGTGGATTCTGCTATTGCATTCAGATGCGGCCATGGAAATTCCGGATTGACATAATCTGCTGTTAGCGGCGATATTCCGCCCCAGTCGTTTATTCCGGCCGAGAGAAATTCATGGTACGAGTCAGGCGAGAGGTTTGGCGGTATCTGTATGTTCATATCCGGCATTGTCACTCTAGTCATGGAGACTATGCGCTTAAAATAGTCATGCCCGGCGCTGCGCTCTGCCCTCATTATCGTATCTGGCTTTGGCTGAAAGTTTTGCAGTATCACTTCCTGGATGTGCCCATATCTTTGGTGCAACTTGCGTATCGCCAGAATCGAGTCTGCCATCTCGTCCGGCCTCTCGCCTATTCCTACAAGTATGCCGGTAGTCATTGGGATTTGCAGGCGGCCGGCATTTTCCAGCACCTCAAGCCGGGCTGCCGGCGCTTTGCTTGGAGCCAGATGGTGCGGCATTCCAGGCTCTGCAAGTCTGTCGCTTGCAGTCTCCAGCATCAATCCCATGCTGGAGTTTGTCTTGCGCAGCTCCCGCATCTCCCCTGCGGTCAGGTTGCCCGCGTTCGTATGAGGGAACAGACCTTCAGATACGGCAATCTCAGAGCAGTGCGTCAGATACTCTGCTGTGCTGGCAAAGCCCTCCCAGCGCAGCCAATCTCTTGCCTGGGCGTACTTGTCTTCAGGCCTCTCTCCAGTAACAAATAGAGCTTCAATGCAGCCGCAGCGCCTGGCTGAGCGGAGCAGCTTTCGGACATCTTTTACCGGCAGCATTGATTCTTTTGCAGAGCCTGGCTCTGCCCGGTACGTGCAGTATGAGCAGATGTCGCGGCACAGGTTTACAGCATTTACAAACGCATTCCTAGTGTATGATACGATGCGTCCCTTTGTTCTCTGACGCAGCATTCCCGATGCCTGAAGCAGTTCGGCTGAGTCCTCTGCCGACTCAAGGAACAGTCGGAGCAGATCTTCTCTGGAGATCTCTTTGCCGTCAAGCGCCCGGTTTAGCGTTTCTGAGCGTAATACTGGACTGCTCAACCTGGGGTGATTCGTCTTGTGCAGTATTTATCTTTGCGCCGGCTGCTTTTTCTCTGTGAGATCCGAAAAGCGGTTCACCCTTCCCATTAGGCAATCTGGAGCGCCGGAATCCGTGCCCGCAGCTTGATTGTCATTGCAAACAAATGCAGGCACGGCGCAAATGCCGAGATCTCGCACGCCAGGACAATGCGAGATTGAATGGCAGTCATGCATGGCAGTATGAGAAAAGAACGACAAGAGCGCCAGCCCCCAAAACAGCGGAAGCTAAAGACGCCATCAAGTCCGCGATGATGCAGTGCAGGCGCAAAAGGCGCGCCTGTCAAGCAGGCAAGCTGCCCGCCGCATAGGCGCACCGAGGCCGTCCATGCATTGCAGCCTGGCAGGCCTCACAGCAGACCATCCATCAGAGATGTGCGATAATGCCTGTTGCCGTTCAGTTGCGGCATTATGCAACCCAGAACCAGAGCTTTGCGGCTATCCAGTCTGCCAAAATCATTCCGGACTGACAACTAGGGTTCTGCAGGGCTGATTTGACAACTTTGACAACTTTATGCCCAGGAATTGCCGGCTTGGTGGCGGCTTGGCGTTGGGTTTTGACAACTTTGACAACTATGGCTCTGCAAGGCTGATTTGACAACTTTGACAACTATGGGCATGGAACTGCACGGCCCGCTGGCAGGTCAGGCGCGGGTTTTGACAACTTTGACAACTATGGCTCTGCAAGGCTGATTTGACAACTTTGACAACTATGGGCATGGAACTGCACGGCCCGCTGGCAGGTCAGGCGCGGGTTTTGACAACTTTGACAACTATGGCTCTGCAAGGCTGATTTGACAACTTTGAGTACCAGACTGTCACCCGAATTTGCTTAGATATTCTCTTAGCAGTGGCATTGAAAACTGGTACGTTCCATGTTCCTTTCTATGCACCATGCCCTTCTCTAGGCGCCACAGGTGTGTTTGTATGGTTGCCTTGCTTATACCCGCCTTTTCACATATTGCGGTAAAATTCATGCAGTCATCCTGCATGGAGGCCATCGCGTAAAGTACTTGTCTTTGTCTGACACTTAATGACATCATGCGCCGCGCAAAAAAGCTATTCCCAAGCTTTTTTATTATTGAATCACGAATGTCCATGTAGTCGTCTACCGTAATATCTTGCTTGTCCATCAAATCTATGATATGCTTGGATATGAACTGGATGAAATATGGGTATCCGCAACTGTCCTTTAGTATCGCAGATATCAGGGCTATGGAGAATGTCCAGGACGTGCCCCCGAGAGGTTTCGATATGGCCATCGCCGCATCACCGTCATCAAGATTGGACAGCTCTATGGATGTTCCAAACATTCTCTCAGAATAGGATCTGGCATTTTGGACATTGGAGAGCATCGGAGGCAGACCGCACAAGACAACAGAGTATCTGTATTTTCTTATCTGCAGTTCGTTGATTGCTCCGATAAAGCTCCCCAGAGCATCGCATTCGCGGTCATCCTTTACAGTATGAAACTCGTCAAACAGAAATACAACACCACAAAATCCGCCGCTTTCAAGCAGTTCCCATACGTCTGAAAGATAGCTGACAAGTTTTATTTCCATGGGCAAAGCATCGTTTGGATCATGCAGGAGTTTGTGTAAGATTGCAGCGGTCTCAACTGTTTTGGGTTTTGCATGTTCGGCGATTTTCCCGACCTTGTTTTTTATTTTGATCATTTTTGAGACATCACTCAGCTCATGCTCCATGCAAGCATGCAGAGTGTTCAGGAATGTGCTGGAATCAGAATGTGACTTGCGAAATGTTAGGTTCAATACGGGAAGGAATCCCTCGTTTAAGCAAATCTTCTGAAGCTCAAGCAGCAAGGCAGTCTTTCCCATTCCTCGGAAGCCGTGAATCAGAGCGTTTTCAACTCCACCATCCCTGGCGGATTGCAGCATGCGCGTGAATTCTTTCAGCTCTTGGTCCCTGCCTGCGAAGTATGGCGGCGGCAGACCTGCGCCAGGCATAAAAGGATTCTTGTCGTGCATTTCAATGAAAGGGGCCGTTGCAAATATAATCCTATGCTTCTTATTATAACCAATGTTTCATCAAAAATAATCAACTACAAAAATAGATGGTAGATTCATGCACGATGTCAAAAATATTCATGCGCTTGAACACGGCAGCATTGCTTTCTTTTTTGCCGCCGTACGAAGCCTCTCAATGCCTTTCATATTCTGGACAATAATATCTTTGATCTACAAATGCTTCTAATACAGAACAATAATTTTGCTGCTTATTTTATATAGAGCTTTATTTTTTATTTTCAAATCTGTCCAAAATTGTTTGGCATTTTATTCATCAAGCATTAATTCCGAAGTCCGCAATAATTTCTGATTTAATGCGACATTAGATATAAGCGCCAGCATATAAACTCCAGCGAATCAATCATCTGCAAGATAGCGTTTCTCAAGATTTCGCAAGCCTACAGCAAAATACGCCACAGCCGGTAGTGCGGCCCATGCAAAATTCAACCAAAATCCGGTCTGTAGTGAAAATTCCAGATTATCCTCAATTTGAACCAGAGTTACAGCCTGTGATTGTAATGCTCCAACAGTACCAAGATATATTGCAAGAACCTCAACGATTCGTCGCTCGGCATAGCGTCGTAGTTTGGATTTAAGTCTCAGGGGTTTTTTGTGCACATGTTCAATCTCTTTTGGTGAAAAAAAGAAATCAGCTCATAAGCGGCGTTTTTATGTTCATCATCTTCAAATTCTATATTAAATTCTACAGAGTTAATTTTTCCAGAATCCTCTTCTATGTCGCGATAACGTACTGTTTCAATTATGTATTTGCTATCTTTTAGATTATCAATTATTATTTCATTGTCTTTTTTCTCGTAATTTTTGATTCCATACAGCCACCTTTCCAATCTGATTCCTCAATTAGCATTAATTAAAAGTGGTGTTTAAGATGCAATCTCAATTGTCTTTGCGCCAACCTTCTTTTTTACCAATTCTTTAGTTGCCTGTTGCAAGACATCCAAACTTTCTTGATCTTTGGAAGAAAAACTAATCACAAGATCAGCAATGTTGCTTTCTGGCTTGGATATTTTTTCTAAAGCAATGTTGTTTTTTATCATGATTAGTTTGATCAGGTGGTTCAAGGCCGCACAATTGTCTTTGTCATAATCACGCATTGACTGTTTTCTGGTATCTGAATACGTGATTAATAATTGGCCCGGATTGCTCATGTCACATCATAACCTCTCTTGTAAAAAAGTGGTGCCCGAGTCGCATATAAATTAAAGTGGCAGGACTAGTGTAACAGTTTAGGTCGACATGCCTAGCCTAACAGCATTCCTGCACGGCAGGTTGGATTGGCGTTGCATTCCGGCTGCGCTGGATTCAACATGCCTCTTTTAAGATGAAATGCCTGCAAAGGCAACAGATCGGGCTCTGGAAACTGTTCCGGATTTCAGGTACGAATTTGTCCGGGAGATACCTCTGAGGCAGCAAAACTCGCGCCTAAATTTCCAGAAACCAAGATGCTACCTACAAAGTAAGACCCTAGCTAAAAAAATTGACTAAAAACCAGACTTTTTTTGACTTACGATAATAAGTACAAACTGCTAAGTATACAGCGATGGCAAAATCAGAAGCAACAATACTGCGCGAGCAGCTGAACGAGGCCTTGCAACAAAACAGGATCATACTTTGAGCGGTGTTTTCCTCATCGGCGAATTTGGCCGCATGATGAGAGAATGCAAGAGAAAATTTGAGGATCTAAATTTCAAGCTGCAAAAAGCAGAGCATGAAAAGGAAGAGTTGACCATCAGGCTCCAAAAGGCGGAACGCAGGATTGAAGAGATGAAGATTGAGATTCAAAAGCTCAAGATTCAAAGTTCAAATCCCAAAAATGAGGACATGATCATCAGGCTCCAAAAATTCGAACTCGAAAAAGAGCAGTATAGAAAGGATCTTGGAGAGATAAAGATCAAACTATACTGACGCTTACATCTAATGTTGCGTCCTAAATAATTAATTACAAAAATAGATGTCTATGCTGTATGTGGAGCCAAGAATGCTCATGCGTATGAATGTAATGGTGTTGGCTTCATTTTTTGCCTGCATGCAGTCAGGTAATGCACGCTAAATCAGAGACAACCACACCGGAACAATGCAATACGACTGCGCAAAAAGACAGATTACGGAGACATGCGATACTTGTAGTCGTAGTTGATGATATAGTCCAATTCCTCATCGGTCATGCCATAGTGCTTTGCAAGCACGCGGTCTATCTTATCAACGATTGGTTTTGATGGCTTTTGGTTGAACTCATCAAAGCACACTTTGCCTGTGGAAACATGCCAAGTTTCTTTGCGAATTGCATTGTGGCGCAGATTTTCCATAAGTTCCTGGTTTAATTTAGTTAATTGCTTCTTAATGTTTTTTGGCAGAGTTTCTAATCCTACTGGAAAATTAGTAATTTCACGCAAGTTTAAATCCCTACAATCAGAGAAAAGTAGGTACCACCAATAGAACAGCGAACTGTTCAATATTGCTATTGCCGTCTGAGCAGATTCATGGGTCTTAAAATTTAAAATTTTGACATGTGAGGAGAGCTTTTTTCCATCACGTTCATTCCAAAAGTACGGCGCAAAGTCTGTTGCGCGAGCCCAATACTCAGGAGAATTGTGATAATATAGCCTGTTGTTTGTAGAATTAGGAAACGGTTTCAGCTTAGCATCAGATAGCAGCTTTTTCAGTAGATTCTTGCCCACCTGTGAACTAAACTTTGGGATGGAATTTGGTATTGGTGTCTCTGTTGCCTCAGCATATCGAATGTTTTGAAACAAATGCGAACGAAAGTACCTATTCCATCTATGATATCTGGTAGAAAATGTTTTATCCCCCATAGCAGAGACATATATGCACAATCTATGCTCCACGCCATAGAAGAGTTTGGATGGTCGTTTAGCATACGAAGATACCCACAAATTGTTTGACGACAATATCTTTTGAACCGGAGCCATTCTGTCAGTGCATATGGCAGAGAGGGGCACGATCATGCCTGTTCTTCCAGCCTTCCCAGCAAGAGCGGCGTTCCGTTCTATCACATACGCAAAGAGATTGTTGCAGGACAATGTGTCATATCTTTGTACGGTATAGGTATTCTTCACCTTTCTGTACTCCACATACGGAGGATTTCCGATTATGACATCAAACCCGCCGGTGTTCATAATGCCATAAAATTCAGTAATCCAGTGAAACGGCTGGTGCGTGATCAGCCATTTGCTATATTTTTCTGTATTTTCAATAGTGGCAATAACGTTGTAATCAATTGCAAGATAATGGTTTAATTCGTCGCGCAGCTCATTGCGCTTCTCAAGCAGATCGGTCTTGTCATGGGCAGTTGCGGCGCCGTCCAGCTTGGTCTGCTTGTCTCGGAATTTGTTATAAGCTGCATCAAACTGCTTTGCCTTTTTTTGAATGGCCTGTTTTGTTTTATCTGCCTGAAATATTGATCTTTGTCCCCTGGCAACGCCCTTTGCACTCTGCATCGCATCATAAACCGCGCTCATTGACGTAAAGCCGACAAGCGTGTTTCCTGCAACAATGTTAAAGCCGATATTGGGCAGCGGTTCAATTTGATCAAACGTTTCAAGCTGAGACACAAGCTTGAGAAACAATCGAAGCTTGCAGATCTCTACCGCCTCCTCCATGATATCTACGCCGTACAGGTTGTTAATCACAATAGACTTGAGAATATAGTAGATCTGGCCTGGATGCCTTTCCACATCATGCAGTATTGCTGCAAAATCCTTCAACGCTTCAGAATCATGCCGTGCTGTTGGAGATCCGTCCAGAAATTTTTCCATTCTCTTCAGGCAGGCGTCGTACAGCGGCTCCAGGACATCAAGCGCGGCAAACAGAAACGCTCCGGAGCCGCACGTAGGATCAAGTATTGTGATCTTTCGTATGGCCTGCCAAAAGGCGCGCAGTAGCCGCGGCTCCCTGCACCTTGCCATGACGTCCTGGGCGAACTCTTGCACATTGAGGTTTAGCGTAACAAGTTCGTCAATCTCAAATGCATCCTTGGATGCCAGCTTTGCCCTAATTGCACCATAGTACTGCCGCCGCTCAATGACCTCGCGCCAAGTCTCGCCGCTGAGCGCGCAGTCCGATGACGCCGGATTGTTCCAGTTATCTCTCTGCGAGGCATCGGCAATTCCAGCTGCTATATCCGGCGGCAATTCATCCGCGACATCAAATTCATTCTGCACCGATATTCCATGCCGCACGGCGCTGTGCAGGTATGAATTTGGAGAATCTTTCAGTAGAGTCCAAATTTCATCAAAGTGATCCGGGCATCTCTCCTTTGCAGCATCAAGAACGGCAGGAATTATCGTACTGGCAGAAATGTAGTTTGCAATGTCTTCCTTGGTGTAATATGCGCCCATCTGCTTTTGATTGATGTATTTTTCAAATATGTAGCCCAGGACATCAGGATGTATCTCATTGTCTTCTTTTTCCGGCCGCCAGTCCAGATGCCACGTATACTTGTCAAAGAAGCTGAAAATGCGCTCAAACGCCTCATCCTTAATGCAAATATTTTCATACTTTGCTTCCAGCTTGTGCACGTCAAACAGATCTCCGTTCAGGTACGGTATCCTTCCCAGCAGTTTGATCAATTCCCGTGAGCGGCTTTTCTCAGGCTTTCCAAGTCCGTCATGAAAGAACCGCAGCAAAAACTCGCGGTAAAAGCTGTAAAAGCGATTCTTGCCGTTTTGCTTCCGGACGCGCCTTAACCGGTTGTGCAGATAGTCAAAGTCGCCGTCTAAAAATCCCTTTTTTTGAAAAAAATAAACAAACATCATCCGGTTCAGCATTAATGAGGCGTACAATTCCCGATCAAATTGAGCCGAAATGCCGTCAATGAATTTCTGAAATTCAATCAATTCCAGCTTGAAATGATCGTAAAATTTTCTTGTAACCTTTTCTACGTCGAATGCTTTCCCGACCTCTTCTGATACTGTAACGATTCCAGGCACATCGTCTATTTTGTAGGCAACATGGCGAATTCGATCAAGAAGCGCGTCGCCACGATGCGACGAGTCATATTCCAGCTGCCGGTATATCGGCCTGCCGTCTTTGCGCCCTCTCCACTGCCAGATCTGCCCGCTTTGCTTTTTGTCCATAAACACAATCAGATGCTCAAATGTCAGCTTGGATGCAAGATGGGACAGCCTTTTGCGTACCGCATGCGGCGGCAGGCGCTCGCTGACGCACACATACACGACAAATCCATCCTTTTCTGAAACAGGCTTGAGCGAATACTCTTTCAGTTCCTCCGCTGGAAAACGCACATCTTTCGAGTCATAGTAGTCCCAGCCAAGGCCGTCTATCAAAAGGCCCTGAATGTCAAAATTTTGAAGATGTGATCGCAGCTTGTTCAGGTCAGGAATCATTCTTGCTCACCAGTCCCATGGAGCAGATGATCTTCGGCTCCTTGCTTTCAGCAGAGTCAGTTTTGTTGCACAATTTGTCCTCGTCGCTCATCTTGACAACTATCTTTGCCAATGCGGCATCATCCGCACCGCTGCGCAGCTGCAGGTTTAGTTGATCGATGGCAGACTGGAGCAGTGGATGCTTGAATATCTCATCAAGCGCCTGGCTGAGCCTATCCATGTCCAGAGATTTGCTGCTGTTCTGAACGTAATCTTTGAGACGGGTATACGTCTTGAACTTGGCGCTGGAAGGCCTGCCCAACTGTCCGCCAATCTTTTTTTCGGCTTTGACCAGGCGCTTGACGCTGCCTGCAACAAGATTATGATAGTAGTCCGGATGCGGCATCGCCGCAGTCTCAGGCTTGCATTCAGCAGCAGCAAGAATTTCCAGCTGGGACTCTGAGACGACATCGCCGTCTGCATTAACATAAGCAAACCTGTCGCTGTCGTCCGATGCGCGTACGAATATCAGCGCGCCGTCAGGCCGATCACCGGACGGCGCATGCATGCGCGACGAGAAGACCGAATTTGGAAGGTCTGATACTGTTTTTGCCAATCTCGGATTGTTCTGAGTTGCATTCTTCCATATCTGATACGCATGTGATGTCAGATCTACGTCATCATCGTCGTCATTCAAAATGCCGGCATTTTCATGGTAGAGATCAAGCGTTTTCTGCCGGCTCGCCGCTTCTTTGAAGAATCTGTCGTCAGTCCCCACGACTTCGGCATTCTCTCTTAGTCTGTCAATCAGGCGGTCGCGCAAATTTATTATTTTGTCAATGCCTTCTGCCGGAAGAAACGTATAGCAGCGTATCAGGTCGGACTTTTGTCCTATACGATCGACCCGCCCCGCTCTTTGAATCAGTTTGATTATTGCCCATGGCAGATCATAGTTTATGACAACAAAACAGTCCTGCAAGTTCTGCCCTTCGCTCAAAAGATCAGTGGTTATCAATACGCGAAGCTCGGTCTCTGGAGGATGCGGCCGCGCAGAGCTGCGCGGACTGAATCTCCATGCTATCTCAGACGGATTGTCCGTGCTGCCGGTAACGCTTTCAATATCTTTGACGCCCTTTCTTTCCAGATGCTTTTTCAGATAGCGTACCGTATCGGCAAACTGCGAGAACACAATGACTTTGTCTTTTCGGTGCCTGACTGTCAAGTAGCGGTAAAGCTTGTTCAGCTTTTCATCATAGTCTGGATTCCAATCTCCGTATTTTTTCAGTATTGCCAAAAGGCAGTCAGCGTCGTTTTGCAAATCCGATTCCAGCTCGCTTGTAAAAAATTTTGGGCAGAGCCACTTGAAGCGGCTTTTGTATGACTCGGCATATTCTGAATAGATTTTGGCGGCGCTGTTCTGGAAGCTGGATGCCGCCTGTGATCCCAGTTTATCCTCAAGATCGCGTTCCGGCGCCGCATCAGAATCAGATTCGCTGGCGAATGGATCTTCATCAGCAAATTCAGAATCAAGTGACGCGACATTGTGAGTGCCGATGGGCAGGTCAAGATTGTTGCGCAACGCGTGGAGATAGATGTAATTTCTCAGGATGTGCCGTTCAACAGACTGAATGAATGCCTCGCCGCTGCTCTCAAGGCGCTTGAAGAGATTGGTGCGGCAAAATCCCCGAAGCCGCGATCCTGCGCGCGAAAGATTGGCGATTATTTTGCTCTCAGGTTCAGTCGGCGGCAATTCAGGCGAATTGGACAGATATTTTCCCAGGCCGTACCGCGGCAGATTCAGATCTCCGATTGTCTTGACAATTTCTTCCCCGTACAGCTTGGCATACTGATCATTCGGATTGTCTTCATCGATCTTGAATTTTACTGTGGACGGCTTGCGCGTAGGAAAGAACTGGCGCGTTCCATCCCCAAACTGCAGAAACTTTTTGCCTGTGTCCGGATCAGTAGAGGCATAATTGGCCTCAATGAAACTGCGAGTGCGCCTCACCATGTAGAGACTCATCAAGTCCCGCCAGTCGTCAACATACGGGCTCTGCTCAAACGCGGCAATGCTGCGGGTTGATGCCGCGTGCTCTGCCATAAACTCAAGCTCGCCCTTTTCCCGCAGAAGCCTTTCCGGACGAATGCCCAAGTCATGCTCGTCATTGATGAATATTCGCAGCTGGCTGGAGAGATCAGAGTAATCTTTGTTGTACGGCGTTGCAGACAAAAGAACGCACTTGCTGTCGTTGTTTTTTACGTATTCCCTAATAGCCCGGTATCTCTTTCCGTCCCTGTTGCGAAGATTGTGACTTTCATCAATAATCACCAGCCCGTACCGGCGCTGGTTCTCAAGATCTGCCAGCACTTGGCCAAGCGACATGACTTTGGCCCGCAATCCATATTGCTCCCGATAATCCTCCCACATCTTGACAAGATTTTTCGGGCATATGATCAGCGTCCTGATATCATCCCTGTCCTCAAAAATTCGGGCAATTGTAGAGGCCATCAAAGTTTTTCCCAGTCCGACTACGTCTCCGATGAGGACTCCGCCTCGCGTGCTGATATGGCGGGCGGCAATCTTCACCGCAGCTATTTGGAAATCAAACAGCCGGCCTTCCATTGTGCCGGGAATTTTAAAGTACTCGATTCCGCGGCGCGCCTCGCGCGAGAGATGGTACGCCATCTTAAGATAGATGTGATAAGGCGGCACCGGCTTTGTTCTAGCCCAGCTTTCCTCA
The DNA here is from genome assembly GCA_964347915.1 of uncultured Nitrosopumilaceae archaeon. Taxonomy (GTDB): domain Archaea; phylum Thermoproteota; class Nitrososphaeria; order Nitrososphaerales; family Nitrosopumilaceae; genus CAYGAM01. Next base: position 15,892 of record CAYGAM010000001.1, on the reverse strand, counting down.
ATTATCTCCACAAGCTCATCCGTAATGTCGATGCAAAAATCATCGCTCCACCGATTTTGAAACCAGATGCTTAGCTTGCAGGCAGCATCAGAATCCAATACGTCGACATTGAGTTCTCCCTGGCCGGAAAGTCCCGCAAGCGTGAGGTTGCTGCTGCCGACAAATCCAATTATCGGATTTATTGGATCGTTTCTATAGCACAGATACAGCTTGGCATGAAGCGGATCCCTCAGAAAAAGCTTGAAGGTTACCCTGTGTTCTTTGAGCTGCCGGACCAGGCGCTGCAGCGCCCGCTCGTCGATGTTTGACGGCGCGCCAAACTCAAGCTGCTCCCTGAACGAGACTGCGAGATTTCTCTTGATTTCACGCGCTTTTTTGTTGTCTATTGGATGATTTTCCTGCAGGCTTAGTTTGCTCTCAAGCTGATGATGCGGCAGCTGCTGCATGCCGACCAGAATGCGGCAGCTGCTCTCGCGGGGGGGGCCGCGCCCCCCGCGGGGGGGGGGGCGGGGGGCGCGGGGCGGGGCCCGCGGGCGCTGGGCG
>CAYGAM010000001.1:8706-15339 GCA_964347915.1 uncultured Nitrosopumilaceae archaeon | reverse complement strand
TTGGATCTTTTTCCTGAAGCATTATTTTGCGCGCAACCTGATGTTGCGGCACTTGGTCGATGCCGACCAGACGGCGCCCCCGCCCCCCGCCCCCCCCCCCCCCGTCCTTTTCTGCTAATGCAACAGGCCAGCCTTCAACATAAGAGTGCAGATTCTTCCAGCCGCGCAGGTTAAAGTAGCCTACGCAAAAGTCTGCACGGCAAGACACCTGCAGGCTTTCCTGCAGTGCGGGAAGAAGCTGCGAGCCGGGCGTCAAGTTGTCAAAAATTCGGGGCATGCGCATTTTTTGGCCAAGGCGCTATTTTGATGTATAGGTTGCCGGGTTTGCAAGAGCCCAGGTCCGCGAGCGTGTAGATCTGAACTACGCTCATGCGTGCAAAGCTGGCTTGCGCGAGAATCAGGCAGCAGGCTCTTGCGGAAGTTTGGCCAAAATAATTTAAGAGGGACGATGCTCTGCAGTTTCATGATCAAAGAAGGCGACAGCGTTCCAGAGTTTGAGCTTGAGGATGCCGACGGCAATGCGGTAAAATCATCAGACTATGCGGGCAGAAAGCGCGTGATCTACTTTTACCCCAAAGACTTTACGCCCGGATGCACCATTGAAGCGGACGAATTTGCAAAGGATTATGAAAAGTTTAGAAAATCGGGCATTGAGATAATAGGAATAAGTCCGGACGACCCCAAGTCCCACAGAAAATTCTGCGACAAGATGGGAATTGAGTTTCCGCTGCTGGCTGACACGGAAAAAGATGCGGCAAAAAAGTTCGGCGTCTGGGGCCTGAAAAAATTCATGGGAAGAGAGTACATGGGCGTCAACCGGAGCACGTTTCTTGTGAACGAGTCCGGCACTGTATTCAAGGCATTTTCAAAGGTAAAGCCTCGCGGCCATTCCGCGCAAGTGCTGGACGAGTTTAAAAATCAAAAATAAAATTGTTGGGTTAGAAACCCTTTGGTAGCGTGCCTTTCGGCTTTGGCGCGGACGCCTGTCCAGATTGTTTTTCCAATTCAGCCTGCTTTCGTTCCAGTTCAGCTTGCTGCCTTGCTAGATCGGCCTTTTGCCTTTCCAGTTCTGCTGCCTGCTTCTTTCCGTCTTCGATTCTCTGCAGATAGTCTTTTTCGTATTCGCTCAGCTTGTCCTGCTTTTTAGCCTGCTGCGGAGACGGCGGGGGCGGTGACGCTTTGGCCGGTTCCGGCTCCGGCTTCGGAGGAGGCGGGGGCGGCGGGGACTGCTTTTTGGCTTCTGCAAGGTTTGGAACCTGCATGCCGTACGCGGTAAAGCGATTCTCGGTCTGATGCCATGCTAGCCGCTGCCTTGTTGCAAAGTATTGGTTTGAAGGCTGTGTGTACCCTGGCACTTTTGACTTTTGCGCGTGCCAGCTCTCAATAGGAACGGTGCCTGTTGGAGCATGCAATCGCACATAATACCGGTTTGCAGACGGCGCGTACCCAGGAACGGTTCTCTTGTATGTGTGCGTATCAGTCATTGGAGCGTCATAGTATGCCTTTTCCAATGCCTCACCAACCGTGCTTGGAAGGCTGGTCTGCTTTTCAGCAGGTTTTGGCTTCTCTGTCGGAGGCGGAGGCGGAGGCGTCTTTGTGCCTTTTGGCAGAGCCTTTTGCAGCTTTTGCTGTTCAGGCTCTGGCTTTGGTTGCGGTTTTGGCTCTGGTTTTGGCGGAGGCGAAGTCTTCTTCATGCCTTTGGGCAGAGCTCTTTGCAGCTCGGCTTTTGGTTCTGGCTTCGGTTCCGGCTTTGTCTTTTTTGCAGTATCGGCGCTTTGATCATCAAGAACAGTTGACAGCTCGGCAATCTTTTCTTCAAGCTGTGCAATCTTTTTCTCTAGATCCTTCTTGGTCGCTTTTGCGCTTGACTTGCGCTTTGTTGCCATGTACTTTGCTAGGAATGTATAGTTATTTAATTTTGTCCATTCGCTGCAATTTGGTCTCCCCGTATCATTCCCAGGCATTTCAGTCAGCAGGCAGCTACAAGTACGGCTCTTGCAAAGATCCGGCTGCAGTCTGGAATTCGCATCATCAATCCAAAGCGTCCGGCGCCGCAGCCAGTCCGGCGCGATTTGTACTAAAATGAGCCAGGCAAAAGCCGCAGGCGCGCACAAGCGGCAATCAACGTTAGCAATAAATTCTAGTATAAGCGGCATTTATCTCAAATGAGCGCAGATTACAAGTACGAGATCACCGTACACAAGGCAGAAGAAAAGCGCAGGATTCCATCCATTGTAAAGGAAAAGCTGGCAGAGGCTGGAATGGTGGATGTCAAGGGAAAGATCAAATTCAAAGGCGTGAGTCCCAAGATGTTTAAAAGAATGAAGCAAGAGTACGTTGAATGCCCGATCTTTGAAGATAACATCCATTTTGTTCAGTGCTTTGTGTGCTCAAACTTTCAAAGCCGCGTCAAAGGAAAGGTTCTCTGCAAGGGCGAGCAGTTATCATAGGGACAAAAAGGAACCAATGCCCGCCGCGCCTGGCTTTATCCCAGGCTTGGGGCTTTCGCGGCATCTGCAGGCTTGCATTCTTTGAGCCTCTTGCCGGAATGCCAGGTCATCCTTGCAAAAAAATAAGTAATGAAGGAACCGGCAGTGATGCAATTGGAAGAGATAGGAATTACCGCGTCAAAGAGCTCGGAATTTAGCGAGTGGTACGCGCAGACAGTAATCAAGGCGGAGCTGGCAGACTATGCTCCCGTAAAGGGGCTGATTGTCCTGCGCCCTGACGGATACGCAATATGGGAGATGCTAAGGCAGGCGCTGGACGCCAGATTTGCAGAAGAGGGAGTGCGCAACGGATACCTGCCTGTTCTCATACCGGAACAGCTTTTGGCAAAAGAGGCAGAGCACTTTTCAGGATTTAATCCAGAGGTTTTCTGGGTGACGCATTCAGGAGACAGCGAGGTCGGGGACCGGCTCGCGCTGCGTCCTACATCCGAGACCCTTGCATACTCGCTTTACTCAAAGTGGATAAAGAGCTGGCGGGACCTTCCGCTGAAGATAAATTTTTGGAACAGCGCGCACAGGGCAGAGATAAAGTCAACCAAGCCGTTTATCCGAACATCGGAATTTTTGTGGCAGGAGGGGCATACAGTTCATGCTGCAGCGGACGACGCAAAGGAGCAGGTCTCAAGAATTCTTGACATATACAAGCAAGTCGTTGAAGGCATGCTGGCAATTCCAGTCATTGCCGGCAGAAAATCCGAGAGCGAAAAGTTTGTAGGAGCAGTATACACGGACTCGATCGAGGCGATAATGCCCGACGGCAGGGCTCTCCAGATGGGAACATCGCATTTTCTAGGACAAAACTTTTCAAAGCCGTTTGGCGTAAAGTTTGCCGCAAGGAACAATGTCGAAGAATTTGCATGGCAGACTTCATGGGGCGTGTCATGGAGGCTCATAGGCGCCATGATAATGACTCATGGAGACGACAAGGGCCTAAGCCTGCCTCCCAAGGTGGCCCCAATCCAGGTAGTGATTGTTCCGGTATACTTTTCCAAAGAGCAGGAGCGGGACGCGGTATCCATGGCAGAGAATGTGGAAAAGGCGGTTCAAGCATGCGGACTGCGCGTGCATCTGGACCTGCGCAAGGAGGCAACTCCGGGATTCAAATATCACGACTGGGAGCTGCGCGGTGTTCCGCTGAGGATTGAGATTGGTCCAAAGGAGGTAAGCGGCAAAAAAGTGCGGGCAACCATACGGTGCAGCGGCAAAAAGATCGATATTCCGCTGTCTGATATAAGTTCGGTGCCTGACATTCTGGACGCAGTTCAGGAAGAGATGCTGGATAATGCTGGCAAAATTCTAAAGGAGATGTCTCACAAGGCGGACGACTACCAGTCGTTTCGCAATGGAATAGGCAGCGGAGGGTTCTACACCATGCAGTGGTGCGGCAATGCATCATGCGAGAGCAGCATAAAGGACGAGACCGGAGCAGACATTCGCATACTGCCTTTTGATGCAAAAAGCTCCGGTGTATGCGCACGCTGCAGCGAGCCAAGCAGGCATGCGGCCGTATTTGCCAGAGGATACTGACATGGAACATGCGGGCGGCGCGGCAGTGCAGGAACAGGATTCCGTACTGGAGTCGTTCCGCAGAACCCGCAAGCAGACGCTAAGCCTGATTAAGAATCTGACAGCAGACGACTGCATAGTGCAGACTGCTCCGTACACCAGTCCAATCAAGTGGCACATAGGGCACGTATCATGGATACACGAGGTGATAATGAGCAAAATATCAGACTATGAGATACGCGGCAACGGCAAGTACCTGAATTCATACTATCAGCAGTTTGGCAGGCCGCACGACAAGGCGCAGCGCGGCATAGTCTCCAGGCCAGGCATGTCCGAGATTAGAAGATACTTTGACGAAATTAGCGCAATCGTTGAGGAGTTTATCAAAGGCAGCAGGCTTGAAAGCGAGCAGAAGCGGCTGATTAACGTCGGCATACACCACGAATGCCAGCATCAGGAACTGATGGCATACGACCTGCAGCATCTGCTTGCAAGCGCGTACGTCCCAGAGGCAAGAAATCCCGCTCCTGCGCCAACTATTCACAGCACAGAACCGCTCCGCATTGACGGCGGGCTGTACAGCCTGGGATACGGCGGCAAAGATTACTGTTATGATATCGAACTTCCCGAGCATACGGCATATCTTGAGGATTATGCAATGGACGCGTTTCCTGTAACGTGCGGCGAGTATCAAAAGTTCATCAAAGACGGAGGTTACGAAGACTACAAGCACTGGCTTGCGGACGGCTGGGAGAAGGCAAAGTCCGAAAACTGGCAGGCTCCAATGTACTGGGAGATGAAGGACGGAGCATGGTACGTTGACGACTTTGCGGGAAAGAGAAGGGTTGACCCGCAGGAGCCCGTCTGCCATGTCAGCTTTTACGAAGCGGATGCGTACTGCAGGTGGGCCGGAAAGCGGCTTCCGACAGAGGCCGAATGGGAAAAGGCCGCATGCTGGAACCGCTCAAAGCAGAGAAAGACCGTGTTTCCGTGGGGCAATATGCAGGCGAACGTCAAGCATGCAAACCTGCTTGAGTCATTCCTCTGGCGGTGCTCTCCCATAGGATCATATCCCGCTGGCGCAAGCCAGTACGGCTGCCATCAGATGATAGGCGACGCGTGGGAGTGGACTTTGTCAGAGTTTGCAGGCTATCCCGGCTTTAAGACCGGATTTGAAGAGTACAACGACAAGTGGTTTGTCAATCAAAAAGTGCTCAGGGGCGGGTCTTTTGGAACGCCGGCCTCGTCCATACGAGGAAGCTATAGAAACTTTTTCAGGCCGGATGAGCGGTGGCTCTTTGCAGGATTTAGGTGCGCGGATTACGCCTAGACGCCAGGACTACAGAATAGTGCCTCATCTCATCCTGCCAGATGCGGCGGACATCAAGTCCCGCCCTGTCCATCATTGAGCTTATTCCAGGCACAGTATACTTGTGCGAGTTTTCCGTGTGTATGAACTCGTCCTCTTCCATCTGCAAAACTTGGTTGGACTTTGGTATTCGGACATGCTGCCTTTGCTTTGAGCGCAGGTGCATTTCCATCCTGCTGCGGCCTGCATTGAATTCAGAGTGATGCTCGAAATTTTCCAGGACAAAATTGCCGCCAAGCTCCTCATTTATTCTGGACAGTATGTTGAGATTAAACCTTGCAGTCACTCCCTGGGAATCGTTGTAGGCGGCTTCAAGCATGCTGCGCTCCTTGACCATGTCCAGCCCGATAAGGAAGAGATCGGACTCTGTCATTGTATCTCCCACCCGCCGAAGAAAGCCGTCAGCCTCGTCCGGCTCAAAGTTTCCCAGGCTTGAGCCCAGAAATGCTATGAGGTTCGGCCCTCCGCCGCGCCTTTTGACAAAATCCAGCCCGGACTCGAATGCGTCCATTACGCCCGTAACGCAGAGCCTGGGGTAGGATTCCAGCAGGGCAAGCGAGCTCTCGCTCAGCACTTCGGATATGTCGATTGGGAGAAATTCCATCGCGCTCTGCGTTCTGTCCAGAATATCAAGTATAAGCCTGGTCTTTACTGCCGAGCCGCTTCCAAGCTCAACCAGGCGGTACTCGCCGTCCAGGCACTCTGCAAGATCGTCCTGCATCTGTTCTAGTATGCGTATTTCCGTTCTTGTAAGGTAATATTCCGGCAGGCCGCATATGCGATCAAACAGAATTGAGCCCTGCAGATTGTAGAAGAATTTTGGGTTGAGCTGCTTTGGATGCTTGCTCATGCCCCAGGCAACTTCCTGTGCAAACGACGCCTCCCTTCGCGCATCATGCGGCCTATAGTAGCGTAGCCGCGGCCCCATCTCGTATCTGCGGTACTTTGGAGCCAACGACATGCGCGCCTTTTGCTTGCCTTAAATTCTTAATTGTTTGGAGGCGTTCTGTCTGGATGCATTCCGTACTGCAAAAATCATCTTGGCTCAAGAGCGGCATTTTGGCTATGCGCATGCGGTCAGACAGAGTTGTCTGCTTGGCTGCCATGCAAGAGTGCGTGGTACGTAGTATGGTACTTTGTGCAGCTATATAATGGGATGCTGATTGTGCTTTTGGAGCTATATAATAGAGCGCGTATGGTACTTTGTGCAGCTATATAATGGGATGCTGATTGTGCTTTTGGAGCTAT
>CAYGAM010000001.1:0-8606 GCA_964347915.1 uncultured Nitrosopumilaceae archaeon | reverse complement strand
ATAATAGAGCGCGTAGAGTTTTTTGTATAACTATAAAAGTATGCGCTTGGCTTAAACTAACATGCCCATACTGACAGAAACTGTAGAAGATAATCCATGGTGGACGGATCCAACAAAAATAAACTCTGATTCGAAGATTATAGAATGGAACGAGTCAGTCATAAAATGGAAGCCTAGAATCATGCATGCTTTTGACCGCAAAAAAGATCTAGTGTATTCCCTGCGCGGTCCAAGGCAGACAGGCAAAACTACCATGATCAAACTGCTCATAAAGAATCTCCTGAATGAAGGAATTTCTCCATGGAATATCATGTACTATGCATGCGACACTGTAAGCGGTCCAAAGGAACTGATTGCATTGATCAAGAACTACTTTGACAACACAAAGAGGCAAAGGAATGGAAACAGATGCTATCTGATTTTAGATGAAATTTCATCAGTAAAAAACTGGCAGAAAGGGATTAAGCGTCTTTGGGATCAAGGCAGATTAAAAAACTGTACGATCATAGCAACAGGCTCGCACACCGTGGATCTCAAGAGGGCTGCTGAAAGATTGCCCGGCAGAAGAGGCGATTATTCAGATGTGCTGGACAAGATAATGCTTCCAATGAAATTCTCAGAATTTGCATCCCTGATGGATGCGGATCTGAAAAAAGTCATTGATGCAAATTTCTTGAGCGAGGCGGATCGAATATCAGCATTTGAGCAGCTGCTTCGGAACGAGATGCCGGAAAATCTGGAAAAGGTCTATGCACACCTTCCAGAACTGGATCGCTGCCTTCAAGACTATATGCTGACCGGCGGAGTTCCAAAGGCAATAAACCAATACATGGATGCCAAAATGATCGGCGAGGATACATATGCCGATCAGCTAAATGCAGTGCTGGGGGATCTTGACACATTGAATAAGAGCAGCAGTACGTTCAAACAGATTACAAGAGGCATCATCAAATCTGTCGGACAGACATCTTCATGGCGCTCGCTGAAAAAAGACACAGATGTCGCAACCGAGAGCACGGCAGCGCAGTACGTCACCACGCTAGAGGATATGTTTGTAGTATTTGTCATGTATCAGTACAACACAGAAAAGAAGGAGGCCGTTTACAGAAAAGAGAAGAAAATCCACTTTCAGGATCCATTTTACTTTAATGTCCTGAACAGCTGGATTTCCAACGCCAAATCGTTTGATGCCAGCCGGAAATTCGTAGAAAATGGAGAAAATCTTGGAAGGTTAGCAGAAGGCATAGTTGCAAATCATATGATTCGGCTGGCGTTTTTGCGCAGTCCAAAAAAGCACATGTTTGATCATTCCAGCCACATTTATTATTGGAAGCATAACGGTGACGAAGTGGATTTGATCTACAACGACGGCCTGGGCGCGGAAATTCCTATCGAAGTAAAGTTTCAGAACAATATAAGCAAAAGAGATCTTGACGGAATAATCAATTTCAAAAAGCAGACGCAGGCAAAGAGCGCGCTGCTTCTTACGCGATACAATTTTTCAGCAGAAAGGGAATGCATCATGATTCCAGCATCAGTATTCCTACTGATGATATGAGAACACGGCCAAAATAAGATGATCCTGATTGCGTATTGTTCGCATGTGCTAGAGTTGCGACAAACCGGTCAGAGCCAGCCCGTTCCATGACATGTTTATGTGTAAAGCAGCCAGCCTTTTGCGTCTGCAGCGGTGATTACAAGCATTGCCGCTGAAAAGCGGCGATCTGCGCGTCTATTTTCGCTTTGGCGCGACATTGGCTGTGAGCGGTAGTATCGAATCAGGGTTATGGAACAAGATGCATCCAAGCGATTGTTTAAATCAAGCACAATCGTAGTTATAATAATGGGCACCCAGATGAGCTCTGCCAGGCGCGGCGTTGTAACGGACGAAATGCGGCAGGTAGCCGGAGACGAGGACGTAACGCACGAATGGCTTTTGCCAAAGATCGCATCAGGAAGCATCATCATCCCCAGCAACAATGCCAGGCCGCAAAAGATACACAATGTTGGAATAGGGCGCGGACTCAAGACAAAGGTAAATGTCAACATCGGAACATCAACGCTTAACGTAAACGCAGACGAAGAGATAGAAAAGGCAAGGACGGCGGTAAAGTATCACACCGATACGATAATGGATCTTAGCGACGGCGGAGATGTGCAGGCCATACGGCAGGCTCTCATGAAAGAGGCTCCGGTTACATTCGGGACTGTCCCAATATACGAGGCGTACAATCGGGCCGTCGCACTGCACAAAAATCCCACAAGCATGACGGAGGACGACTTTCTTCGCGCATTTGAGAACAACGCAAAGGACGGCGTTGACTATACTACAATACATGCAGGCATTACAAAAGATATTGCAAGGCGGATACTCAGGGTCAAAAGATACGGCGGAATAGTCAGCAAGGGCGGCACGATAACGGCGGCATGGATGCTAAAGCACGACAAGGAGAATCCATACTATGAGCATTACGACTATCTGGTGGAAATTGCAAAAAAGTACGACGTAACATTCAGCCTGGGCGACGCGCTAAGGCCAGGCTCCATTCTTGACTCTCACGACGAACTGCAGGTGCAGGAGATGATCAATGTTGCAAGGCTTGCAAAGCGGGCGCACCTGAGCGACGTGCAGGTCATGGTCGAAGGACCAGGGCATGTTCCCCTGAACGAAGTTGCGGCAAACGTCAGGCTGGCAAAATCGCTGATCGGCGATGTGCCGTACTATGTTCTAGGACCGCTCGTAACAGACATTGCATCCGGACACGATCACATTGCAAGCGCAATAGGCGCAGCGGTATCTGCAAGCGAAGGCGTAGATCTGCTCTGCTATCTGACGCCGTCAGAGCACCTTGCGCTTCCAAACGTACAGGACGTAAAGGCAGGACTAATTGCATACAGAATAGCGGCTCATGCGGCTGATCTGGTAAAGATTAGGGAAAAGGCCGTAAAATGGGACCAGGCAATGAGCGAGGCCAGGCGCACTCTTGACTGGGAAAAGCAGATTGCGCTGTCAATAGACCCCGAAGAGGCGGCAAGAATCCACAGCCGCACCGGACAGCACCCAGGCAACAATGTTCCCTGCACAATGTGCGGCGGGGCGTGCGTCTACATCATGCTGCCGCAGCAGCGAATGTACGATGCAAAAGACGGCAAGGCTGCCGATGCGCCGGAGAATAAAATTCCGCAATAGAGGGCGCGGTCAGTTCCGGCATCCGCCGGCATATTCAGGATTTCGCGATCATTAGCGCATCACATAGGACAGAATGGCCTCAAGGCACGGCGCCGTATCATACCGCGATATCTCGCTGCGCCGCACCCAGGCATACGCAGAATTTTCCCAATTGAGCCGTATCGTGCACTCTCCCACGCAAAACAGAAACGGATGAATGAGCCAGCTTTGCCCCGGATATCTGGACGTCTTTACAAGGACAGGCCGTGCGCGGCAGCGCAGATCAAGCAGCGATGCCGGCAGTCCGAGCTCTTCCGTTATCTCTGATACTGCGCGGCTTAGAGGCGTTTCAATGCCTTCCATGGAGCCGCTGACGGCGCCCCAGACCCCCGGCATGTCCACAATATCGCTTCGCAGAACAAGCAGAATGTCGTCATTTCTTGCAAGAAATGCGGTTACGACAGGATGCGGATTCACTTTTTTTCTATTGCATTTGTCATTCGAATATGCTTTTTGTAAGAGTCCTGAATGTCGGCGTTTTCCTCAAGGCGCTTTTGGCATGATTTTATGTACTCTGCCACCTCCTCGGTTTTATTGTCCTGAATTGCGGCAAGCAGCCTGCCAAGGTCCTTCCACATCTCTTCCGCAAACCTGCGAATGTCCTGGTTTGCCACAATAGTCTCGATTAATTCTGGCGAGGAGGTCATAATGCTCTCGGAAAGAATCTTTTGCGTCCGAAATGTCGTGCCCGACATCTTGGCTGTAAGGGATGCGGAAACATCCTTTGATATGATGCTTGCAAATACCATGTTCACAAGATGCGTCAGTCCGAGTATCATTGCCATCTTTTTGTCGTGCTCGCTGGCGTCAATGGTTACAAATGTCGCGCCGTCAAAGAGCATCTTTGCAGTGGCAAGCTCCTTTTTGCCATCCTTGACTGGAATCGATATGATATTCTGATTTTTGATGGACCTGGCGCCAGGTCCGAACATTGGGTGAATGCATACCGGGCTTATCTTGGCGGGCGCCTTTGAGAGCGCATGAGCGGTTCGTGACTTGTGAGAGGATATCTCAATAAGATGAGCCCCCCTCTTCATCTCCTTTGCGATAAGCCGTATGATCTCAGGCGTTCTTCTTGTCGGAGTGCACAATAGAACATAATCGGTCTTGAGAATTGCTCCCACAAGCGAATTTGCCTTTTTTACGTCCTTTTCCTTTATCTCGGCTTCGGAATCATATGCGGTAACGGCGAATCCCTTCTTTAGAAAGTACTTTATGAACCACTTTCCCATCCGTCCGCCTGCTCCGATTATCGCTATGCTAGTCATTCTTACTCCAGATACTGTTGATTGTATTCATGCCTTTAATTAGTTTCTTTTCATTCTGGCAGGCTGATATGCGTATGTAGCTGCGATAGTCGCCGAATGCCTCGCCTGGCGCAACGGCTACGCCGCGCTCCAGCAGTTTTTCTGCAAGCGCGGTCCCATCCTCGCCTTTGACCCGCGCAAACAGGTACATTGCACCGTCTGGCGCGGCAAATTCCAGCCCGATCTCTTTCGCCTTTTTTGCCAGCAGGTCCAGCCTGGACTTTATCAGTTCAGAGTTGGGGGCGATGCTGCCGTCAAGAGCCTTGCTTGCTGCATACTGCGCGGGCTCGGCAACGGATGTCAGCGAGAGCGCCTGCAGCTTGGCCATCTCTTTTAGTATCCATGGAGCCGCCATGGCATAGCCTATCCTAAAGCCGGTCATCGCATGCGACTTTGAGAACGACTGCACCACGATGCTCTTTTCATAGCCGCATGTCAAGACGCTCTTCCAGCGATTCGCATACTGCCAGTAGATTTCGTCGCTTAGCACGTAGATGTCGTTCTCTGCGGCCAGCTTTACGATATCGTCAAGCAGAGAATGCGGTAGAACTTTGCCCGTCGGATTGTTTGGATAGTTGAGTACGATCATTTTTGTGTTGGAGGATACCGCGTCCCGCATCTGCTGCATAGCAGGCTCCCAGCCGCTGCCCATGTCCGTTTTGACGGTACGGACCTTTGCTCCGACGTGCCTGGCGCACTCTTCGTATGCCGGCCATGCCGGCTCAATCACTATCATCTCGTCGCCGGGGCGCAAGAGCGACACTGCAAGAAATACCGCAAAGCGCCCGCCCGGCGTTATCATAATGTTCTCTGGCGGCACGTGCGTCCCAAAATGCGCCGCAGCATATTTCGACAGCGCCTCCCGAAGCTCCGGGCGTCCGTACGCGGAGCCGTACCTAAAGTATCCGCTGTCAAGTATCTCCGGCATCAAGCGGTGAACAGTTGCGGGCGGCTCAAAGTCCGGCTCGCCCACTTCCATGTGAATTATGTCCCGCCCCTGAGACTCCATCTCTTTTGCCCTTTGGAATATGGACAAGTGTGTCGGCTTTTTTTCAGACTGCACCCGCACGGATTCGCCCAAAAGAAAGCTCAGCATGCGCACGCCCAATGACTCTTCCATCCCCAGCTGCATGCACAGTTTTTTGACATCGTGCAGCAGCTTGTCTTCCCTCTCATAATCGGTTACTCCGCGTCCAATGTCCTTTTTGAGCTTTCCAATATCCATTGCAAGCTCGGTTCTGCGCTGAAAGAGGCGGATCATATCAAGCGTTACGCGGTCCATCTCAGTGCGGAGCTGCTCAATCCTGGGCATCAGAGCACCGGTCCTATGAATCCGCCAAGCAGCGCATGGTCTGCCAGCACAAGCGACACCATTGAATCCACTACCGGAGGCGCCCTTGGAACTACGCACGGGTCATGCCTTCCTTTTACAGTCAGCTTTGCCTTTGCCATGGTACTAATATCGACCGTATCCTGATCTCTTGGAATTGATGATGCCGGCTTGAATGCCACGCGCAGCGTCAGGGGCATGCCGGTAGATATTCCGCCCAAAATGCCGCCCGCGTTGTTTGTTTTGGTTCTTATCCTGCCGTCGCGTACAGCAAAGAGATCGTTGTTGCGCGAGCCCGTTCTGGCAGATCCCGCAAAGCCCGAGCCAAATTCCACTCCCTTGACTGACGGAATAGAATACATGGCATGGCTGATATCAGATTCAAGCGAGCCGAAGACCGGCTCTCCCAGGCCGGCAGGAATATTCTCGGCAACGGACTCGACTATTCCCCCCAGCGAGTCCCTGTTCTTTTTTGCGTCAAGTATTGCCTTTTTCATGGCTGCTGCAGCCTTGCTGTCCGGACAGCGGACATCATTCCGGTAGATATTCTGCAGCATTTGCGCATCCGGCTTTGCCTTCATTCTGATGCGGCCTATCTGGGACACGTACGATGATACCTGAATGCCCAGCGTCTTTTGCAGCAGCTTTCTTGCTATTGCGCCTCCCATTACAAGCGTGGCGGTAAGCCTTCCGGAGAACCGCCCTCCGCCGCGGTAGTCGTTGAATTTTTTGTATTTTGTCATGGCAGTATAGTCCGAGTGCCCCGGCCGCAGCTTTGTGCGAAGCTCGTCATAGTCTGAGGACTTTTTGTCCTTGTTCCATACAATCATTGCAATCGGCGCGCCCGTAGCGTATCCTCGAAACGTGCCGGACAGAATTTCCACGGCATCGTCCTCTTTCCGCTGGGTTGCGATATCAGACTGCCCTGGCCTTCGCTGGTCCAGCATTCCTTGTATGTCGTTTTCCTCCAGTTCCAGCCCTGCCGGACAGCCGTCAAGAACAGCTCCGATGCACCTGCCGTGGCTCTCGCCGAACGTAGTAAGCACCAGCCTCCTTCCAAGAGAGTTGCCCAGCATGAATCAGGGACTGCATCATGGCGCATATAATATTATGGTAAATTTGTCTTGAGATGAGTCCATCCGTGCATGAAATTGATGCGCCCAGCAATTTTCATCATTTCCTGCATATTTCAGATATCTCTAGCAGATTGCTTTTGCGGCCATTTTCTTATGGAATGCTTGTGGTGGTATGCAGCTGTCAAATTCAGGCGATCTGCGAAATCATGCTTTTGGAGAAGGCGTAATCTTTAGGGCTCTGGCAACGCACATTTTGTCATCTATGCTTCAGATTAAAAAAAAAGGCCGCATCAAAGCAGAAATATGCATGCACAGAATTACTTTTTAGTCAACAATGCACGCAATTGTCAGACGACAGTTCGTTTTCAAACGGCGTGAATTTCCATATGCACTTTGGCATTTTATATTTTCGCGATGCGAATCGTTTCCTATTATGTGGCTGTTGTAGCAAATGCTCCGAATATCGCCGTTGCCACGCGCGACGCCACGCATCAAGCGATGATTCATTTTTGCTGTAGGGTACAGGCGCATAAAAAATATCGGCGCCCAGGCTAAACTAGCGATTACAAGCATTGCCGCTGAAAAGCAACAGTCTGTGCCTGTATTTTCGCTTTGGAGCGACATTATAGCGACGATTAAAAGTTCTTGCACACGCATGGGTATAATCTACGCAGGAAGACGTTTTTTGATGATCAAAAACTTTCCATTGCCGCCATAGTTGCGAGTGCAAGTATAGAAAGTGTCCGGATGAATTCAGTGGTGGCTGCTGTTGCGTGAGTGCATAAAAGAATGTTCTTTCCGGACAACGGAATATTAGGCGAATATTTCTGGCCTGTTCTTTTTAGAGTGACTCAATATTCCTTTCCTGCAGCGCTTTTTTTCTAGCAATCACTTCCCACTGAGACCATGTGCCAGTCTTCGGGAGCGATCTTTGCGCTGTATCTTCCTTCAGTCCGCATATGATTTCAAAGCCGCTGCTTTTGAGACGCTCCAGTATTTCATTCTTTGAAAAAAAGTGTATATTGAGACCTCTTTTTGGACCTTGCGTGTAAGTCGCCGTAAAGCCCCCATGACTGTTCCGTTCTACAATCTTGTGTTCAAAATAGATCTCCGTTGCCGCTGAATTTACGCGAAGAAACAGCAGTCCATGCTTGTCCAACAAATTGAATGATCTCTTGAAATATCCATCTATTTCTTGTTCGCTTCCGTGCTGAAACACCTGTATTGCAATTATGTAATTCAGCAGGGAGGCGGGCTCAAACGCTTCAAAACCGGCTCTCTCTACCCTGTGCGCCAGATGCGGGTGTTTCATTGATAATTTTTGAATCGCGACGGCAGAGATGTCTATTCCTCGCAGGCCGTCCATCCCAGCGTCAGCAAGCGGAACATAATTTCTGCCGCTGCCACAGCCAACATACAACCCGCGCAGGCCGCACAGATCATTCTGCTGCCGAAGAGTCGAAATTATCTTTTCAACGAATTCGACTGGATTCTCATCGTCGTACTTGGCTTTTTTGTACTGCTCATCCCACAATCGAGATGCCAAGCTCGCCTGCTCCATGCTTTCTTATCCCTGCACCGCAGATAACTGTTTGAACCTAACTGCCAGGTACAGTAGATGAAAATGTACTTTTCGGGACAGTTGGCTTTGAAGTGATGATATA